>CALUZM010000127.1 GCA_944325245.1 uncultured Massilimicrobiota sp. | reverse complement strand
GTGATTGTTTGGATGTGCGTAATACGATGACTTTTGATGAACGTACTTTTTTTGAATATGATCAGGTTGTTTTTATTTTTCCAGTTGCCTTGGATTCAATACCTTCATCAACGCTTGAAATATTTCATCGCTTAGAATCTCAGCAAAAAGGTTTTGCTGAAGTGTATGCTTTAATTGCCTGTGATGAATATGAGCCTGAAAAATGTGATATCTCAGAAAGAATATTACAGAATTGGTGCTTAAGAGAACATCTGCAGTTTAAAGGAAGTTTGAAAATAGGTTCTGCATTTTTTATTATGAAAACAATGTCACGTTTTGTTGTGTCTAATGAAATCAAGAAGTTTTCTGAGGCAATTTTAAAGCATCAAAACTTTTCTGGTAAGATCACAATGTTAACTGATCGTATTTTTATGAAGAAAGCTAATCAATATTGGAATAAAGAAATCAAAAAAGTCAATAAAGAAAAGAAAAAAGCGATAAAGTAATGAAATATGTAAGTGAAATAAACTTTCATATTTTATTACTGATTCGCTTTTTTTATTGATAAGATTCAATAATCTGTTTGATATAATCTAATGGAACACGTAAACGATGCGCAAGTTCTTCATATGAAAGGCCTTGACTCAGTAGACGTTTAATAAGCTTTCTCATACATTCGCTGACTTCAATGACATGACCATCTGGATCATAGAAACGTACAACTCTTTGACCCCAACTGCCTTCTTTGAGGGGATGAAGCAAAGTAATATGATATTGATCTAAAAGAAGCATAAATTCATCAATATCCTCAGTTTCAAAAGAAAGTATAACAGCATGATTGATAAAAATAATATCAGAGTCAGACTTATGAATTGTATCTTTCCATATTTCCTTAGAATGAAGTATAATGCCAGAAGTCAATGTTACACTGCCATGAAAGTCTAGAAGAACTTTTAAACCTAAAACCTGTTTGTAGAAATTTTTTGATTTTTCTAAATCATTGACAATTAATGTTGTATTCTTTAGTTTCATAGATATCCTTCCTTTTTTTATACATATTTATTTTAGCATGCAAAGATGAACTTTTTTTATCTTTTTGTTCATATGTTCTAAATTTTTACAGAAATCATATATTGATGTGTGAGAAGGAGGATGTCTATGCAGACAATAGATATATTAAAAGATATTGGAAAAAGATGTGATGGTGATATCTATTTAGGGGTTGTCGGACCAGTCAGGGTGGGAAAATCATCATTTATTAAGCGTTTTATGGAAAAAGCTGTCATTCCTTATATTGATAATCCTGATGCTAAAATTCGTGCCATAGATGAGCTGCCACAGTCTGGAGAAGGCAAAATGATTATGACGGTCGAACCAAAATTTGTACCGAATCAGGCTGCTCATATTCAAGTTGGAGATAATTTGAGTGTGAATATCAGATTGGTTGATTGTGTTGGTTATGTCATTGATGGGGCGAAAGGATATCAAGATGAACAAGGAATTCGTTATGTGAAAACACCTTGGTATCTAGAAGCGATACCATTTGATGAGGCGGCTAAAATTGGAACGCAGAAAGTGATTCAGGATCATTCTACGATTGGGATAGTGATGACCTGTGATGGCTCTATTTGTGAAATACCAGGTGTAGATTATCTTCAGGCAACGGATGAAGTGATTTCTGAACTCAAAGATATTGGCAAACCTTTTGTGATTGTTGTCAACTCAAAAGATCCTCATAGTATGCAATGTAGTCAACTGGTAGAAGAGCTTCAGAATAAACATGATGTTCCTGTCATGGCTTTAAAAGTGACAGATATGAGTGAAGATGATATTACACGTTTATTGAAAGAAGCTTTATATGAATTTCCTATTCATGAAGTTAAAATTGAAGTTCCTAGATGGATTGCTTTGATGGATTCAAGTCACTGGCTTAAACAAACTTTAGATGAATCACTGGAAAAATCTTTACAGGAAATTCATCGCTTTAGAGATGTTGAGAAGATTGCGACATCTATGACTGAATTTGATTTTATATCAAAAGCTTATTTGTCATCTATTGATACATCTGCCTCATCAGCGACACTACGTATTGAAGAAAGAAATGGTTTATATCATGAAATTCTTAATGAAATTTTAGGACAAGAAAAATTTGATGCGGCTTTATTTTTAAGACAGATTCAGGAGCTTAAAAAAATGAGTCAGGAATATCAGGCTTATCAAAGTGCAATTCAAATGGTTAGACAAACAGGGTATGGTTATGCTTTACCGATGTTGGAAGATATTGAGTTAAGCGAACCAGAAATTATCAAGCAAGGGCCTCGTTATGGTATGAAACTGGTCTCAACTGCTTCAACCATTCATATGATTAAAGTTGATATTGAATCAACTTTTGAACCGATTATAGGTTCTAAAGAACAAGCTGAAGCTTTTGTCCAATATTTACAAAGTCATGGTAAAAATAATAAGGAAGCTATTTTTGATTGTGATGTTTTTGGTAGAAAATTAGGTGATCTGATTAATGAGGGAATGCGTGTGAAATTAGCTTCTAT
>CALUZM010000126.1 GCA_944325245.1 uncultured Massilimicrobiota sp. | reverse complement strand
TCCTAGTGATATCAAGAAAATCAAAGAAAGATGGTGACATGAATGAATAATGCCTTATGGATTGCAACAGTTACATTATCAATTGTTGCAATTGTTTTAAACATCAAGATATATATAAAAATCAAAAGACAAAAAAGAAAACTCATCGAAATGAAACAAAAACATTAACAATTAATTATTAAAAGCAGGTGGCATCATTGCTGCCTGTTTTTAAATAATTAAATAAAGAAAGGAATGAAAACTATGATTTTTAAAACTAGAGCAGAACATATAGAAAAAGTCATCAATGAAATAGGAAATTCAAGTCTATATGAATATCCACATATTGATTTTATTCTTGTCAAGGAAATCAATGGAAAGGATTATTATGCAGCTGGTGTTTCAGATCAAATCAATCCAGATGAATCTTTTCTATTTCGCCCAAAAGCGAGAAGCAAATCAATTCCTATTCAAAACATTCGTTATGACAAACAAAAATATAGAGAGTTGTTTGATGAATGTGTTGAGGGATACGTGCTTCAGCAATTGAATAAAGGATACAAGATTGTCTATATATCAATCGCCTTTCATATTAAATTGTGGGGATTTATAGACAATTATTATCACAGCATTGATATTTTTGATGTTGGTCTCATTTATTATATGTCTTTCTGCTATGAAATAGGTCTCACTTCTACTTTTTTATCTCACTATAGCTGTGGATATTTTCCAGATTTCATTCATGATTTTTTGGGTGAAGTCACATTTGAATCATCTAAGGAACTAGCCGAAACCATTATAGAAAGTAATAACCGTATGATCACTTCGCTAGAACTCAGAAATGAACTTTGCTACAAGATTCTTGATAGGAGAACTGAAAATGAAGAAAGAAGTTAAGGATTTCATCAATAATTCCTATCAAACATTTAGAGATAAGGAAGAATCCGATATGGTCATCAGTCAAGTTCTGTCACTTAAAAATGAAGATGGAACAATTGGATTTCAGGCAATAGCTGTATCTCAAAATGATCCTGATGAAATCAGATGCATTCGTGAAAATATTCAAGCAAAAATAGAATATCAAAAAGTTCCCAGCTGGGACTATAACATTGAGGACTATCTGCTAGATGACCTTGAAAATGGATTTGAGATAGAGTTCATGACACTGGACGAGCATTGTGGCATCTGGTATACTATTGATAACTGGCGTGACGACATTTCTCATATGGATGGTCTTCAAAAATATCTATCCTACTGTCAACAAAATGAAATCACTTCACAAGTCATTTCATTATATAGTTCAGATCACATAAATATTTTTGATCTTTATCAGGAGGTAAACGGACCATATAAAATTATTGCTGAAACAAGTATTGGAAGCAGAGCGATTGTTCTAGGACATAGCTCTATCTCCCCATCACCTTATGTGACATGGGATACTACCCCTAACAGAAAATATGGATATTATGCTGGTCACTATTTTTCAAGTTACACAGATGCTTTCAAGGATTATAGAGAGCGATGTCAAGTCATCATGAGCAAACATCTTGAATTTGAAAGAAATAAAACAAAGACAATCAAAGGAACAAAGAGATATGAGCGATGAAAATTCATTCAAGATGATATTACAGAATGATGATAAAAAAGTATATATTGACCTTTCAAAAGGATATGATCATGTTTCTAATTCCCTACGCAAGTTAGGATATTATCCTTATGATGTTAAATTTATTCATGTAAGATTCAAGTTTACACATCAAAGTAACGAAAATTTAAAATATCTAGCTCAGATTATTAATAAAGATGATTACATCATGGACGTATTTAGAGCTTATCAATACCTTAAACATGAAAAAGGATTTGATAAACATTTAAGTGTGTTAATAAAAACACAGCAGGTTCATTCGATCAAAGACGTGCTGATTCAAGGAAATCTATATCAACTCTATAAGAACAGTAAAAACAATAATATACCCAACCTACAAAAGATAAAACTGGAAAATATAAGATTTCAGGAAATAACAATTTTCAATAAACCTGCTTTATTCACACCCTATCGAATTGATAGTAAAGATTTGCCTAAGGGGTTATACAAATATGAGTGTCAGTGTGATGATAATCAAGATGGAATAATTACAATGATAGGAAAATCTATTCGTGTTAATTTTTGGGGAACCATATTGACTACAAAGAAGATTGTATTACATCATGGATATAGAAATGTAGATGAGACTAAAGATATATTATTTAATGATTCTAAAAGTATCTTGATTCATGATTACTTCAGAAAATATCCTATCAGTAAAAATAATTATGTTCGTTAATATATATTGTAAACAAATTTTTTTTATGAGATAATCAAACTAGATAAATTGGAAGTTATCAAGGTGTTTTTATGGAAGGAGTTGAAAATATGAATTTCTTCGAGATAGTCCTTACATTAGCAATTTCTTTGGGGGCAGTAGTGTGGGGTGTGAATATTTATAATCAAAAGGGTACTTGGTTTCTTGCTGGATGGAATACGATGAGTAAAGAAGAAAAAGCAACATACAATGAGAAAGCAATATGTCATTTGTTTGGAAAATGCGTTGTTTTCTGCGGAATAGGAGCATTTCTTTTATTATGCGGCAGCTTCAATCACAATGATTTTGTTTTATGTGTTGGACTTGGGATAATTGCAATAATGGTTATTCTATCAATTATAATACCTAAGATAAATCCTAAAAAATACCGTCAATACAAAT
>CALUZM010000125.1 GCA_944325245.1 uncultured Massilimicrobiota sp. | reverse complement strand
AAGTGTCATTCACATACTTTAGTATAATAGCATTAATAAATAAAAAATGCAAATACTTTTTTATATAATTCGAAAATTAGGTTATATACGAATGTATATAATATATATGAAAAGCATGAATATTTCAATATTTTTTTAAATTTTGTTTACAAGATATTCTAAGTGGGTTATAATGCGTATGCATTACTATGAAATATTGTCATTAATTTAAAAATAAGATATAATATATTTAATTATTTATAAATTTATGATAAGAACGGAGGAATAGTTATGATAACAAAAACAACTGATTTAGGAGATATACATCTTTCATTAGATGTTGTTGCAAGCATTACTGGGGGAGCTGCAACAGAATGCTATGGTGTTGTTGGTATGGCAAGTCAAAAGATTATGAAAGATGGTTTTTATGATCTTTTAGGCAAAGATAATTATGCTAAAGGGATTGTCGTAGAAGATGGGGAAACTGGGATTATTTTAAATGTCTATATTATCGTTGGATATGGAGTCAAGATTTCTGAAGTTGTGTATGAAGTTCAAAAGAAAGTGAAATATGTTTTAGAAACAACTTTGGATATTGATATTGAAGCAGTGAATGTTTTTGTACAAAGCATTCGTGTGACTGATTAGTGGAGGGTTAACATGAAAATCATTGATGGTAAGCTGTTTAAAGAGATGGTTATTACAGGAGCAGCAGTCTTGCATAATAATCATCCTGAAATTGATGCGCTCAATGTCTTTCCGGTTCCTGATGGGGATACTGGAACAAATATGTCTTTGACATTTAGTTCAGGTGCGAGCGAAATCGAGAAAATTGATTCTAACGATATTTATGAAATTTCAAAGAAATTATCTAAAGGTTTGTTGATGGGAGCAAGAGGAAACTCAGGTGTTATTCTATCTCAGATTTTTAGAGGGATTTCTATGGCGTTTGAAGGAAAAAAACAGGTTGATGCTGTAGAACTGGCACAAGCTTTACAAAATGGTGCGAAGGTGGCTTATAAAGCTGTTATGAGACCGGTAGAAGGAACAATCTTAACTGTTATTCGTGAATCTAGTGAAGCTGTTGTAAAATATGCACAACCTGGAATGGAAATTGAAGATGTTTTTTCTTACTTTGTTAAGGAAGCTGAAGAATCATTGGAAAGAACACCAGAATTGTTACCAGTTTTAAAAGAAGTTGGTGTTGTTGACAGTGGTGGAGCTGGACTATTATTAATTATGACTGGGTTTATGGCTGCTTTAGCTGGTGAAGAAATTGAACGTGTAGATATTAAAGGTGAAAATAAGAAAGAAGCATTGGTAGAAGTTGAATCTGATAGTGAAGATGCTTATGGATATTGTACTGAATTTATTTTTAGATTAGATCCTGCAAAGATGAAAGCTTTCAAGGAAGAAAATCTAAGAAATGAATTAGAAAGATTACCTGGAAATAGTATTGTTGTTGTTCAAGATGATGATATTGTTAAAGTGCATGTACACACATTAAAACCAGGAAATGCTTTGAATGTGGCACAACGTTATGGTGAATTTATAAAGTTAAAAATAGAAAATATGCAGGAACAGCATAATTCTATTTTAGAAGCTAATAATACTCCAGCTGCCAATGCCAAAGCAACTTTAACTGCACCAAAAGCAGAACCAAAAGATGTTTCAATTATTAGTGTGGCTGCTGGTGATGGAATTAAAGATATGTTTTTAGAATTACATTGTGATTACGTTGTTAGTGGTGGGCAAACAATGAATCCTTCAGCTGAGGATATTGTTCAGGCTATCCGAGATGTTCATGCAAAACATGTCATTATCTTACCTAATAATTCTAATATTGTAATGACTGCTCAACAAGCTGCAATTATTTTAGAAGATGAAGTTGATGTTCATGTGATTCCTTCTAAAACAATTCCTCAAGGATTATCTGCATGTATCATGTTTAATCCTGAAGTTTCTTTAGAAGACAATTTGAATGAAATGAATGATGCGATTGCTCATGTGAAAACTGGACAAGTCACATTTGCAATTAAAGATACAAATATTGATGGTATAGATATTAAAGCTAATCAGTATATGGCACTATGTGAAAAAGAAATCGTCGCATGTGTACCAGAAAAAGTTGAGGCATTGAAAGAAACATTAAATGGATTAGTAGATGAAGATTCAGAAATTATCACTTTAATTTATGGTGAAGATGTGACTGAAGATGAAGTTGAAGAAATTGAAAACTATGTCGAAGATCAATTTGATGTTGAAATTGAAACAGTTAATGGAAAACAACCTGTTTATTCATTTATTGTGGGTGTTGAATAAAATATTTATTGTAGAATACGAAAAGCTCGATTTTATCGAGCTTTTTTCATGTCTGAATGTCATAAAAAATCAAGTAATGTTTTTCTAATGATTTTTAGTAAGTGTTTTTATTTGGTTTTGTTTATTTAAACAATTTATTTTTTCTATAAAATCTAACCCTAGATAAATGTTGGTAGATATATTTGAAATATATCGATTATATGGTCTTAAATGAGAATTCATTTATAAAATCCTTGTATCTTAACTCGCATATAGAATTCATGATCTTCTTGTATATTCCCTTGAAAGTCGTTTTGTTATAGTAATTCTTATTTTGATCTTTCATCTTATATAGTCCAATGTAGTTCTTTAAATACTTGTCTGATATCCCTCTATATCCATGCAAAAACAATTCAATAGACGAATGCAATCTATTGACCTTATCCAATGTATATCCGTCCTTTTCTTTCTTGCCTGATGGAATCTTAATCCATTTAACCCCTAACTTTTTCATCAGTCCATGATATGAGCGAAGGCTGTCACTGACAACTGTACATTGTG
>CALUZM010000124.1 GCA_944325245.1 uncultured Massilimicrobiota sp. | reverse complement strand
GAAGGTGTTCATTTTATATGGTGTAATAAGTGTCATACAATTAGTTTTTTTAAAACACCACAAAATGAGTTGAAAAAACACTTGATAGAAAATGAAATGAATTTTTATCAATCAAAAAAAGAGCCTTAGGGCTCTTTCTTTGATTATTCATTAACAATTGCATTAACTGGGCAAGATTCTGCAGCTTCTTTAGCAGATTCTTCTAATTCAGCAGGAACATCTCCTAAGATGTTTTCAGCTAATCCATCAGCGTTTAAATCGAAAACTTCTGGACATACTGCAGTACAAGAACCACAACCAATACAATTTTCATTAACTTTATACATTTTTATTACCTCCTATTCATATGCCTATTATATAATAAAAGGAATAATTTTAAAAGTTTATTTTATAATTTTTTATAGTTATGATATAATGAACACGGTGATGCAAGATGGAGAAACAAACAAGAATAAATAAATATAAAGAATTAAGAGATGAAATGAAGGAAGAAGTGGCTATAGATCGTCAAATGACTTATGAACAAGATGAAGAGGATGATGATTTTTTATCATTTCTACCACAAAATAAACCAAAAGATATACAAGATACTTTGATGGAACCATTATCATATGAAACATTAAAACCTGATAATGAAGAAATTAAGTCAGCTTTAAATGAAGCTAAGGTCAATGTTGGAAAAGAACAATATAATACACGTTTAGATATTTTAAATAAAATTAAACAATCAGAAGAGCATCAGCCTCAACATGCTGCTACTTCAGAGAAGCCAGAAAAGAAAGAAGAACCACAAAAGAAGATGTCTTTATTAGAGAAACTGGCTGCCATGTCTCCTGAAGAGGATGCTGAAGAACTGAAAAAGTATGAAGAAGGTTTAACAGTTGCTGATTTTATGAAGGAAGACAAGAAAAAAGCAAAACGTGAAATGGTTGAAAAACCTAAACATGAAGAGACAAAACCTAAAAAAGTTAAGAAACAAAGAGAAAATGTTATAGAAGAAGAAAATAGTCTTGAGGATGAAGAACAGGAAAGTAAGTTAGTGACTGTTTTGAATTATGTCATTATTATTTTTATTGTTGTATTCATTGTGTTGGCAATATTTATTGTAAGAGAATTGTTTTTTTAGACTAAGGAATTTCCTTGGTTTTTTGAAAGAGAGAGGTAAGTATGACAAAGAGAATTTCTATAGCTATTGATGGTCCAGCAGCGGCTGGAAAATCAACAATAGCCAAAATGGTTGCAAAAAATTTAAATTATACATATATTGATACTGGTGCTATGTATCGTTGTGTTGCTTATTATGCTTTATTAAAACATGTGGATGTTCATGATGAACAGGCAGTTGATAAGTTATTAAAAGATATAGATATTCAAATGTATCCTGATGGAACAATCCAACTCAATCATGAAGATGTGACTTCTGCAATTCGTGAAAATGAGGTATCTATGGGAGCAAGTGTTGTTTCACAATATGCAGCAGTGAGAGCTTTCTTAGTCGATAAACAAAGAGAAATGGCACAAGGCGGAGGTGTCATTTTGGATGGTAGAGATATTGGTACAGTTGTTTTGAAAGATGCGGAATTAAAAATCTATCAGATTGCCAGCATTGAATGTCGTGCTATGCGTAGACATCAGGAAAATATGCAAAGAGGCATTGAGTCTGATTTGAATGAAATTCAAAAAGAAATAGCTTTACGTGATCAACAGGATATGAATCGTCGTATCTCTCCTTTAAGAAAAGCTGATGATGCCATTGAGATAGATACGTCAGATATGACACTAGAAGAAGTTGTCTCTAAAGTGATGCAACTTGTAGAACAAAGAATATAGAGGAGTGAAAATCATGAGAAAAGGAATCGTCGCGATTGTTGGACGAGCGAATGTAGGGAAATCAACGATTTTTAATCGTATTGTTGGAAAGCGTGTTTCTATTGTTGAAGATACTCCAGGAGTGACACGTGATCGTATTTATGCAGATGCATCCTGGTTGACACGTGAATTTAAAATTATTGATACAGGTGGAATTGAACTGGAAAATGCATCTTTTACAGAACAAATCAAAATGCAGGCAGAAATCGCTATTGAAGAGGCTGATATCATTTTATTTGTTGTCAATGGAAGAGAAGGCGTTACAAAAGAAGATATTTTTGTAGCACGTTTATTACAGAAGTCACGAAAACCAATTGTTTTGGCTGTTAATAAAATTGATGATCAGGTTTATAAGGATCAGATTTTTGATTTTTATAGTTTAGGTATTGGAGATCCCATTCCTGTATCAGGAAGTCATGGTATAGGTATTGGAGATGTTTTGGATGAAATTATTCATCGTTTGCCTGAATTTAATGAAGAACAGGATGATAATGTGATTCGTTTTTCAGTGATAGGGCGACCTAATGTTGGAAAATCATCATTAACAAATGCACTGCTAGGAGAAGAACGTGTCATTGTTTCTGATATCGAAGGAACTACACGTGATGCTATTGATACACCTTTTGAAAAAGATGGACAAAAATATTGTGTTGTTGATACGGCGGGAATGCGTAAAAAAGGAAAAATTTATGAGAATGTTGAAAAATATTCTGTTTTACGCGCTTTATCAGCAGTTGAAAAAAGTGACGTTGTGTTAATGGTCATTGATGGACATCAAGGTATTATAGAACAGGACAAACATGTTGCTGGATATGCCCATGAGGCGGGAAAAGCCGTGATTCTGGTTGTTAATAAATGGGATTTGATTGAAAAAGATTCAAAGACAATGAAAAAAATGGAAAGTCAAATTCGAGAACAATTTAAGTATTTGGATTATGCTCCTATCATTTTTGTTTCAGCCAAAGATAAAAAACGTGTCCATTTATTATTGCCAATGATTCAAA
>CALUZM010000123.1 GCA_944325245.1 uncultured Massilimicrobiota sp. | reverse complement strand
ATTTCAAGGTTAGTCATGAGGTGGCATGTGTTCTAGGAGCCTTGACACATGATAAAGAGATTTACAATCATATCGAAAAACAGAAAGGAGATGTAAATATGGGACAATATGTATTAAACATCAGCAAGAAAGCCAGACTTGAAGGAAAAGAAGAAGGGAGAAAAGAAGGAATAAAAGAAGGAAAAATAGAAGGTAAAATAGAAGGCAGAAAAGAAGGTTTACATGAAGGAGTCATCAATACACTACTCCAACAACTTCAATCTAAATTTGGAAAACTATCACCAAAGACCATTCATCAGATTCAAACAAGTAATGATGAACAGCTACATGCCTTAACGATACATATTTTGAATATGAATAGTGAAGAAGATGTCTTAGAGATACTCAAGATATGATCAACAAAACAAAAAAGCGAAATTCTTCAAAATGGAATTTTCGCTTTTTTATATTTATTCTACTGTTGTATCATCTACAGAAGTTGAATCATCTGATGAATCAGTATCCACTTTTACAATATCTCCATTCATCACTGTTTGAATGTATTCTTTTGCCTGTGCAATAGATGCTTCATCAGGCTGTGTCACATAAACACCATTAGCATTGACTGCACTGATATCACCAACAGTTGCTAATTCAAATGTTCTTTGAGATGGGTCACCAGTTAAACGATAAGATTGAACATCCCATGATGCCATATCATTAATTTGCATATTAATGAGTGATTTAATTTCACTTGCACTTAAGTTTGTTTCAAAGCTATCAGATAATGATTCAAAAACACTGTCCATTCTTGTAATAATACTTGGTGAACAACATTTTTTAATAATTGCTTTTAACATCAGCATTTGATTTTTTCCACGAACTTCGTCGCCATCTACAAAAGCATATCTTTCACGGACGAATGATAAAGCATGTTTAGAATCAAAAGTCTGTTTTCCAGGAGCAATTGTATATTTATCCAAACGTGTTGTAAAGACACCATCATCTCTACCAATGACATCATACTTAGGAACTGTCACTTCAATACCACCTAAAGCATCAATGACATTCATAAAAGATGTAAAATTGAATTTTGCATAATAATTCATATCAATATCCATTAAATTTTCTACCGTCTTAATTGTAGCTTCAATTCCACCTTTGGCACTATGTGTCAACTTATCTTTTCCTACAACTCCATCAATACCTTCAATATCCACATAATAATCACGTGGTATACTGATTAATAACACTTGTTTTGTGGTAGGATTAATTGTCGCAATCATATTGACATCTGATAAAGAGAAAGTACTAATAGGTCCTTCTTTATCTCTTCCACTAATGAAAACAATAAATGGTTCTTGGGTTACTTTGGCACTATTAGCTTTGACACTAGCCAATTTAATTGAATATTTCTGTATAATTCTAATCTTCTCATGAAAATTATCTTCAATAGAATCAAAAGAATCCAAATCAACATCTTTAACAATCATGGCTTCAATATCATGATTCAATAAAGCCTGAACCAGCTCAGTATTAGACTGATAAGATGTGACATCAATATCGCCAATATCATCTTCAATCATGGCTTCTGTTTTATTCACATTCACAGCATCGCCATGTGCTGCCCCAAAAGATTGTTCTTTTAAATCTTGAATAGACTGATAAGAAGAATCCTTTAAAACAACAACATCCATTTCTATAATCTCTTCGCTGCCTCCAGTGATATCTGAAATGAAATGAGAACCTTTCATAAAAGACAACGAACCAATAACTAATACAATTGCCAAAACAACATTTAACAACTTAATAATTGTCACTCTGACAGGATGGCAATGATCTCTATCTTTTGAAAGACGATATAATAGAAAGGTCAATAAGAAAATAATAATCACCATAGGAATAAAATATTTTAATGGTAATATACTTAACTCATATGCAACAAAACAAAAGAAAACAGCTGCAAGTAGAGTTATGACCAACAATAATCGTCTAGAAATCAATATCTTGATAAGCTTTTTCATTCAATCCCTCTTTCTTCACTAAATTTCTAACATTATCATTATACACGCTATTTATACAATTACAAAGTAAAAGTACATAATGAGTATAGAAAAAACTTATGAATTTTCCATGAAAAAAGAGAAATCTTCTTTATATTTTTATCTTTTTTCGTCATATTGACGATATTCTACACTTTGTTTTTCAAAATCAATAAAAGTCTGAAATGCTTGATTTTTTTCATCTGTATCCCATATTTCAACAAAAACAGGTTCAACTCTGACTAAAATTTCATCTTCTTCATGACTATAGGCATTATAGCTACCCCATAAATATTGCTGATATAATTTTTCAAATTGACGTCCTGGTTCATCTATAACCAGCCCTAAAATATGAGCCTTGCCTTCAACTTGAATCCCACCATAACATAAAGCTACACGAGGATTTTCATATAACTGCTTTGTTTTTCTAAAATTCTTATCAGTCTTAAAATAAATCGCATCATTATAAATTAGACAACTAACATTTCTGACCATCACATGATCATTCACACTTGATGCTAGTGCCATAATTTTTGATGGTGCCAGTTTTTCAAATAAATATGTTTTGGCTTCTAAAAAATTCATGATTTCATCTCCCTAAATGATATTTTGAATAGCTAAAACAATACAAATGATTGATATGGTAATAAATAAACCAATCCAAACCAATGACTTTGTCTTGGAAGTAGGATGTTCACTCTCTTCGACAAAATGAGCATGACGCAAAATTGTCACAACACTCTTATATAAAAATAGAGTGATTCCTGCATTAAGTCCAGCTTTTAATAAATTAAAAGGAATAATACCCGGTAACAATAATGCAACAACGGCCTCACGAGGCATGCCATAATAAATCGGTGTCACAATATAATTCCAGATAGTCATATTAATTACAGTGACTACAACACCTGATACCAACCCAATCATAGCTCCCTGTTTGGTATGCTGATGTTTATAAACAGCAGCTGCAACACAGGCAAATGAACAAGTGGA
>CALUZM010000122.1 GCA_944325245.1 uncultured Massilimicrobiota sp. | reverse complement strand
ATCGTACCTATTAAATTGTTGTTTCTCCTTTTTTTCATATGTTTCCATTTTTGTTATTACCTCCTTCGCAAAATCGTCCATGTAAACGCCAAAAAGAAAACAAATTTTTTTCAACATATTTAAATCAGGTTCATTAACATCAGCTTGAATTCCGATATCGGAATTCAAAAAGATATCCCGACTTTCTAAAGATTCCGATAAATAAAAACATAAGACCAACTATCTTTGATGATAATTGGTCTTTTTTGATGTGAACTGATTAAAATGTCGGAATCTTTTATAGACCAAACATTGCCTTTATTATCGCTTCTTTTGAGTATTTAGCTTCTTCTTCGATGTACAGCATATCCTTTCCATTCATTGCTTTATCAATTGCTTTCCTCTTCATCTCTGTATCTGCATATGCATAAATTAATGTTGTTTCCAAATTAGAATGTCCTAGCCATTGACTGATTAGGCTTAGCGAAACTCCATTTTTGTATAGATGCATCGCTCTTGTATGTCTAAACAAATGAGGATGGAGATGAGGAATTTCAAATCCCAGAGTTCTTAATTCGTTTTCATATTTAGATAAAATTCTATCAACATTATCCGCTGACATCTTATGCTTGAAACCATTATAATTCGTTGAAAATAAATATTGTTCATTATCAATTATCTTTTCTTCTTGGAGATATGTTTTTAATATTTTTGTAGCTTGTTTACTTAGTGGAGTCGCACGATATTTTCTTCCTTTACCAAGAATCTTTATATCACAAACATCTTTATTGAACCTTAGATCTTTCAATTTAAGACTTAGTAATTCATCACAACGACAACCAGTATCATATAATATAGTCATAAGACAACAATCTCTTCTACCTTTTCTCTTATTTATATTTGGTTGGGAAAGAATAGCATGAACTTGTTTTATTGATAGTTCTTCTTTCAATTGATTTTTTTCTGTTTTCATTGGAGTGATGTCCTGTATTTTTGAATAATTCAAAGGATCTATATGACCGTTTTTACATAAATATCCACAGAAAGTTTTTAATTCGCTCAATCGCTTATTGATTGTCGTATTTTTATTATTGTTACTTTCGTTTAGCCACTTCATGAATAATATGATATTTTCAGAAGAAAAATCATCAACTGTAATTTTCCAAATCTCTTTATCTCTTTCGCTTTTTAGAAATTTAAAATATACGCTGAACATATCTTTATAAGATTTAATTGTATTCGGTTGTCGTCTTTTATATTCAATCAGATAGGTGTTCAAAAAAGTGTTGCATTCTTGAGCTATTAGTCTGGTCGCTTTACTTATTTTTAGTTTGCTCATATATCATAGCCCCATTTCGGATAGATTGATTCAAAAAGATCACAATCAATCTTAGCCGCCTTTCTTAAATGTTCAGGTAGCAAATGTATATAATAGAGCGTATGCCTGATATCTGTATGGCCCATATAGACTGATAGATATGGTAAAAGCATCGTGATGTCTTCGCTATTATTTATCCATTTTATCAAATTTTCAGTAGCAAACATGTGCCTGAAGCAATAAGATCTAAAATTTGGCTTATTAAATCCGGTTTTCTTTTTAAAATGCTTGATACAATAATATAAATCATCTGATGTATATCTTTTTCCATCTGGCTTATCAAAAAAATAATCATGATATAGCGATACGTGGAGATTCATATAACGATGACAAAGATCAAGCATATCTGAAGACATGATGATATGCCTGTCTCTATATGATTTTGTTTTTCTTATATAAATATCGCCAAAAGCAAGATCAACATCGATAGTCTTCAGATTCAATACTTCCTGAGGTCTCATACCACAACAATACATCATTCTGTATAAAATTGGAAAAACAACTTTTCTATTAGCTCTTCGTTCATACAGATCTTTATCACTATAGGAATCAAGATGATCGAAGAACATCTTAAGCTCCTTATCATTTAAAAGATAGGGTATGAATTCAGTCCTTTTTTTCCAATAAGTATAATCTTTATCAGGAATATAAGCTTTACGTCCTATTTGATTGATGTATTTAGAAAATGTACGTATTTCAGCAATAGCATTTGCATATGTGTTATGATTATTATGAGGGTGAAGTTTCAAGTATTCTTGTAGCATTTCTTCGGTAACTTCCTCCTCGTTTCCATAGTTTGAATAAAGAAATTGAGCATATCTTTTTGCATAATTCATAGCATAGCCTGCATATCCTGTACCTATTCGAAATTTAATGAATGATTCAAAATCATCAAGGATCATCTTGTTTGTCTTCAAAATAGACACCTCCTTCAATTTGAATTTTTTGAAAATCCAAGGCACATTTCATCACTTTAAATCTATCATAGGACATATAGCGATCATCACTAGAAAAGGAAGTATGACCCAGCATCTGAGAAGCAGTTTTAGAATCAACATTACTGTTTACGAGCTTGGTTGCAAACATTCTCCTTATGGAATGAAGGCCTTGATATTTTTTCACTTCTACATTCAAGATTTTTTTTGAATAATCTTGAATTTGTTTAGTTATAGTAGCATGATTCTTCATAAGGCGAATAGGTGATGTTAAGGTCATAAAAATATAATCATTATCCTGTGAATCAATAGGTTTTTTTCGATAATTGATGATATATTTTCCTAACAGGTTTAGAGCTTTATTGGGAATTGGTAAAACCACAGGAATTTGAGTTTTTAATTGTGTAAACATCAGGAGTTGTCTATCCCAGTCAATATTCTGAAATTTTAAATTAACAGCATCGCATCCTCTTATGCCTGTAAAAGCAGTCAAGCCAACAAAAGCAGCAAAGCGTGAACCGCTAGCACTATTAAGATTCAAAGCATATTCGATCAATTTAGAAATCTGGTCAGGATCAAAAGGTTCAATTAAACTTTCGTTTCTTCTAGCTTTTATATGTTCAAGATTTAAATTTAAGTGAGCTATTTCACAGGATTTAAGATATCTGGTAATCAGATCCAAAGCTTTAATAAAATATCTGATATCTTTGTGCGTCTGCTTATAATCAAAAATGATCTGA
>CALUZM010000121.1 GCA_944325245.1 uncultured Massilimicrobiota sp. | reverse complement strand
TCCTAGTGATATCAAGAAAATCAAAGAAAGATGGTGACATGAATGAATAATGCCTTATGGATTGCAACAGTTACATTGTCAATCATGATAGCTGTTTTAGGTATCAAGATATATGTCAAAGTCAAAAAACAAAAAAGAAAACTCATTGAAATGAAACATAAACATTAACAATCTATTTTAAAAGCAGGTAGCATCATTGCTGCCTGCTTTTAAATAATTAAACAAGGAAAGGAATGAAAATTATGATTTTTAAAACCAGAGTGGAACATCTCGAAAATGTCCTCAATGAAATAGGAAATTCAAATCTATACGAATATCCACATGTTGATTTTGTTCTTGTCAAGGAAATCAATGGAAAAGATTACTATACAGCTGGTATTTCAAATGAAATCAATCCAGATGAATCTTTTCTATTTCGCCCAAAAGCTAGAGCTAAATCAATTCCCATTCAAAACCTTCGCTATGAAAAGCAAGAATACAAAAAATTGTTCAAAGAATGTATTGAAGGTTATGTTCTCCAGCAAATGCAGAAGGGTCATAAGATTATCTATATGTCCATTGACTTTCATATTGAATTATGGGGATTTATAGACAATTATTATCACAGCATTGATATTTTTGATGTTGGTCTCATTTATTATATGTCTTTCTGCTATGAAATAGGTCTCACTTCTACTTTTTTATCTCACTATAGCTGTGGATATTTTCCAGATTTCATTCATGATTTTTTGGGTGAAGTCACATTTGAATCATCTAAGGAGCTAGCCAAAACCATTATAGAAAGTAACAATCGTATGATAACTTCCCTAGAACTCAGAAATGAACTATGCTACAAGATTCTTGACGGGAGAACAGAAAATGAAGAAAGTAGTTAAAGATTTCATCAATAACTCTTATCAAATATTAAGGGATAAGGAAGAATTTGATATGGTCATCAGTCAAGTATTATCATTTAAAAATGGAGATGGTACAACTGGATTTCAGGCAATAGCTGTATCTCAAAGTAATCTTGATGAAATAAGATGCATTCGTGAAAATATTCAAGGAAAATCAGAATATATGAAAATTCTTGAATGGGACTATAACATAGAGGACTATCTATTGGATGATCTTGAAAATGGGTTTGAGATAGAATATATGACAATAGATGAGCATTGTGGCATCTGGTACACCATCGATAACTGGCGTGACGACATTTTTCATATGGAAGGACTCCAGAAATATTTGTCTTACTGCCAACAACATGAAATCACTTCACAAGTCATTTCATTATATAGTTCAGAACATATAGATATTTCTGATCTTTATCAGGAGGCAAATGGACCATATAAAATTATTGCCGAAACAAGTATTGGGAGTAGAACGATTGTTCTAGGACATAGCTCTATCTCTCCATCACCTTATGTGACATGGGATACTACGCCTAACAGAAAACATGGATATTATGCTGGACACTATTTTTCAAGTTACACAGATGCTTTCAAGGATTATAAAGAGCGATGTCAGGTCATCATGAGCAAACATCTTGAATTTGAAAGAAATAAAACAAAGCCAATCAAAGGAACAAAGAAATATGAGCGATGAAAATTCATTCAAGATGATATTACAGAATGATGATAAGAAAGTATATATCGACCTTTCAAAAGGATATAATTATGTTTCTAATTCTCTAAACAAGTTAGGATATTATCCTTATGATGTTAAATTTTCACATGTAAGGTCCAAATTTACACATCAAAGTAACGAAAATTTAAAATATCTAGCTCAGATTGTTGATAAAGATGATTACATCATGGACGTATTTAGAGCTTATCAATACCTTAAACATGAAAAAGGATTTGATAAACATTTAAGTGTGTTAATAAAAACACAACAGGTTCATTCAATCAAGGATATACTGCTTCAAGGAAATCTATATCAGCTCTATAACAATAATAAAAACAATAATATACCCAACCCACAAAAGCTAAAACTAGAAGATATAAGATTTCAGGAAATAACAATTTTCAATAAACCAGCTTTATTCACACCTTATCGAATTGATAGTAAATCACTTCTAAAAGGAGTATACAAATATGAATGTCAGCATGATGATAATCAGGACGGGATAATTACAATGATAGGAAAATGTATTCATGTCAATTTCTGGGGAACTATATTGACTACAAAGAAGATAGGATTACATCATGGTTATAGAAATGTAGATGAAATTAAAGATATGTTATTTGCAGATGCTAGAAGTATCTCACTCCATGATTATCTTAAGAAATATCCTATTGTGAAATCTAATCATTCTCGTTAATTTATCTTGTAAACAAAATTTCTTCATGAGATAATTTAATTAAATAAATTGGAATTATGCGATATGGAAAAATTCAAGTTAATTGTTCTTGCTTCACAAACTAATGAGCCTTTATAGGTGGATGAAATGTAATAAGAAATCTGTTATTTTAGTAATATTACATATGCAATGATTGAACCTACAATAAAAAATGATAGCATTACTTTGGAATAGGTAGTTCATGTTAGCATTGCAAAAAGGTTAGTGTTTGTTGTGTAACTGTACAATAGTTTTATAAAGGACGATAAAATGGACTTTACATAGAGTATAATTGTCGTTTATTAAGTTTGAAATATTGAGGTGAAGACATTGATTATTACAATTGGATCAAAGGTGAAAGATGGAGAAGGAAATATTTATACACTAACAGAAGAATTAGGTCATGGTGGTTTTGGATGTGTATATAAAGCAGTATGTGATGTTGATAAAACAGTGTACGCAGTGAAAACTTTATTGCATTCTTTTGGTGATGAAGCTACAGCTAATTCTTTTAAAAATGAAATAAAACTCTCATCAGAAGTAAGTGGAGAACATGTAATACATTACCTTTATGCACATAATGGTGATGAATATCCTGAATTACCTCCTTATATCATTATGGAGTATGCAGATGGCGGAACACTAGCAGACCAGATTGATAAGCGAAAAAAAACGAATAATCCATATTCAACAGTGGAACTGAGAAATCTATTTCTTCAACTTGTTGATGGAATGAAGTCAATTAATAAAAAATTAGTTCATAGAGATATAAAACCAGAGAATATACTTATTTGTAATGGAATATGCAAGATTACT
>CALUZM010000120.1 GCA_944325245.1 uncultured Massilimicrobiota sp. | reverse complement strand
GGGCTTCAGCCTTGGCTCTGGGAGCAGGGCTTGCCCGCACAAGAAAAACCACCAGCTAAGCTGGTGGATATTTATTCAAAAGATAAAGGAAAAATTTATCTTTTTTAAGAAGACATTGCTTTGACATTTTTTTTAGGTTGATTTTTCTATAATAAAAGAGGGTGGAAAAATCATGGAAGTTTATTTAGAAATGACATATTTAATGAATGCATTGTCAATATTATTAACATTTGAAATATTATGCTTTCTTTTAGGGATTCAAATATCAAAAAAAAAATTATGTCTTTATGTTTTGACCTATAATATTTCATTTATACTTTTATTTATTTACTTTTTTTTTGTTTTTCTATTTATCTATTTTCTTATTTTCACTTTTTATTTTTTTAATTTTTTTGTTGTTTTCTATTTGTGTATTTTTTTATTTTAACTTTTTTTTATTTTCAAAAACAAATCTATATTTATTATCCATTATATATATTTATATATTTATCAGTGCTTACAGTGATGCAATGGCTTGTACCATCTGCGATTATTTTTCAAGGGATTTTATTGATTGAAGGCTTTCATATTCATCTTGTTATGATTTTAGGTGTTTTTGCATTAATTATCACTTATTTTTATATTTATTCATGCCGTGAACGTGTTCATAATAAGCTGGTAAAAGTAACTTTTCATGATAAGCAGTGTTATGGTTTTATTGATACAGGAAATAAAGTGACTTATAAAGGATGTCCGGTTATTTTTCTTAATCAGAAGCTGGTTTTAGACTATCCAGTGATTGATTGTATATGGGTTGATACTGCTCATTGCACTGAAAAGGTAGATTTGATTATGATTCCAGATATCACGATTCATCATTTCAAATTACATCATGTTTATGCCGGAATTATATCATCAGATATGTATGAATGTATTTTAAATCAACAATTATTAGGAGGTTTATTATGATTTTATTATTTTTAAAAGAATGGCTTTTTAAAAGGAAAACGTTGTTTTATATTGGGAGACATGATGTTTTAAAGGCACCATTAAAAGGGAAAGAAGAAAAAGAAGCTTTATTAAGACTTCAAAATGGAGATGAGGAAGCCAAAGATTTATTAATTGAACATAATTTAAGGCTTGTTGTTTATGTGGCAAAAAAATATGATTCTATGCAAAATGGAAATATTGAGGATCTCATTAGTATTGGAACAATCGGTCTTGTGAAAGCTGTTAATACTTTTAATATGGATAAAAATATTAAATTAGCCACTTATGCTTCACGATGTATTGAAAATGAGATTTTAATGTTTTTAAGAAAAAATAATAAGTTAAGGCATGAAATTTCATTAGATGAACCTTTGAATGTTGATTATGATGGAAATGAGTTGTTGCTTTCGGATATTATTGGTACAGATAAAGATATTGTTCAAGATGAAATAGAACACAATGATCAAAAAGAGAAATTTTATCATGCTTTACATTATTTAAATCCCCGTGAACAACAAATTCTCATGATGCGATATGGATTAGTAGGGCATGAAGAATTAACGCAAAAAGATGTTGCAGAAATTCTTGGTATTTCACAATCCTATATTTCAAGATTAGAAAAGAAAATTATCAGAAAACTGAGAAATAAACTCAAAGATGATGAATAATGTCAAATAAAATGGAGAAACTCTCATATGAGGAGTTGAATCCATGTCAAAATATAAAGTTGAACTTAATGGACAGGCAATTGAAAATTATGAAAAATTATCTCATCAACAAACTATGTTATTATTGAAACAATATCAGCTGACACATGATGATCAAATCAAAGAAAGATTGGTCTTAGCCAATCTGAAACTTGTTTTATCACTTGTACAGAAATATCATCAACGTACACATAACATGGATGATTTATTTCAGGTTGGTGTGATTGGACTCATCAAAGCAATAGAACATTTTAATGTGGATTTAGACGTTAGATTTTCAACATACGCAGTTCCATTAATTCATGGAGAAATCAAAAGATATTTAAGAGAGAGTTCACCATTGCGAATCCCACGATCACTTAGAGATGTTGCATATAAAGCTTTGATGAAAAATGAAGAATATTTAAAAAAATATAATCGAGAAGCAACATTGAAAGAACTCTCTCAACAGTTAGATGTTGATGAATATACACTTATTGAAGCATTGTCTTCTACGCACAATGTGACATCTTTATCACAGGAAGTACAAAATGATGGCAATGGCACAATTGATTTAGAAAGTCAAATTCCTGATCAACATTATCATGTTGAAGATATTCAAAAAACATTGGATTTACAAAAGGCTATGCAACATTTAGAAAAAAAGGAATTACAAATTATTCAGGAACGTTATTTTCATGGAATGACGCAAAGTGAAATTGCCAAGGAATTAATGATTTCACAAGCTCAAGTTTCAAGAATTGAAAAACAGGCTTTATCACATTTGAAGAAATATATGGCTTGATTAAGCATATATTATATAGGTGATTCTATGCGTTTTTTAACTTTACAAAGTAAAGATGTTATTGATGCTTCTACAGGTTGTAAAATCGGCTATGTTGTTGATATAGAAATTGATCCATTATGCCAATGTATTCAGGCAATTATTGTTGAACGTACTTCAGCGTTTAAGTTTATCTGCTTTTTTAAAGGACCACCTTGTATTATCATTCCTATTCAGCAAATTTTGACAATTGGAGAGGATGTTATTTTGGTGCATGTTGATTGTTATCAACAGGCCACAAAGCATTGATAATTCAGGTATTTTTCTCTTTTTTTCATAATCATTATATGGTATAATTGTTTATAGATGTAAGGAGGTTACCTCATGGGATATGGTGAAAAAGTAAAAAAATGGTTTTTTGAAGAAGAAGATGAAGATGACGTTTATGAAAATGAAGAAATAGATGGAGAAGAAGAGAATGTAAAATCAACAAGTTTATTTGAGAAAGCCAAATCATCAAAAACAAGTGATGCTGTTAAGGCTTTAAGTGCAAATAAAGATAGTCATTTGATTTTATTTGAACCACGTGCATATAGTGAAACACAGGAGATTGCTATTTATTTGAAACAAAAAAGAGCTGCTGTTGTGAATTTACATCGCTTGCAAAAAGAACAATCTAAACGTGTTATTGATTTTCTAAGTGGTGTTATTTTCGCTATTGAAGGAGATATTCAACAGATTG
>CALUZM010000119.1 GCA_944325245.1 uncultured Massilimicrobiota sp. | reverse complement strand
GAAAATAAAAAGAAAGGAAAGTGAAAGCATATGTTAATTACAGGAAAAGAAATGTTAAAAGTAGCAAAAGATCACCATTTTGCTGTTCCGGCTTTTAATGCAGGTAGTGGTCAACTCCTTCCAGCTATTATGGATGCATGTAAGGAGGAAAAAGCACCATTTATTATGGCAATACATCCAGATGAATTGAGTTTTTTGAGAGATAGTTTTATTGGCCAGGTAATGGCTGAGATTAATTCTACAGAATTACCAGTGGTATTACACCTGGATCATGGTGCCAATGTTGATCAAATTATTCATGCTATCCAGCTTGGATTCTCATCTGTTATGATTGATGGCTCTAGCCTTCCATTTGAAGAAAATGTAAAACAAACACAAGAAGTAGTAAGGATTGCACATGCGGTTGGAGTTTCTGTTGAAGCAGAACTTGGAACAATTGGAGACACAGGAAATAATGTTGAGGGAGGCGTCTCAAAGATTATTTATACAGAGCCAAAGATGGCAAAAGAATTTGTAGAAAGCACAGGAGTAGATTCTTTAGCAGTTGCAATTGGTACAGCACATGGGCTTTATCCTAAGGATATGAAACCGGAATTACGATTAGATATTCTTGAAGAAATTACAAAACTAGTTGATGTGCCGCTGGTTTTACATGGTGGCTCTAGTAACCCAGATGATGAAATTGCAAAAGCAGTAGAAATTGGTATCTCTAAAATTAATATTTCTTCTGATATTAAAATTTCATTTACAGAAAAATTAAGAGAGATTTTAAATAATGGTAACATGGAAATTCGTGAACCTAATGTTATTTTCCCTGATTGTATGGTAGAAGCCAAGAAAACAGCTGTTGAAAAAATTAGATTATTTAAAACAAATGATACGGAAAAATATTTTTTTGAAAATAAATAAGTATTTGGAGTTGGTATAAAATATGGAAATTAAAGATATCATTGATACAAATATTATGGGTGTCAACTTAGAGGGAAAAACTAAATCAGATGCGATTGATGTAATGGCAGATATTTTGTTAAAAGCAGGATATATTACAGATACAGAGAGTTATAAGAAAGACATCTATCATAGAGAAACATTAGGAAAAACAGGTATTGGAAATTATATTGCTATTCCGCATGGTTTAAGCAAAGGTGTGGTTAAAAATGGAATAGCGATAGGTAAATTTAAAAATGAAATTCCTTGGGAATCTATAGATGGAAAGGGCGTCCGTATAGTGTGCTTATTTGCGGTTCAGGATGCTGATAATGCTGGAAATGATCATCTGCGGATGCTTGCTACTATTGCTGGAAAGCTAGGAGATGATGACGTCGTAAAAGATTTGTTGGATGCACAAACAGTGAAAGATTTACGCAATGCATTTTTAAATCATTGATAGATAGTCATTGAAACAAGTTCTATGATAAAACCTTTATATTATGAAAGAAAGGAGGTATTTGGCATGAAAATCGTAGGTGTAGCAGCTTGTACTGCTGGAATTGCACACACATATATTGCAAAAGAAAAATTAGTAAAAGCTGCTGAAAAAAGAGGACATCAGATTCATATAGAGACACAAGGTACTATTGGTACCGAAGATGCCTTAACGGATGAAGAAATTAAAGCGGCTGATTGTGCGATTTTGGCGATTGACATCAAAATTTCAGGTACTGAACGATTTAAAGATATTAAAACAATTCAAGTCCCAACAGAAGTAGTTATCAAATCACCAAATAAGTTAATAGAGAAGGCCGAAGAAATCGTTGCAAAAAATTAGATTAATACATGGTGAGATATATCAGGAGAATGGTATTTGTATTAATTTGAAGAAAAAAGAAAGAAAAAGAGGATAATTAATTATGGCGGATGTAAAAAGAAATGGAAGTATTATTAATACTTTAAAACAACATGCATTAACAGCTATATCATATTTGATTCCTATTGTTGTAGGTGGAGGATTCTTATTAGCTATTGGCAGCCTGATGGGTGGAGTAGCTATTGAGGATTTTAACTCTAAATGGGGATTTGCAGATACTTTATATACAATGGGCAATCAGATTTTGGGTATGCTGCCAGTTGTAATTGGTACTGGTATTGCTTTTTCAATTGCGGATAAACCAGGCATTGCTGCTGGATTTTTGGTTGGTTTAATTTCAATTAAAATGAATGCTGGATTTATTGGTGGTTTTGTAGGCGGATATATTGCAGGATATATTGCATTGTTTTTGCGTAATAAGATGCATGTTCCAAAGTGGGCAGAAGGTTTAAAACCAATGCTTTTAATTCCGCTGATTTCATGTTTTGTAGTAGGAATGATCATGTTTTATGTAATAGGCACACCAATTTCAATCTTCACAGAAGCTTTGAATAATTTTATCACTGGATTAGATATGAGTCAGACATTGTTGTTTGGTCTAATTATTGGTATTTTGTCTGGTGTAGATTATGGGGGACCAATCAATAAAGTTGTATATGCGTTCTTGTTGTCATTACAATCAGAAGGAATTAATGAGCCAATGGCGGTGCTGATGTTAGCTTCTATGGTGACACCATTTGGTTTGACAATGATGTATCCTATGCAAAAGATATTCCACAAGAATGTGTTCAATCGCACAGAAGTAGATACATTAAAAACGGCATTTCCTATGGGAGTTTGTATGATTACTGAAGGATGTTATCCAATCATCTTTAATCATCTTCTTCCATGTGTTATCGCAACAGGTATTGGAGCAGGTGTTGGAGGTGCGCTGAGTATGTTTTGGGCGTGTGCGTCTCCAGTTCCTCATGGCGGATTATTTGCAATGGTGACAATGACGAATCCGTTGTTATGGCTGCTAGCATTACTGATTGGTTCATTAGTATTTGCAATAGTATTATTCTTCATCTTGAAACCTGTGAAGGCAGACTCCGAAATTGTATTAGATGAAAGTGATGAAGCAGATATTAATTTAAGTGATTTGAAAATTAGCTAATTAAAGTGAAAGGTAAGTAAGTATGGAAGAGAAAATTATTGATGGCATCACAAAAGAATATAAAGACAAAGTACGTAAGCTCTTTGAAAAGTCTGGAATAGCTTTTACTAAAGAAGAGATAGAGGGAGTAGATTACGCTGGTTATGGATTAGATAATATTGCTGAGGAAGGGTTAAATTTAATTGTTTATTGCAATAATGAAAAATATTGTGCAAAAGAAATGGCCTTGCTTCCTGG
>CALUZM010000118.1 GCA_944325245.1 uncultured Massilimicrobiota sp. | reverse complement strand
GCGAAGATAGTGGGCAACCGCGACAATAGCACGCTGCCAGTCAAATGGGGATAATTCACTTATCCCTTTTTTTTATTTCACTATTCCCTTATTTTGTAGTAAAATGTATATAGGAAATTGGCTACTTATAGAAGGGAGGAGTTTTTAAAATGATGCAAGGTAAAAGAAAATATCTTTTAAATATAGTCATTATTTTGCTGATAGGTGGCTTAGTCATTTATCTTTCTATAGGCAATCAGCTTGATCAGGTTATCGATGCTTTTCGTCATGCGAATATTTTGTGGATTGTTGTGATGGCTTTTGTGATG
The DNA here is from genome assembly GCA_944325245.1 of uncultured Massilimicrobiota sp. Classification (GTDB taxonomy): domain Bacteria; phylum Bacillota_I; class Bacilli_A; order Erysipelotrichales; family Coprobacillaceae; genus Allocoprobacillus. Next base: position 3,086 of record CALUZM010000118.1, on the reverse strand, counting down.
TTATTGTATTATATCTTTGATGCCTTTTCATTGCTTTATTTTGGAAGAGTTTATAAGAAAGATTATACCTATAAGCAATCTTTTGTGAATTCTATTAGTGGAATCTTTTTTAATGGTATTACCCCCTTTGCAAGTGGTGGACAATTTGCTCAGGTTTATATTTTTAATAAGCAGGGTATTGCTCCTACCTATTCAGCAAGCATTCTTTTAATGTGTTTTATCTGTTATCAAAGTATATTAGTCATTTATACTGGAGTTGTTCTTATTTTTAAATATCAGTATTTTTTGGATCAGCCCGCTGTTTTTAGCTTGGTAATGCTTGGATTTTTGATTAACTTTGTTGTTATTTTGGCACTTTTCGGTGGAGCAAAATCAAAATTTTTACATCATTTTTTAACACATAGTGTATTAAAGCTTTTAAATAAACTACATCTTGTGAAAGATTATGAATCAACATGTTTTAAGGTAGATACTTATTTATCTGATTTTCGTGATCAGTTAAAGTTTCTTCAAAATAATAAACCTGTATTAATCCGTTCAAGTGTTTGCAATATTTTAAAATTAACTATTCTTTATAGTATGCCTTTCTTTAGTGCAAAAGCATTAAATCTTAATGTCAATATAGGAGATTTTTTCAATTTTATAGGTCTTTGTTCTTGTATTTATTTAATTAATGCTTTTTTACCAATTCCAGGATCTAGTGGCGGGAGTGAAGGTGTTTACCTTTTAATTTTTAGTTTTCTGGGCTCTGTTGGTGTTTCTTCATCGATGTTTTTATGGCGTTTTATGTCTTATTATATGGGATTGATTATTGGAGCACTGGTTTTTTCTTTGGATAAAGAAATAAATCGTAGTAGATTGGAGTAATGATATGAATATAGCTTTGTTTAGTGATACTTATTTACCAGACATTAATGGTGTAGCTACTTCTACACATATTCTTAAAAAAGAACTAAAAAAACATGGTCATCATGTTTTGGTTGTGACAACAATATTGCCACATGATAGTGATTATATTGATGAGGACAATGATATTTTACGATTACCAGGTATTGATTTAAACAAATTATATGGTTATCGTGCTTCTAATATTTATTCATTTAAAGGAATGAAAGAATTGAAGGAATTTCAGCCAGATATTATTCATGTTCAGACAGAATTTGGAATAGGAATATTTGGAAAAATTGCAGGTGAGATTCTTAATGTGCCTGTCTGTTATACCTATCATACAATGTGGGCGGATTATTCTCATTATATTGCCCCTGGGAATATCAAAGCTGTTGATCAGGCTGCAAAAAAGGTTATTGAGAAGATTTCAAAGATTTATGGAAATAGCTGTTCAGAACTTATTGTTCCATCTCAAAAAACTGCTGATGCTTTAATCAGTTATGGAATTTCTAATTCAATCCATGTGATTCCTACAGGATTAGAATTAGATGATTTTTCAATAGAAAATAAGAAACAGCAACAAATTGATAAGATTATACAAGAATATCAGTTACAGGATAAGTTTGTAGTTATTTTCTTAGGAAGAATAGCACCAGAAAAAAGTATTGATATCTTGATTGATGCGATGGAAGATATTGTGAAAGTCAAAGACAATATATGTCTGATGGTTGTTGGTGGAGGACCACAATTAGATGAATTAAAGGATATTGTGGAAAAGAAAAATCTCCAACAATACATTTATTTTACTGGACCTAAAGAAAGTCAATATGTACCATCATTCTATCATGCATCAGATTTGTTTGTTTCTGCATCAGTAACGGAAACACAGGGATTAACTTTTATTGAGGCTATGGCAAGTGGTATTCCTGTTTTAGCAAGATATGATAAAAATCTTGATGGAGTCATTTGTGATGGCAGAAATGGTTATTTTTTCAAGGATAAAGATGATTTGGTTCAAAAGATTATAGATCTTTCTCAAAGTGATTTAAGTCAATTGTCTGCTGCAGCTATTGAAGATGCTCAACAATATAGCAGTGAAAATTTTTATCAAAAGATTCTACAGACTTATGAACAGGCTTTATCTAAACATCATTACTGTTATAAGGTTGTTTCGATAATCCCAGAAAATGATCATCAATATACTGTTGCTTTTCAATTTGATCATCATCAGATTTTAATGACATTATCTGGTCAGGTCATTGATAGATATGGTTTGTTTGTAGGACAGGTTGTTGATAGAGAAGAATTGGATGCATTAAAGGATCAGGAACAAGTATCAAAAGCTTATAAGCTGGCATTAAAGTATCTGACTTACAAAGACTATACGTATGCAAAAATGCAAAAGAAACTCAATGATAAGGGAGATTTTGATGATATCCAAATTGAAATGACGATGGATTTATTAATGCAAAAGAATCTGATTGATGATGCAGAATATACAAAAAATTATTTTCAAAAGGCAACACGATTGAGTTTAGGAATGAATAAGATTATTTATCATTTAAAAAATGAAGGTGTTTCTCCTTTTGTGATTGATGAATTTTTAGAAAAGTACTCTCAGGATGTAGAATATGATAAAGCTGTTGAAATTGTACAGAAACTTTATCGTGAAAATACAACGAGACCTCAGTATGCTCTGATTCAAAATATTAGAAATAAATTGTTTAATAAAGGATTTTCTCAAGATGTTGTAGAAAAAGCTATTGAAAATTTTGATTTTTCAATGCCTAAAGAACATACCATGAATTTATTAACAAAAGAATACAATCGTGTTTATAATCGTTATAAAAATAGATATAGTTCCAATGTACTTAAAAGCAAAATTATTACTTTTTTAGTACAAAAAGGATATGAATATGATGATGTTATAGAAATTATTCAACAATTATGGGAGGAGACAGATGATTAAAATCAAAGATATGAAATGTGGTGATGATAATGTGGAATTTACTGCTATGATTTCACATATCACATTAGGTAAAACAAATGGTGCTCATAAAACAAATTATTTAAGTATTGTTTTTCAGGATGAGACAGGAAAAATAGACGCTAAATTATGGAATGCGAGTCAGGAACATATTGACACTTTGAAAAATGGTGCTGTTGTGCGAGGAAAAGGGGATATCATTAAATATAGT
>CALUZM010000117.1 GCA_944325245.1 uncultured Massilimicrobiota sp. | reverse complement strand
TGGGGGAATGCATTCTGTACTCGAGGAGATAATAATCGCTACATTATATATGTACCTGGTATCCTTATGGATGGAACGCCAAAATGTTCAAGTGCATCTTTTCAACTGGTTGGAATAAATAGTAACAACAATACTATTGCCAAGCAGGATTTGACTGAACTTGAATCGGTATATAACATAGTTAATGGAATTGCTTTTTCTTTTTTATATAAAAGCGGTATGAACATGATAAACTTTGGGATAGCAGTTCCAACAAAGGATATTATAGTTACAGTATAATAACGTATCTAACGCTATAAGCATTTATGTATGAAAGTAAAGGTACCATTGTTTGATAAACTTCATGCTCAAATCTGTTCGTTTAATGAAAATAAGAAAATTGAATATCCTCTGTTTGATTCATTAAATAGAGGAGTATTTATGTTTATTGTCGAATTAAACGGAGGGTCAGGGCATGTTTTTGATATTGTTTATGTAAATGGAAACAAAATAACTAAAACAATAAAAAATAGTGATACATCAATGAGTTACTCCATTTCTAATAATCATCTTATAGTGGAGTCATATGTATCATGGAGCTATGGTATTGTCATCTCAAACTTTCTGTGACAGCGAAAGATAAATGAAAAAAATGAAACACACGGTTGCGTGTGACACACACACACACACAACCTTTACAAAATATTTATATCTTCTACAGAGAGGGGGCTACAATGTAGCTCCTTCTTGCATGAAGGGTGGTGTCAAGCTAGATTAAGCATGACACGTGATTGGTTATGAGTTCTGTTAAACTTGAAATAGCAAGTGAAGTCGTTATGAAAAATGGAGTTGCAATTAAATTTTCTAATGGTTATATGATTGCATATGGATTTATTAATTTATATGGAACATTTGAGGATAAAGGTGCATACCTCTGCACATTAGAAGTTAATACCCCTTTTCCTGTAAACTTTGTTGATTCAAATCCTGTTGTCTGTGCCACAATTTCAGGCACGACAGGTGGCATTTACAGATTAGAAAAAGATAAAGGTAAAATTAAAAGTATAACATTAATAGGAAATGGAGCTTATGAGTTTTCAACGATAGCTGATTACATTGCAATAGGTAGATGGAAATAACCAATTATATGCTATCTAGCGTTTTCCATGAAAATAAAAATGCAAAGATATATAGAAAAAATAGAAAATGCAAATGGTACAGCCTTAAAGTTTCCAGATGGAACCATGATGGCTTACAAGGATTCTAATAGATATGACAATCTTATATTTTCAGATGTTGTTGCAGGGAAAATGGCGATAATCAATGATGCATGGATATATCCTGTCGAGTTCGTTGAACCACCAGCAATATTTTCTACAGTGATAACTGGAAATTGCACTTCATACAGAACAATGCGAGATAAAGCCAGAATTTATGAACAATCTGTACTGGCAATGACTTCTACTATTTCTGTAAATGAAGTTAGATTATCATATTTTGCAATAGGAAAATGGAAATGACACCACAGCTACATAATTATTATGAAGCTAAAACTACCAAACTGGGGAAGCTTGTGTAAACCAAATCTATTGCTTAACAGTGATTTTAGAAATGGAATTGTAAATCAAAAAGGGAAAACAGAATACAACAATACATCTTATTCGTCTATGATGACAATTGATGGATGGTTCACTGACTACGGAAAAGTGAATGTCTACGCATCAAGTGTTTATTTTAATAATACAGGAAATACAGAATATGGATTTAAACAACCAGTAAAATTTAGCGAAGGTACCTATACATTCTATTTAGATTGTGCAATCAGTGGCTCAGCAAGATTGCTTATAAGAAATACAGATAATGAAATTGTTATAAACGAAACATTGCCAAGCACTTGTAAAAAATCTTTTACTTTTACTGATTCAATAAAATTCATTTCAATTATTGCATCAGCTGGTTCAGCTGTATCATTTAACTTTATGAAGATTGAAAAGGAAGAGCATTATACAGGTATGCCTGCATGGGATGAAGCACTCGAACTTAGAAAATGTCAATATCGTTTTCAAACCGGAACTGTCAAAGGTACAGAGTATACAAGTGCGAACCAACAATTTATTAGAACAATCAATATTCCAACTATGGCAAAAAAGCCGTCTGTATCATATGAAGTAAATGACACTTATGGTATTGATACACAATCAGTTAGTGCGTTTGACAAAGAAACATTAATATATGAATTTACTAAAAATGCTAATAATGGCGGATTGAGATATGGGATGAGTTGGGAAGCAGACGCCTATGATCATGATTAGTTCTCAAGCACTTTTAAGAGGTGCTTTTTATTTTGAAGGAGGTGAGAAAATGGGGACATATGAATTTGAAAAGATTGCTAAGAATGCAGTCATCAAAATTATGAAAGAACAGTATAATATTGAATTAAATATTACTGAACTTGAATTTGTTTGGTTTGCTCATGAATTAGGGTATAAAAAATGTACTTTATGGGCTAAGAAGTTAGGACATTATTATCCTGAAGTAACTTATAACAGAGATAAAGATGAATTGTATGTTGATATTTATTTGAAACAGTCAAATACACGTATTGAGTCAAAAAATTTTGATAGAGAAGTACACGAATAAATTTGAGGAGGAAAATAGAAATGGATTTTACAGGATTAACTGATTATTTTGTAGTAGTGGTTTTGGTTGCATGTTTGGTTGTGGGATATATTATAAAGACATCATTTGATAAGATTCCAAATAAATATATTCCAACAATTTTAGCGGTACTAGGAGCAGTATTGAATGCAATTAAAAGTGGTATCTCATTAGAATCTATTGTGTATGGAGCGCTTATGGGATTAGCTTCTACAGGAATGCATCAGGCTTTTACTCGCTTTGTTGAAAATTCAAGTGACGAAAAGCAGTAGAGGCAATAAAAATGAACGATTTTCTCATGCAAACCTATACAATAGCCCTGCCGATAGCACTGGGGTATATAGTATGGCTGCTAAAAACACAGAAAAAAAGTCGTGATGCCAATTCAAGAGGCACTATGTTATTGTTACGTGTTCAATTGATTGAGTATCACGACAAATACATGAAACGTGGTTCCATCCCAAGCTATGCTTACGAAAACTTTATTGAAATGTATGATGCATATCATGAACTAGGGGGCAATGGAATGGTTACACATATGAAAGAAGAAATTGAAGAATTGAGTTTTAATAAAGCTAATAAAGAGTAGTCATTTGGCTGCTTTTTTAAATTAAAGAAATAAAAAATTAGGAGGAAAATTTTATGGCTGAAAATTACGAATTCATTGAAGAAGAAGTTGAATTTGATGAAGAACTTTATCATCAGAATGTCCAGGAAAATGATTTCTCAGCATGGGATGATGAAGTTGGTAAAGGAGATGATCAATAATGGCTAAAACTATTACATGGACTAAAATGCTT
>CALUZM010000116.1 GCA_944325245.1 uncultured Massilimicrobiota sp. | reverse complement strand
TTATCATCCGTATGTTCTGTAAAGAACTGCTGAATTTCTTCACGAGAATGTTGAAGTGAAACATCTTCACGTAATAATGCAGGTAAATCCTGCAAATCAAAAGGTGGTAAAGTATTTTCTTCTTCACCACCTAATCCTAAGTCTAATTGTAGATTATCTCCTTGAGAATGATTTCCTCGACTTGTACCTTTAGATTGTTCATATGCTGTACCCATTCCATCTGATAAGTTTCTTTGTTCGGTGCTGGATGTTTCACTAACATCTGTTCCATCATTTTTTCCATCTTTGCCTGTGCTTGTTCCTCGACTTCCTTGAGATGTTTGTTCAATGTATTGCTTGCCCTCAAGGCGAACAGATGTGCCGGCTGGTTGGTTTTGAGATAATTCATTCTCAGCATTGCGTATTTCCCTAATGGATTTTCCTCGTTCCCTATCTTGAGATTTGGAAACTGATAATCCCCTACTTGATTGTATGTGACTTCCTTCATATATAACACTCCCTTCATTATCACCATCATCTATATTTTGACTTATTTCTTTAGACTGTACAAATGTACGATTTTCTGATTGTATCAATTTTCGTACCACTCGACCGATTTCACTTAATGCCACATCCGTTAAATCCTTATTGGCAGTTCCTAAAACACCAATAACATCAAATGTATCAAATAAAGATATAGCGTCGAAATCCCCCTTTTCAAAATAAAATATCGGGTCAATATCACTTCTTCTCATCAGACAGTATGCTATGGAGTTTTCAAGAATCTTTATAAATACTTTTTTAATTTCAAATACTTCCATATTCTCAAAAGAACTATTTTGATTATATTTTATGATCTGTTCTAAATAATCATCACCGTTATCTTTGACAAACATATGAGCCAATGATAAATATGCACTTCCTAAATCTTGCTTATTTTTTAAAATGCCATAACTATTCGACAATGATTCAATAACAGCATCATACATTGATTCGTTAATTGCCCATAGCTTTAGATTTTGGTGTTGTGGACTTCTTGTATCTGCAATATCAAAGACATATCTCAAACTAGAGTATTTTTTTGAATCATCTATTAATGCTATACCTTTAGCTCCTTTTTTAATCCATCTTTTCATTCGATTATTCCAATAATCAAATGTTGCACATGCTTTCGCATCTGGCTTTTGAGCATAAATTAAAAGCTGATCAGCAAAATCGTATTTAAACATATAAGACGATGTATCTAAAAAGGACAACCATGATTTCTCATCTTTTACAACCATCTTTGTTGTTTCAGCTAATAAATCATTGATCATATCAAACTTATTCACTTTTGCACCTCCTTTTCTTTCTAAAACAAAAAAGAGATCTCAATTTTTTTTGAAATCTCTCATATTCAAATCATTTTAAAAGAAAACATAAGAAACTAATGTCCCTTATGTTTTCTTTTTCTCTTTTGCTGTTTCAATTCAAACTTACGTTCATTATCAATCCTTTGTTGTTTATGGCTTTGAATCTTACGAACTTTTTTATTTTGTTCTTGTTGTAATTTTAAAGTCTGTTGAGATTTAGTTCCAATTCTTCTTAAGAAATTCCTTCCCTTTTTCTTAACAATAGTATTTTATCTACTATTTTCATTGAAAATGTTTCATTCTCTATTCTGGCTATATTATACGTACTATCTTGATTATATTTATACTAAGTGAATATAGCAATTTGTCAGCCAGCAGTTGCGTATAATCAATTTGGGTTTGTTAGAAAAGTTTTCCTAATACATAACCTATAACAGCACTTAATATGCAGAAAAACCAATTATTTATATTTTGAATCTTTTTTTCTTTAGCATTTTCTTCTTTTTGCACTTTTAGTTCTTCTTCATGTACTTTTTGAGAATGAATCATTTCATCATATATCTGTCCCACTTTCTCTTCTAATCGCTCAAGAACTTCTGCTGATGGTGTGGTCTCAGAACTTACAATTGTGGACTTAATTCGTGACAACACGTCCTTACTTGTCAAAACAGAAATATTGGTATCATCTTCTCTTATATAGGCTCCACCACCTGCAATAACTATTGACTTTGATTTTTCGACTTGGATAACAATTAACGCTTTTTCCTCATACTGAACAATATAAGCATTACAAACATCTTCAAGATGATTTGTCGAAATAACTCTCTTTATTATTTCAAATTCATCCATGGAAGTGCCAATTACTGATTGATTTTTTTCATCATAACCCAAAATTATGACTCCACCTTTGGTATTAGCAAAGGCACTAATAACTCGAGGCAAAATCTGATTGCACCTCTCGTCATCGCTTTAAATTCTACTGTATTACTTTCACCAGCTAGTAATATCGAATTTATGTTATCCTTAGTAACAATCTTCACCTTTATTACATCCTTTCCTCCTGTAGCCAACAGGACTTTCTACCACTATTAGTGCAAGAATATCCTTGTTAAATTCATCAATTTATGAACATCAATGAAGTTTCGCATTTTTCTATGAAGCTGTATACTAATTTAAACTCTTCATATACAAAAATATAATCACTAAATTTACTTTTGTAAATATTAACTAAATAAACAAACTGAAATATAAAGACTTTTCTTCTACACAAAAGATAACAAAGAAACTATCACTAACCACTCGCACATTTTTCTTTTATTCCAATTCACCATAAAATCAGCTAATAAGTTGAGCAACTAGTCCCATCAGTTTCTGTTCATCAAATAGTTCTACATTAGAAGAATAAAGGCTAGTAGCATTAATTCCTCTCAACGCCTTATCAAGCTCATCAATTTTAAATGCAAAAGGTTCTTGTTTTGGTTTATATTGTGTTAGATATATTGCATTATTCTTATTTCTTAAAATATACCAATCACCATATATTTCATCTGTTTGTACCAACCAAAGGTTAAACCCTAAACCATTTGTATTTACAATTTCAACCCATCCCATAATATTTCTATTTTTGTACTGTGGGGTATATGCCACTTCATAACTACCATATCCAACATCATCCATATCCAAAAGACCATATGCTCTATCTACATCAACCACACGAGTAAACGAATTAGGCAGAATTACTTTACATTTAACTTTAATATCTGTAACAGAAGGGATGGTTAGGTGGTATGAAAATAGTTCCATTAATTCAAAATCTTGCATGTCTGATTCGAATCTACACTTATCATTTCCGGCCAAATGATTATTATATTCATCAACAAATCGCTCAAAAAAATCTACTATAACTGATTCAAATTGATTTCTCACTAAATTAACGTAATCTTCTTGTTCTTTTCTTTTACGATTTTCCTCCTCAATTTGCTGTTGTTTTCTTGTATCAGCCTCAATTTTCTTGCCGATTGCTAAACTCACAATATTCCCTAAATCACCAACTACTTCAAGAGAGGGTTTTCCTAATTGTCCTTCAATCTCTTCCCATGATTTTAGTCTCTTCTGTATCGGTTTTTCTAACATAGCTAAAATTATAGATGCTACATCTGCTCCTAAAATATTTTTTAACTCACTCGTTCTTTTTATTCTAGAAAACATATGTGCACTTCTATATGCATCCACATCATTAGAAGCAATATCATATGGATAATCTAATAAAGCTAATTCATAAAAAACTATGCCCATAGAGTAAATATCCATTTGAATAGTGTTTTTTTCTGATTTCCAAGCTTCAGGAGCAATATATTTCAATGTACCATATCCCTTAAAAGACATAGTTCTAGTAGATTCTGAAGCTA
>CALUZM010000115.1 GCA_944325245.1 uncultured Massilimicrobiota sp. | reverse complement strand
CTACCATAATCAAATCATTTAACATTTTCAAACTTTTTCATCAAATGACTTGATTTTTATATAGTTAGCTCCTATTTATATATACGCATTTTATTCATCATTTTTCTTTTTATTTCTTCAACATTTTTTATTATATAAAACTATTATATCATAAAATTTGCTTAAAGCATATATTATAGCAAATAAAAAAGCAAGATCATATCAAACCTTGCTTCTCTATCTGTTATATTCAAACATCACTATAATGCTTGAGGATATATTCCTTTTTCTACTAATAACTGAATATTTTCCTTTACAAAATCCTTATCTTCTTTATATGTTACACCAAACCATTCATCACTTGAACTTAAAGCTGTGACTTCAGCCTGATTGCTATGTAATAAATCACCAATGATTGTTGGCAATAAATATTCTGCTTTTAGATTATCAGATGATGTCTCTTCCAAGAATACTTTAAATCCTTCTTCTAAGACATCTATAAATTCAGGATATAAGCCCCACATATTCATAGATACTGCTGAGTCTAAATCTATCTCTTTCCCATTAGATATGGCTTTTCCATTAATCTTTTCAATATTATGCGTTTCAACAATATCTACAAGCTTTCCATCTTGAATTTGACATACACCTCTTGTCACTCCACCATTATCACTTAAAGTATTTTTCAAAATAAATCCAACCATACAAATAGGCATTGGATTCATTGGATGATCCTGTATTAAATAACGATAAGCTTCTTCATAAGCTTCTCTTCCATAATAATCATCAGCATTAATTACCAAAAATGGTTCATTCACAATACCCTTACATGCTAAAATGGCTTGCCCTGTACCCCAAGGCTTACTACGTCCTGTAAACTTATCCTTATATTCATCAGGAATGTTATCAATTTCCTGGAAAGCATATTCAACATGAACTTTCTTTTTCATTCTTTGACCAATGATTTCATCAAAGTCTTTTTCTAAATCTTTTCTAATGACAAAGACAACTTTATTGAAACCTGCTGCTAAAGCATCATGAATAGAATAGTCCATGATAATTTCACCATGAGGTCCTACTGGTTCTAATTGCTTAATTCCACCTCCAAATCGACTTCCTATTCCTGCCGCCATAACGACAAGTGTAACATTATTCATATTATTCACTCCTTAAATTATTTCTCGAGAATAATTATACCAATTTATCCAATTTATCACAACAAAATAAACATAATTTAACAAAAACTAAACAAAAAGAGGTATCAGATGACACCCCTTTCAATAATTTTATTCACTTTGTTCAATATGAATTTTTTCACCATTCATCATTTGTTTAATAAGTGATGCACATTCATTTACACTTTCTTCATTTGGAATCATGTAATAAAGCTTATTATTAGGCATGTAGGCTCCTCCCGTCATAGATTTACCTGTTCCAGATAACTGAATCTGATAAAAATCCCATGATGCCATATCATTCAACTGCATCTTAATCAAACTAGTAATTTCATTTGGTGACATATTTGTCTCAAATGAACCTTCTATTGAACTTAATACACTTGAATAGTTTGTTAAAATTGCGGGTGTCATTGCCTTTTCCAGCATTCCTTTTAGAACAGCTTGTTGATTTTGAACACGATGATTATCCCCATTAGCATATATTTTTCTTTCTCTAGCAAATGCTAATGCTGTCTCTCCATTCATATGATTCATTCCTTCTTTAATTGTAATACCGCCATTTGTATATGGTGTAAATGTTTTATCAGAATAAACTTCTATTCCACCTAGTGCATCAACCATTTCAATAAGTGAAGTAAAGTTAACTCTTGCATAATAGTTAATATCAATACCCATAAAGTTTTCAATTGTTGATACTGAATTTTCAACGCCACCTAAACCAGCATGTGTTAATTTATCTTTCTTTCCTTTATTTGTTAATGTAACATAATAATCTCTAGGAATACTTGTCATTAAAATTTGTTTTGTTTTTGGATTGACTGTCACTAACATATTAACGTCACTACGTGAAACTGTTGATACAGGTCCTGTTGTATCAATTCCACTAATAAAAATAGTAAAGACTTCTTTTGTCACATCAACATTTTTAGAAATATCTTTTGTTTTTTCTACAATATCATAAGACCAAATAACTCTTGTATCAGTTCTAAATGTTTCATGTTCTTCTTCTAACATACTATAATTGGCTTCATTTATATAAATTGCATCAGTTTGACCATCATATAAATCATTAGCCATCTGTGAATAACTAGACACATTATTTAATTGTATTGAAGATTCCTCTTTTTGTAATGCTTCTATGGCTTCTTCCATATATTTTGCATTGTCTTCATCATCTTGATTTACTTCTACATCTTTATTTTTTAAATCAGAAACTTTATGATATTCACTTTCATCCATAACAACTAAAGAAATTCTTGTTGTCTTTGTATTTGCGTTAGAAATAGAATCTAAAACTGAATTACCTTGAGCAATATATAAAGATCCAACCATTAATAAAACTGATAATAAAATACTAATGATTTTCCCAATAATATTTCTTGCTTTTCCCTTTCCTTCATTCTTTGAAGGTTTCATTAATAAAAACGAAACTAAGGCTAATACTAAAACAACAATAATAACACCAATTGTATAAAGTAATGGTAAAGCATTTAATTTGAAGATTAGTACAACCAATAACAATGAAGCTATTAATTGAATTCCTAATACAACTTTCCATGATGTCACTTTGGAAATTATACTCTGTTTAGCTTTTTTTGCCATTTTATCCCTCTTTTCTTCATCTTTCACATGGTAGCATATTCATGTGAACTTTTCAAGAATATGTCAAACTTTAAAATAATTTATACTTTACCATTTCCGTTTTTTTCATTTCAAAAGAAGAATGAACATATGTATTTAAAGTAATCGTTACTGATGAATGCCCTAATATTTCACTTAAACTTTTCACATCAATTTGACATTGAACACATTTTGTCGCAAAAGTATGTCTTAAAACATGGAATTTATAATCATGTATATCTAATTCTTTTAATACTTTTTTAAAATAATATTGATAACTACGTGGATCTAAATATTTATCATTACCAGTTAGTACATAACCATTATCTTGTTTGCTTTGATATAAATATTGATTTAATATAGGACTTATAGGAATAATACGATAGGATTGCTTTGTTTTAGGTGTTCCTATTATAGTATAGCTCCTTCCCTCTTCATTAATTCTATGAATTGTTTTATTAATAGAAATCCTTCCATTATCTAAATCAACATCCTCCCATTTTAACGCACATATTTCACCTAATCTCATACCTGTATAAAGACAAATCATTAATCCTATCTTCTTATTATCTAAATCATCAAATACATAATTTTTTATTAATTTTAATTCATCATCAGTTAATATCTGAATTTCATTTTGAGTATATTTAACATGTGGAATCACATCTAATGGAATAGAACAATAACCTAACATATTTCCATATTTAATAATTCCTTTTAATATCACAATATTATCTTGTAATGTCTTATTGGATAAATGGCATTTCATATTTTCAATACATTTTAATATATCTTGGATTGAAAAACAATAAACATTCATTTCACCAAGATAAACATTTAAATAATTTGTCACTATTCGCTTATATTGCATAAGCGAGGTTTTTTTTATTGTATAACTCTTATACTCCAACCAAATCATACTTAGCTCACGAAACATCATACTTACCTTTCCTCCTTACTAACATCATATTCTTTCCTATTCGTAAAGTATATTCATTTAGGAAAGG
>CALUZM010000114.1 GCA_944325245.1 uncultured Massilimicrobiota sp. | reverse complement strand
CATCGCATTATTTGCTGTTGGTATTCTTGCACGTTTAGCTGGAATTATGTAAAATAATGAAGAATGATGAAAAGCTCAGCTTTCATGCTGAGCTTTTCATAAATAATAGGAGGAAAACAATGGTACAGTCTTTAAATGCCAAAGTTGATTTCACAATCAAAGCAACATCATATTTAGGAATGGCTAATTATGGTCAGGTGATGATTGGAGATCATGCTTTTGAATTTTATAATGAAAGAAATGTAAGAGATTATATCCAGATTCCATGGGAAGAAGTTGATTATGTGATGGCTTCTGTCATATTGAAAGGAAAATGGATTCCACGTTTTGCTATCTATACAAAAAAGAATGGTTATTTTACTTTTTCAACACGTGATAATAAAGCGACTTTAAGAGCCATTAATCAATATATACCAGGGGAAAGAATGGTGCGTTCTTTAAGCTTTTTTCAGGTTCTTAAGCGTGGATTAAGCAATCTTTTTCATAGAAAGTCAAAATAGATGATTTGAATGCTATATGTTTTCAATCATCTTTTTTATTTTTAAAAATAGTGTTGATTGTCTAAGTTTGACAATGATTGAAAACCATAAGGAAAATATTGACATTGATAACCTGCATCTTGGCATTTTTCTGCCAGTTCCTTAGCTGTTTGCCCAGTATGGCAAATCAGATAAAGAAGTTTATCATGGGAAAGATACGGGAGTTGTGAAAGAAAATCATCCGCAGGAATATTGATGGCGTTTTTGAGATGCTGCTGATGGAAAGAGTATTCATCACGCAAGTCGATAATCAGAACATGGGGATCATTGATGTATTGAAGGATATCATTATTCATAAAATCACCATGATAGTATACGCTTATTTTTCAAAATTTGTGCTGACATTTTGAATTCAAAATGTGGTAAAATAATTATATATCAACGAGCTGTTTGCCATGAACGTAAGTCCAGTTGTGCAAGCAGTTTTTTTATGGAGGTTCATATGTATAAAGTCAATGATACTGTTTTATATGGAAATGAAGGTATTTGCCAAATTGAAAATATTATTGAAAGAAAATTGACAAATCAATCTATTGAGTATTATGTTTTAAAGCCTGTTTATAAAGATAATGCAACAGTTTATGTACCAACGCAAAATCAGGATTTGGTTAAAAAGATGAAAAAATTATTATCATATGATGAAATCATGGATTTAATTCAAAATATGCCTGATTGTCCAGTGGATTGGATTGAAAATGATAATCAGCGTAAAGAAAAATATCGTGAAATTATCAGGAGTGGAGATCATAAACAACTCATTCAAATGGTTAAGACGCTGTATCATCATAAAAAGAGCTTAGAGAAAACAGGAAAGAAGTTTCATGTTTCTGATGAGAAATTTATGAAGGAAGCAGAAAATATATTGTATGAGGAGTTTGCTTATGTTTTAAACATCAAGAAAGAAGAAGTGATTCCATTTATTTGTCAATGTATTGAAGAAAAAGCATCCTAAATCATGAGTGTGATTTGGGATGTTTTTTGTAAAAGCACTTTTATTTTAACAATGTGACAGAGTCTTGTTGGAGTATGATGATTTGGATAAGAAGGAGCTTTTGTTTTTTTAATATCGGAAAATAAAAGCGTGTTATCTTATTTTGATAAAAAATGACAATTGTTATTGTTTTAACAGCTATAAAAGCAATTGAAAATCAGTTATAAGAATGTTATAATTTGCACATGGAGGGTTGAGAAAAATGGATAAAAAAACAATTAAAGATATTGATGTCACTGGAAAAACTGTCTTAGTTCGTGTTGACTTCAATGTACCTAGAAACAAAGAAACTGGAGAAATTACAAATGACAACAGAATTGTTGCCGCATTACCTACTTTAAAATACTTGTTAGAACAAAAACCAAAAGCTATTGTATTGTTCTCACATTTAGGTAAAGTGAAAACAGAAGAAGACAAAGCTAAAAATGATTTGTCAGTTGTTGCTCCTAGATTATCTGAATTATTAGGAGTAGATGTTAAATTTGTGAACTGTACAAGAGGACCTGAACTTGAAAATGCTGTTAAAGAAGCTAATAATGCTCAAGTGATCTTAGTACAAAATACACGTTATGAAAAAGGTGAAAGCAAAAATGATCCTGAATTAGGTAAATATTGGGCTTCATTAGGAGATGTATTCGTAGAAGATGCATTCGGTTCAGTACATAGAGCACATGCTTCTACTGCTGGAATTCCTGCTCATTTACCATCTGCTGCTGGGTTCTTAGTTGAAAAAGAAATTGCTTATATTGGAAAAGCTGTAAGTAATCCTGAAAGACCAATGGTTGCTATCTTAGGTGGAGCTAAAGTTTCTGATAAGATTTTAGTTATTGAAAACTTATTAAAGATTGCTGATAAAGTTATCGTTGGTGGAGGTATGACTTATACTTTCATGAAAGCTATGGGTCATAAAATTGGTAACTCTTTAGTTGAAGATGATCGTCTGGATGTAGCTAAAGAAATTATTGAAAAAGGTGGAGATAAATTAATCTTACCTGTTGACTCAGTTATCAATAATGCTTTCGCTGCTGAAGGAGATATTAAAGTTTGTGGTGAAGATGTTCCTGATGGATATATGGGATTGGACATTGGACCTAAATCAGTTGAAAATATCAAAGCTGCCTTAGAAGGAGCTAAAACAGTTGTATGGAATGGACCAATGGGTGTATTTGAAATGGAACCATTCGCTAAAGGAACTATCGCAGTATGCGAAGCTTTAGCAAATTTACCAGATGCTAATACAATCATCGGTGGTGGAGATAGTGCTGCTGCTGTTATGCAATTAGGATATGCTGATAAAGTTTCTCATATCTCAACTGGTGGAGGAGCTTCATTAGAATATATGGAAGGTAAAGTATTACCTGGTATTGCTGCAATTGATGATAAATAATAAGGGGATTATGACAATGAGAAAACCAATTATCGTAGGAAACTGGAAAATGAATAAAACAATTGCCCAAACGAAAGCTTTTGTTGAAGCAGTTGATGGAGCATGTACTGATAAAGCTGATTGGGGAATTGCGACTCCATATTTAGCTTTACAGACTGCAAAAGGTGCAGCTAAAAACTTAATCGTTGCTGCTCAAAACTGTCATTTTAAAGACAGTGGTGCTTACACTGGAGAAGTGAGTGTAGGTATGTTAAAAGAAATTGGAGTGGAATGGGTTATCTTAGGTCACTCTGAAAGAAGACAATACTTTGGTGAAACTGATGAAACAGTGAATGCTAAGATGCGTCAAGTTTTATCAAATGATTTAACTCCAATTGTATGTGTTGGTGAAACATTAGAAGAATATGAAGCAGGAACAACAAAAGATGTTGTGAAAACTCAAACAGTTGCTGCATTTAAAGATGTATGTCCAAACTGTGCAAGCCGTGTTGTCATTGCTTATGAACCAGTATGGGCTATTGGTACTGGAAAAACTGCAACTAATGAAATTGCTCAAGATGTTTGTGCATATATTAGAAGTGTTGTTGCTGAATTATACGGTCAGGAAGTTGCAGATAAAGTGAGAATTCAATATGGTGGATCTGTAAAACCAGAAGGATTAAAAGCTTTATTAGAACAACCTGATATTGATGGAGCATTAGTAGGTGGAGCTTCTTTACAAGAAGATTCATATAAAGCTATGATTGCTGCATTAGATTAATAGTTTATAAAGTCAGTCTTACTTATTGGACTGACTTTTTTGTATACAATAAAACCCACAGATAGTCTGTGGGTCAAGAAAAAGCTTTAGCGTAGTGATAATGTTAAAAACC
>CALUZM010000113.1 GCA_944325245.1 uncultured Massilimicrobiota sp. | reverse complement strand
GACAGGAACAGGACAAAGTATATTTATGTATGACCCAAAAGGTTCAGCAACCAAAGCATATAACGCTTTTACAAAGGAGGTTATCTTAAATGCCGAAAAAGAACATAAACGACATAAGAATACCTTCATACGATGATTTGTTTACTAATGAAGAACAACGTCAAGAAGCGAAACTAGAAAAAATTATGGAACTACCAATTGATGAAATCCATGAATTTAAAAATCATCCATTTAAGGTTAGACAAGATGAAGAAATGATAAAACTTACTGAAAGTATAACTGAAAATGGTATATTGTTACCAACACTTGTTAGACCTTCTCCAGATGGAAAAGGTTATGAAATGGTTTCTGGTCATAGAAGAATGAAAGCTGCTGAAATGAATGGTTTAGACAAAGTTCCTGCAATTGTACGTGATTTGACTGATGAACAGGCGACCATCATCATGGTGGATAGCAATATTCAGCGAGAAACAATATTGCCAACAGAACGAGGTTTTGCTTATAAGATGAAATTAGAGGCAATGAAACATCAAGGAAAACGAATTGATTTAACTTCTGCCCAACTTGGGCAGAAGTTAAAAGGTATTTATTCAGTAGAGTTATTAGCTAAAGAAGCTGGGGAAAGTAAAAATCAAATACAAAGATATATTCGTTTAACAGAACTGATTGAACCATTAAGAGATATGGTTGATGGATTAAGAGAGGATAAAAAGAAAATAGCATTGAATCCAGCTGTTGAATTATCTTACTTATCTAAAGAAAATCAACAATTTGTTGTTAAATACATTGAAGAACTTGATTTAACACCAAGTCATGCTCAAGCTATCAGACTGAAAGAATTGTCAAAAATAAATAGATTAGATGAAAACGTTATTTATTCTATATTGACTGAAATTAAACCTAATCAAAAAGAAAAGATTTCTTTTAAAATGGAGGATATTGATGAATACTTTCCTAAAGATTATACACCAAGACAAAAAAGTGAAGTCATTTTGAAACTGTTGAAATCATGGGCAAAAAAACGAAATAAAGAACAAGAAAGATAAATGATAGTTACACATGTGACTTTAAAAATTGTAAATTATGTTTTTAACAGGCTTATAAGGGGGAGTCTGTCTTTTTTTGCCTGAAAACGTGACTGCGTTTTCCCCTAAGAACCCCTTTCTAACCAAACGGGTATATCTAACCAGACGGAAGAAAGTGGATTATGTTTCTATTGACTATATAAATTATCGTTTAATAATTTATTTCATATATTTGTTAATATCTTATTTTTAGTTTAAACTATAAATGAAAAGAATAGGAGTTGATAAATGTGAAAAAGTTATTGTTAATTTTATTTATAGTTGGTTTGGCTGTGTATTTGACTTGGGATAATGAGGAAAAACAACAACAAATGGAAAGAAATTTTGAACAAATAGAAAAGAATATTGCACCATATTTGGATTAAAACAAATGAATAAATGAAATATAGATAGGCATCTTGATACGAGATGCTTTTTTTGTTGGAAAGGAGAAATATGAAAATTAGAATTAGATCGCCATGCTTTGATTGAGGAACAAAATAATAGTTCCTCTTTTTTTTATGTAAAGAAAACAAAGATATGGAAGGAGAAGAAAAATGCTAGATAAAATAAAAACAATAACAAAGAAATCAGTTCTTTGTATAGCAAGTGTCATGATGTTAATGAATGGACTTGTTACAAATGCGTTTGCATTAACTGGAACAACCAGTTCAATTCGATATAAGGATTGGATTCTTATTGATCCTACCGATGGAAGTGAACATGGAACAGAGGGATACTTGTTGGTTGACAATCAGCCTGTATTCTGTGTAGATTACTTTACAACTTTTCGTAACAACAAGAAAGTAACAGCTGGAACATATAAAGATATTGGTATTAGTAAAGAAAAGGCAAAGAGATTGTCTTTGATAGCTTATTATGGAACGAAGGTTGCAGGAAGAACAGATAAGGATTGGTATGCAATCACTCAGGGGCTTCTATGGAGAGAGATTCATGAAAGAGATGATCTAGAGTGGGTGAGAACTCCAACTGCCTACACTTATGCAGAAGTTCAGCAAAAGTGGAAAGAAATTCTAGCTGATGTTGATAAGTTTTATGTAGCCCCATCATTTGCCAATAAGACGCACAACATTGATGCAGATAAGACATTGACCTTGACTGATACAAAAGGTGTCTTGGAAGATATGGTAGTTGTAGACGATGGTGGTCTGGACGTTAAGATCAGTGGAAATACGTTAACTGTAAAAGGAGCATCATCTATTACCGAAGCAAATATTGTATTGAAGAAAGACATTCCTGCAAGTGAAACAGGAGTCAGTATTTATTATACTGCTGATGACTGTCAGGCAGTTGCAAGTTTCAAAATTGATGATGTCATGCAGACTTCAATGAAAGTGACAGTCAATCAATTCGGAAAGCTTGTATTAACAAAATATAATGATGATCAGAGTGCCACTATTCCAAATACGACATTCAGAATTACAGGACCAAATGGTTATGATAAAACGTACACAACAGATGGAAATGGACAAATCATTCTAGATAAACTGGAATTAGGTGAATATAAAGCAGTTGAAACAAAATCTGCTAATGGATATCTCATCAATGTGAATGAGAAATCATTTGAAATAACAGCAAATGAAACAACTTCTATTGATTTTACAAATGATGAACCAACCGGAAAGATAGAATTAACAAAATCCATTGATTCTTCTAAAACAAATGGTTTAATCGGTGATGCAACATTGGAGGGAAATACTTATGAATTGCGTGCCAAAGAAAGAATCATGAATAAAGCTGGTACAAAAACATATTATGAAAAAGATGCTTTAGTATTAGCCAAGAAAACAAACAAAGATGGAAAAATTACTTGGGATAATCTCCCTCTAGGAGAATACTATATTCAGGAATCTAATTCTAATGATTCTCTAGTCTTAAATACTTCTATTATCAATGTTTCACTTGACTATCAAGGTCAGACAGTTTCTAAAGTTGTCAAAGAAGCTGATACATCAGATCGTGTTAACATGCAAAAAATTCAGGTGTTTAAATCTGGTGAAAAAGATGGGATTTCTGGTATTGTAAAAGGACTGCAGGGTGCAGAATTTACATGGAAATTGAAAAGTGAAGACAATCATGTAGGTTGGGATAATGCAACAACATATGCAATCATCACTACTGATGAAAATGGTCGTGCTACGACTCCATATCTTCCTCATGGAGAATATTTGGTCAAAGAAACAAAGACTCCAAAGGACTATATCACTGCTCCAGACTTTACAATCAGTGTGACTAATGATTACACAGAATATGAAGATATTGAACAGATTAAGATTATCAATATCAACAATAGACCTTTCACTTCACAGGTTAAATTAATTAAAGTTGATGAAGAAACAGGAAAGACTGTCACTTTAAATGGTGCAAGCTTTAAAATCAAGGATAGTCAAGGTAACTATGTTGTTCAAAAAGTTGCAGGTAAAAAAGTTGATACATTTACTACAAATGCAAAGAATCAGGTAACTGTTCCTTTTGGTGAACTAGGAGAAGTGACTTTACCATTAGAATTGGATGCAGGAACATATACCATTGAAGAAGTGAAAACTCCTGAAGGATTTTTAGCTTTAGAGGAACCAATTTCATTTACAATCACTAATCAATATGATTATGACGTAGACGATGATAAAGCACCTATTCTTACTGTAAAGGTAGCCAATGCTCAACCTAAAGGAAAAATCATCATCAATAAAACAGATAAGGAAACTGGTAAAGCCATGACAGATATTGAGTATCTGTTGACTGCTAAAAATGATATTGTTTCTGCAATAGATGGCTCTATTCTTTTCAAAAAAGGAGAAACTGTTGCTAAAGGAAAAACGGATGTCAATGGACAAATTATTA
>CALUZM010000112.1 GCA_944325245.1 uncultured Massilimicrobiota sp. | reverse complement strand
ATTCAAAGACAATGAAAAAAATGGAAAGTCAAATTCGAGAACAATTTAAGTATTTGGATTATGCTCCTATCATTTTGTTTCAGCCAAAGATAAAAAACGTGTCCATTTATTATTGCCAATGATTCAAAATGTTTATGCTAATAGTCAAAAACGTGTCTCAACAAGTGTCTTGAATGATGTGCTGATTGATGCACAGACAATGAATCCAACAACAACTTTCAATGGTGGACGTTTAAAAATATATTATGCAAATCAGGTCAGTGTTGGACCACCAACATTTGTATTGTTTACAAATGATCCACAGTATTTACATTTTAGTTATAAACGATATCTGGAAAACCGTATGCGTGAAGCCTTTGGATTTGAAGGAACACCAATACATATTCTTTGCAGAAAGAGGGACTAAGATGAAAATCGCAATTTTAGGTACAGGAAGTTGGGCAACAGGATTGGCTAGAGTTCTTAATGATAATGGACATCAGGTTATGTTATATGGTATTGATCATAATGAAATTGATGATATTAATATTAGACATTGCAATTATAAATATTTTAAGGATATCAGATTAGAGGAAAGCATAGTTGCCAGTGCATCATTAGAAGAAGTTATTGATCATGCTGATTACATCTTGATTACGATACCAACACAGTTTGTCAGATCTGTTTTAGAAGAAGTGAAAAGCCTATTAAAACAAAAAGTGACTATTATTAATGCGGCTAAAGGTTTTGATATGAATACCAATATGCGTATGTCTGATACAATAAGAAGTGTTTTTGATGAAAACCAGATTCATCCTGTTGTCTCTTTAATTGGACCTTCACATGCTGAAGAAGTTGTTGTTCGTATGTTAACTGTTGTATGTGCTGTGTCCTTAGATGAAAACTATGCTAAGGATGTTCAAAAGTTATTTTCTAATCATTATTTTAGAGTTTATACATCAACAGACGAGATTGGTGCAGAATATGGTGCAGCCTATAAAAATGTAATTGCTGTTGCATCTGGGATTATTGCCGGTTTAGGATACGGGGACAATACACGTGCAGCATTGATTACGCGAGGACTATATGAGATGAGTTTGTATGGAACTGTTAAGGGTGCCAATCGTGAAACCTTTTTTGGGTTGACAGGAATTGGTGATCTTGTGGTGACATGTTCATCTGTCCATTCACGCAACTTCCAGGCAGGGCTGGAAATTGGTCAAAGTAATCGTGCTTTGGATTTTATGGCACATAATACAAAGACTTGTGAAGGTATTCGTACGTGTAAAGTCATTCATGATGATGTGGCTTCACACAACTACGGCATAGAAGTTCCTATTGTTGATGCTGTCTATCGTGTCCTTTATGAAAATGCAACACCTCAAGAAACGATTGCATCATTAATGTTACGTGATTTAAAATCAGAACAATGATGAAGTCTTTTGCATATATTATCTTGGGTGATAAAATTGGATAAGCAAGATAAATTACTGGATAAAGTATCACAAAAAACACATGTTTCTAAAGAAGATATTTTATCTTTAGCAAGTGATTTGCAGACAAAGGATTTAAATGATGAAAAAAATATCAGAGAATTTGTGAATAAAATTTCTCGTTTAACGAATAAACAGGTTAAGCCAGAACAAATGGATAAAATTGTTCGTATTATTCAAAATAATCAAATTCCGACTGATATTGATAAGCTTGTATAAAGGGGTTCTTGATGAAGAACTCTTTTTTCTTGATATTTTATATTGAAATGGATATAATAGTGATGATGAAGGGAAGTAGAAAGATGTATTTATTTTCTTGTATAAAATTGCACAAAAGCATAGGAGCTATGCATACAGGAAAATAAAACTTTTTTTCATACAAATAATATTATAATGATGGGCGACAAGTTTATTTTCTTGTCGTTTTTTGTTTGTAAGGAGGGATCATGATGTCTTTAATTCAAGTACAACACTTAACTTTTGGTTATGAAGGAAGTTATGAATTGATTTTTGATGATGTGTCTTTGACATTGGATACATCATTTAAAACAGCATTAATTGGGAGAAATGCGCGCGGGAAAACAACGTTTTTAAAACTTATGATGAAAGAATATGAATATCAGGGACAAATCATAATGAGTGAAGACTGTTGTTATTTTCCTTATGAAGTTTCTGATGAAACGATGTTAACAATAGACATTTGTTATGAAATATATCCACTATTACAGCAATGGGAACTTGAAAAAGAACTTCATTTGCTGGATTTAGAAGGGTTGGATATATTCTATCGTCCCTTTATGACATTATCCTATGGTGAGCGCACAAAAGTCCTGTTGGCACTTCTGTTTTTAAAGAAGCATTCTTTTTTATTGATTGATGAACCAACAAATCATCTAGATCAAAAATCACGTCAGATTGTAGCACAATATCTAAAGAAACAAAATGGATTTTTGCTAGTAAGTCATGATCGTTATTTTATTGATCAATGTTGTGATCATATTATGGCTATCAATCCAACAACAATTGAAGTTGTTCAGGGAAATTTTTCTAGCTGGTATGAAGATAAGATGAAAAAAGATGAAAGAGAAATGATGCAAAATAAGAAATTAGAAAAAGATATTGATAAGATGGAAAAATCAAAAAGACAAAAAGAAAACTGGGGTCATCAGATTGAAAAATCAAAAATAGGATCTGCAGATAAAGGCTATGTAGGTCATATGGCAGCGAAAATGATGAAAAGATCAAAAGCTATTGAAAACCGTCAAATGAAGGCGATAGAAGAAAAGAAAAAGCTTTTTAAAGATATCGAAGAATATGATGATTTAAAGATTCATTGTTTAAAATATTTTCAAAAACAGCTTATCAGTTTTGATCATTTTTCTTTAGCTTATCATCAAAAGGTTTTATTTAAAGATTTAACTTTTACGATTTTGCAAGGAGAACGTGTTTTATTGAAAGGACCTAATGGATGTGGAAAATCTAGTCTGATTCGTTTTGTTGCTGGAGAAAAATGGAAGTACCAGGGGCAGTATACTCAGGGGAGTCAGCTAAAAATTTCCTATGTTCCTCAAGATTGCTCTTTTGTTCAGGGAAAGTTAAACAACTGGATTGAAAAGTATGGGGCAGATCAGACATTAGTTAAAACACTTTTAAGAAAATTAGGTTTTTCACGTTCTCATTTTGATATCAATCTAGAAAACTTAAGTCAAGGTCAAAAGAAGAAGATTATGCTTGCTATTTCACTAGCAACACCGGCACATCTTTATGTCTGGGATGAACCTTTGAATTATATTGATATTTTTTCACGTATGCAGATAGAAAAAGCTATTTTGCAATTTCAGCCAACTTTATTGTTTGTTGAACATGATCAATTTTTTCAAAAGAACATAGCGACACAGATTGTTGATTTTGAACAACTCATTTGACAAAAGAATGCTATCCATATACAATAATAGTCAAAGGAGATTTGGCATGAAGAATTTAGTTGTAACAGATAAAGATATTTCAACCGAATATTTTCAAAATTCTGTCATAGTGAATTTAAATAATATTCATTATTCAACTTGTACAGGTGGTTTATCTTGCTTAAAATGTGAGGGATCTTGTTATTTTAAGGATGATATGAATATTATTTCGAAATGGTCAAATGATTGTCAACTGATTATTTATATTACAAGAGTGAAATATGGTTGCTTTGATATTCCCTTTAAAAGAATGCTGGAGCGATTGGTTGTGAATCATGAACCTTATTATACAATGGTGGATGGAGAAACCTGTCATCTTGGTTTGAGTCAATTACGCAAGAAGTTGCTTGTAATTGGATATGGAGAGGCTACTGATGGTGAAAAGAAGCTCTTTAAAGAACTTCTTGATGATTCTACACTTGGATTTTCATATTCATCTGTTGATGCCTATTTTTGTGAAGAAAATGAACTAGACGAAGTCTTGCGTACTTTTGGAGGTGTCGATCTTGGCTAAAATTCTTTTAATAAATTCAGGATTGAAACATACTTATACTGTTATGAAACCTTTTTTATCCAGATTAGAAGTCTAT
>CALUZM010000111.1 GCA_944325245.1 uncultured Massilimicrobiota sp. | reverse complement strand
ACATAAGTCTTTCCATGATTTGTCACCTTTGCTGTGAGTCCAAACTGCAAGTCCATTGATGCATATTGCCATATTCCACCATCCGTTGGTCGTCCAGTCTTGTTTTTATAACAAACAAAAATATAACGTTCACGTTTAAAAATAGACGTTGGGTTTGCTAAAGACTTGTAAAATTTCTTTTTTAAGATTTCCCCATTATCAATATCTAAATGAAAAACATATATTCCTCTTGTTAAATCATTCCCATTACTTCCTACAAAGATGGGTTTCACTCTTCTTCTCTTAAAAAATAAAAACGCCATTTCTATCCTCCTTAATAAAGAAAGGTAACTTTCGTTACCCTCCTGATGACAACAAATCTATTCGTTATTATCTTGAGAATCCATCTCTTCTTCATCTTCTGCCATGAAGCTATTAAAAACTTCTTCAATCATATCCCATTCATCCGGTGTTTCAATAGGATATAAATGTCCTTCATCATCATAGATTGATGAATAAACCTGTGGATTCTCATCTTCAGCATCATAATATAAAACATATTTTTTGCCTGTATCTTCACTATCAAAAGTAAAAAGGACATCAAATTCTAACTCATTACCATCATCATCAATTACCTGTATTTTATTTACGTCCATGATTATCTCCTTTGACCATCTAAGTATCCCTGTAAGATCTGTACAGCTGCCATTTTATCAATGACTTTTTTTCTTTTTTTACGTGACACATCTGCAAAAATCAATTGATTCTGTGCCATGACAGTTGTCAATCTTTCATCAACTAATACCACTTCAACATCCATCATTTTTTCAAGTCTTTCTTTAAAAGCAATTGAAATCTGTGCTCTTTCACCTAAATCTCCATTCATATGCTTAGGTAACCCGAGCACAATTGTATGAATATGATGCTCTTTGACTATTTCCTGAATATGCTTGGCAGCACTTTTATAATTATTTTCTTCAAAACGATAGGTCTCAACACCATGGGCAATCATGCCAAGAGCATCACTCATTGCAATGCCACATGTTCTTGATCCTAAATCTAATCCTAATATTTTCTCCACTATTTTGACTCCAGATAAAATTTAACTAATTCTTCAATAATTTCATCACGATCAATCTGTTGAATAATTGAACGTGCACCTTTATGGCTTGAAATATAAGCAGGATCATTAGAAATCAGATATCCTGCAATTTGATGAACAGCATTATAACCTCTTTCATCCAAAGCATTAGCAACTGTCATTAAATGAGAATGGATAACTTCTCTTTTAATTTCTTCTGAATTAAATAGACGTGTTTGAGTAAAATCTTTTCCCATTTGTACTACCTCCCATCTATATAATCTATATTACACTAAATAGTCTCAAATTGCTAGTAAAAACTTAGAATTGCATTTTGATTTGTGCAATGGCCTCATCCATTTTTGTGATATCAGTACATCCACCTTGCGCAAAATCAGGTTTTCCACCGCCACGGCCAGATGTCACTTCATTAATTATCTTAATCATATCTCCAGCTTTATAACCATCTTTTACCATTGATTTTGTTAAGGCAACAAAGTAAGATACTTTATCTTCGTATTCATTCACCATCACAACAACACCATGTTCTAACTGATCACGAAGATCAAAAGCCATTTGTTTTGCTGAAGCAACATCCTTGCTTTCTTTCACATATAAGAATTGTACACCATGAATATCTAAAATATTCTTTGATTGTTCTTTTGCAGATAAAACGTTTAATTGTTCTAAATATTGATCTCTTTCTTTTTTGATTTCAGTTGTTTCATCCATAAAATGTTGAACTTTTTCAATCGTTTCATTTTTATTCTTAATTTTCAATAATTTTTGAACTTGATTTAAAGTGTCTTCATTTTTCTTGAAAACCTGATATGCCTGTTTAGATGTAACAGCTTCAATACGTCTAACACCTGAACCAACACTTTCTTCACTGACAATCTTAAAGATTCCAATTTCTAAACTATTATGAACATGGCATCCACCACATAATTCTTTTGAATAATCGCCAACACTGACAACACGGACTTCATCACCATATTTTTCATCAAATAAAGCCATTGCCCCTGACTTCATTGCTTCATCTTTGCTCATATATTGAATATCAACATCTAAACCATTAAAGATTTGTTCATTGACCTGATCTTCTACCTGAAGTAATTGTTCTTCAGTCACCTTTTGTGGATGTGTAAAGTCAAAACGTAATCTTAAATCGTCCACATAAGATCCTGCCTGAGAAACATGATCACCTAAAACATTTTTTAAAGCCTTCTGTAAAAGATGTGTTGCCGTATGATTATATGTGATAAAAGAACGCTTCTTCATATCAACATATAAAGTTAAGCTATCACCAACATGGACTGAACCTTTTTGAACTTCTACAGTATGCAAATGTTGTTGATGTGGTGCTTTGTTTACATATGTCACATTTAATACTGTTGTCTCATTAGACATTGTTCCAGTATCAGCACATTGTCCACCCATTTCTGCATAGAAAGTTGTCTGATCTAAAATAATTTCTCCTTTATCTGTAATTTCATCACATTTAACACCATCTTTAAAAACAGCGATAACCTTAGCCTGAATAGGTGTAGGATCATAAATAAATGTTGAAGGTTGATCAAAAGCCATTAAATCAGGTTTTTGTGAAGACATAGATTCCAAGTCTCCTCTGGCATTTCTAGCACGTTCCTGTTGTGCTTTCATTTCTGCCTTGAATCCTTCTTCATCAACTTCAAAACCAGATTCTTCAGCAATTTCTACAGTTAATTCTAATGGGAAACCATATGTATCATATAATTTAAAAGCATCTTGACCATTTAATAAATGATTTTGGCTTTTTTGTAACATCTGATTCAATAATTTTTCTCCATTTGATAATGTCTTATGGAAAGCTTCTTCTTCTTTTTTAACCAACCCACTGACATATTCCACTTTAGCAGGTAAATAGTCATAGAAATCTTTCATGATATCTGCAACAACACCAACAAGTTCATACATAAATGAGTGATCAATACCAATCTTTTTCCCATAACGTACAGCACGTCTTAAAATTCTTCTTAAAACATAACCTCGTCCTGCATTATCAAATAATGCACCATCACTTAATGCGAAAGTCACAGTACGGATATGGTCAGCAATTACACGATAAGCCATTTTATTTTCTGCATAAAGTACTTTTGCCAGTTTTTCAGTAGCATGAATAATTGGTAAAAACAAATCTGTATCAAAGTTTGTTTCCCCTTCCTGAATAATGCTGACAAGTCTTTCTAAGCCCATTCCAGTATCAATATTCTTCTGTGGTAATTCTTTATAATCCTTACGATCAATAGCAGGATTACAGTCATATTGTGAGAAGACAACATTCCATACTTCAATATAACGATCGTTTTCCATTTCATCAAAGAATAATTTTTCTCCTATTCCTTCTGGATCATATTTTTCTCCTCGGTCATAGAAAATTTCAGAATCCGGTCCTCCAGGTCCTTCACCAATTTCCCAGAAGTTATCATATGTTTTTAAAATATGACTAGGATCTACATGACAAACTTCTGTCCAAATACGATAAGCTTCTTCATCATCTGTATAAACACTGATATAAAGCTTATCTTTATCAAAGCCAATCCATTCTGGGCTTGTTAAAAACTCCCAGGCAAATGGAATTGCTTCTTCCTTAAAATAATCTCCAATAGAAAAATTTCCTAACATCTCAAAAAATGTATGATGTCTTGCTGTCTTTCCAACATTTTCAATATCGTTTGTACGAATAGATTTTTGGGCATTCGCAATACGATTACATGCAGGTTTTTCTGTTCCATCAAAGTATTTTTTTAAAGCAGCAACCCCAGCATTAATCCACAATAATGTTGGATCGTTATGGGGAATTAAAGATGCTCCAGGTTCAATCATATGTCCTTTAGATTTAAAGAAATCCAAAAACATCTGTCGTACCTGATTTCCAGTTAATTGTTTCATGATTTTTCCTGGTATATTATAATTGACTCATTTATCAGTCCATTAAAATATACCTTCTCCTTTCTATCAACTTTATTAATAC
>CALUZM010000110.1 GCA_944325245.1 uncultured Massilimicrobiota sp. | reverse complement strand
TCTTCTTCAATTTTATCTTTAATATGTTGAGGATATGGTTTTGACTGAATTTCTTCACGAATATAATCCGTATCATCTTCTTTATTAGGTGTATCACCTAATTCTTCTTTAATAGCACGTAATTTTTCTCTTAAATAATATTCTTTTTGGTTTTCATCAATGCTTTCTTTCACTTTTACATTGATTTTTTCTTCAATTTCATTAATAACTTTTTCTTCTTCCATGCTACCAAGAACTAACAATAAACGTTTATTAATATCACATTCTGCAAGAATAGCCTGTTTTGTTGGTAACTCCACATTGATGTACTGACCAATTGTATCAGCCAAAGCACTTGCACTCATTCCTTGTGATAAGCTTGAAAAGACTTCACGTGGAAAAATCTGAAGATTTTTATGCATTGTTTGCATCTGATCTGTTATTTTTCTGACCAAAGCAATTTCTTCAGCACGATCTCCATGAATATCTTCAAGATATTTTGTCTTTGCAAATAGACAACCATTTCTTTCTTCTAAATTCAAGATTTCAATTCTTTTTTGACCTTCCACCGTCAATTTAATTGTTCCGTGATTATCTCTTTTAATTCTTCTTTTAATCTTACATAAAGTTCCATAGTGATAAACATGGTCAAAATCTGTATTTTCATCGAGTGGATTCTTTTGAGAAATAAAAACAACATTCTCATCAAATTCATTGATACTTGTTTCAATTGCTTTTAAACTGAAACTTCTTCCTACATCTAAAGAAATTTCATGCGAAGGGAAAACAACCATCCCTCTGGTACAAATGACAGGTAAATCAACGACAATATCTAATTCATCCATAATTCATGACCTCCTTTATGTTTTCATTATTATATATAATAATGAGTCACTTGTCTATTCATTTAATTTAATAAAACAAGACGCTTGAAGCGTCTTATTTCACATTATCTTTAATCAATTGAACAGCTTTACGTGTTGCTAAATCATTTTTAATTTGTACTTGCTGTCCTTCGAAGAGTTTTTTCACTTCATCAAATTCTCTTCCATAATAACTTGCAATTTCTTTGATTTCTTCATCTACTTCTTCATCGCTAACTTCAATATTTTCTACTTTAACAATTTCAGATAAAATCAAATTGAATTTGACACGTTTTTCAGCTTGTTCTCTCATTTCTGCCTTCATATCATCAAGAGTTTTTCCAGTTAATTGTTGGAATAAATCTAAAGTTAAACCTTGTTGAGATAAATTTTGTTCAACTTCTCTAATCATTTGTTGAAGTTCAGTTTCAATCATTGCATCAGGAACTTCAAGTGGTGTATTTTCAATAACAGCATTGAAAATATCATCACTAAATTTAGCTTCAGCTTCATTTTGTTTTCTATTTCTAATTTGTTCTTTTGTATAAGTTTCTAAATCAGCCAATGTTTCAATTCCATCAACATTAATATCTTTAGCTAATTCATCATCAATTTCAGGTAAAACTTTTGATTTGATTTCATGAACTTTCACTTTGAAAGTTGCTTTTTGACCAGCTAAATCAGCAACTTGGTAATTTTCTGGGAAAGTGACTTCAATTTCTTTTTCTTCACCTACACCCATACCAATTAATTGTTCTTCAAATCCAGGAATAAATGATCCTGAACCAATTTCTAAAGGATGGTTTTCTCCTTTTCCACCTTCGAAAGCGACACCATCTTTAAATCCTTCGAAATCGATAACTGCTGTATCTCCGTTTTCTACTTTGCCATCTTCTTTAATGACTAATTCAGCAAATTGATTTTGATAATTCTTTAATTCTGCTTCAATTTCTTTTTTTGTGACCTTAACTTGTGCTTTTTTTACATCTAAACCTTTATATTGTCCTAATTCAACAGTTGGTGCAACTGGAGCATTAACTGTTAATTTTAATACATCTTCAGAAATTTCATCAATTTTCACTTCTGGTTGTCCAACTGGATGGATATCATTATCCAATAAAATACCAGAATAGTTTTTCTGTAAGATCATATCAGTTGCTTCTTCAAGAATAGCTCCTTTTCCAAGTCTAGCCTTAACCATTTGTTTAGGAACATGACCTTTTCTAAATCCATCAATTCTTACTTGTTTTGCTAATTTGTTTAATGCTTTTTCTTGAGCATCTTTCCATTCTTCTGTTGTAAAAGTCACTTTGACTTCCATCATAGATTTTTCAAGTTTGTTACAAACTGTTTCCATTTATACTTCCTCCATTATTTCAACACGCTTATTATACATGAAACAATCTCATAATGCAACTATTTTAACACTCAACTTGTTTGAGTGCTAAAATTTGTTCTTCAATTGCTTCTAAATCACAATAATATAAAATTTCTAATTCTGACAAGTCAATATCTATAGAAAGTAATGTGGCGACATAATAATGTATTGCTGCCGCAAAAACATTATAATCCATTTCATCTATTTCTTTTGGATAAAATGCATAGAGTAAATATTCAAGATATTCTTGACATTGTTCCAATAAAGATGGGTTCTCATTCTCCAAAGCATTTTCCAGATACCTTAAAATACCCTCATATTGCATTTGCTCAAGAACCATAGGCATATAGCTTGGATTCAACGGATAAATCTCTCCAAATTTTTCAACCTCCATCTCTTCATCAACTTGTTGATCAATCATAATTTCAATCAATAAAGTTTTAGCAAAGAAATGTCTTTGAGGATCAATCAAATATCTTTTGACAGTTGGAATAATCATACGAATATTTAATTGCTGTAACTGATCTAAAGCCATATACAATAAATCTTCATTGCATTCCTTCTTATTTAAAAGCTGATCAATTTCTTCAATTGAAAAAATCTGGTTCTTGCTTTCCACTTCATAGCGCGCCTCTTGCTTTTCTAATAGGATTTCATCATATGCTGTGTTAAATAGATTTTCATATTGATATGGAATGTATGGCATCGATAATTCTTCTATCAACAAATCAATAGCTTCTTCAAATTCTCCTAATTCTTTTAAAGCAACAATATACATTGAAACAACATCATAGTATGTTGATTGAGCCATTGCTTTTGCCCTCATACCTTCTTGTTTTGCCTTTTGATATTCACCAAGTCCTATAAGACAGACAAGCCTTAAGTATCTTGTTTTCTCATCATTCATATCACGCAAACTATCCAAAGCCTGAAGATATTCACCACTTTCAATTAATTCTTCAACCATTTTTTCACCTCTTTTGACTTGTACGAGTTATTCTATCAAAGTTCATTCATTTAAGCAAATAAAACTAAAATTTTTTTCTTTAAAAAACTGTTATACATTTTTTGTATAACAGTTGGACTTTATTCGTCTCCAAAACAAACACCAATAGCTTTAGCAGCACGAACCAATTCACCATTTGGATCAACACGTTTCTGTTTTCCAAATTTAGCATCCCCAATCACTTCTTCTAATGAAGTATAATCCATTTCTTCTCCATGAAGAGTGACAACATTTCCAAATAGACCTTGATCAATCAATTCACATGCTTTGACACCAAAACGAATTGATAAGATACGATCATAAGGGCTAATGTCTCCACCACGGATAATATGTCCAGGATTGACAGAACGAACTTCATGATTTGGAATGACTTTTTCTAAATCATCAGCAACCTTTGCTGCTAATCCACTATATCGAACAGGATCTGGTGAATCTTCAACGATTTTACCAATAACCTTTGTTCCATCGGCATATTTAGCACCTTCAGCCACAGCAATAACTGTATAAGGCAATCCTTGTTCATCACGTTTAGCAATGTGTTTAGCAATATTTTCAATTGTAAATGGAATTTCTGGAATCAAACATACACCTGCATTTCCAGCTAAACCAGAATATAAAGCAATCCATCCTGCATCTCTACCCATTAATTCACAGCAGATAACACGATGATGAGATTTCGCAGTTGTCTGTAAACGATCAATAAACTCTGTTCCCACACTCATTGCACTAATAAAGCCATAAGTTAAATCGGTACTTGATAAATCATTATCCATTGTTTTTGGAACACCAATGACATTGACACCTTTTCTTGAAAAATCTCTGGCACTTGTTAAAGTTCCATCGCCACCTAAAACGACTAAAACATCAACACCAGCTTTCTTAAGATTTTCAACACCTACATCACTGACATCTTTTTTAACTTTTCCACCTTTTCCATCATCAACCAAATAATCAAAAAGGTTATCTTTATTAGAACTATACAAAATAGTTCCGCCCTCTTTATAAATGTTTTCTACTTTTTCTTCTGTTAATTCAATATAATTATTGTTATATAAACCACGATATCCATAAACATAACCGATAACTTCCCAACCATATTTACGAATAGCTGTTTTTGTAATTGTTCTAATAACTGCATTCAATCCAGGACAATCTCCTCCTCCTGAAAGTAATGCGATTCTTTTGACTTCCTTTTCCATATCCATTATCCTCCACAATCAATTTCCATTTCTCATTATAATAAAAATCGAACAAGAAAACAACATAAAATGTATCCGTTTACAATATTTTTTTACGAAAAATAAA
>CALUZM010000109.1 GCA_944325245.1 uncultured Massilimicrobiota sp. | reverse complement strand
ATAGATATAATACCATATACTCTTTTATTTGAAAACAAAAAGCTGTTGACTTTTTTACTTTGTCAACAGCCTGAAATGCTTTATCTTTTCGATAAAGCATTTTTATTATGTCATTATAACCAGTTCAATCATCAATGATGAGATATATTCAATATTTCCATGAAAAAATTACATTCATGACATTTCTTATAATTCAATTTGATCAAAAGCCTGTTGTAAATCAGCAATTAAATCATCAACATTTTCTAATCCTACAGAAATACGGATTGTTCCCTGTTGAACTCCTCCAGCCAGTCTTTCTTCTTCACTCATTTGGGCATGTGTTGTCGATGCAGGATGTGTTAATAAACTTCTTGAATCCGCAAAATTCGTCACATGAGTAAAAAGTTGAATATGGTTGATAACAGACTTTCCAGCTTCTAATCCACCTTTGACACCAAATGTAAATAATCCCCCAAATCCTCTTGGAAAATACTTTTGACATAATTCATATGATGAATGCCCTTCTAATTCTGCATAGCTAACCCATTCCACTTTTTCATTTTCTTGTAAAAACTGTGCTATTTTTCGAGAATTTTCAACATGCTTATCCATACGTAAAGATAATGTTTCTAATCCAAGTAAAGTCATATAGGCGTTAAATGGAGACATACATCCACCTAAATCACGCAACGTTTTGGCCACTGCTTTTGTACAAAATGCTTGCTGTCCTAAATCTGCATAGACAATATCATGATATGCTTTATCTGGCGTTGTCATTAATGGATATCTTTCATTGTGCCAATCAAAATTTCCACTATCCACAATAATACCACCCATAACATTACCATGTCCAGCTATATATTTTGTGGTAGAATAAACAACCAAATCAGCCCCATGTTCAATTGGCTTAAACAAATATGGTGTAGGTGTTGTATTATCCACGACAAATAAAATACCATAACGATGACATAAAGCACTTATAGCATCAAAATCCAACATATCACCATTAGGATTTCCAACTGATTCAACAAAGACCATTTTTGTCTTTTCATTAATGAGAGCTTCCATTGCAGATAAATCTCTTGGATTGACAAAATGAGAAATAAAGCCCATTCCTCGCATTGTTCCAGATAAAGAACCAATTGTTCCACCGTAAAGATTATTAGCTGCAATAATTTCATCTCCACTTTGACATACAGTCATAATTAACCCCATAATAGCTGCTGTTCCTGATGCAAATGCGACTGCACCAACACCACCATCCAAAGCAGCCATTCTTTGTTGAAGAACATCAACAGTTGGATTGGATAAACGTGAATAAAAATACCCACCTTCTTCCAATGCAAAAATATTCTTCGCCTGATCTGCATCATCAAATGTAAAGGCATTAGATAAATAAATAGGAACTCCTGTTGCCTTCGTTACTGGATCAGGTTTTTGTCCAGCATGAATTTGTAAAGTTTCAAATTGATATTGTTTTGACATAAACATTCCCCCTTTATGAAAGATATTGTAACACATTAAGAATATAAAAAAAAGATAAGAAAAAGCTATCTTCCGATAGCTTAATAGTAATGATTACATATATTGACCATATCCTCAATATAAACACGTCCACCTGATAAAACATCATCATCAAGGTAATGTTTAGATTTTATTGATTTTTTACACGAATATGTTTCACGCATTAATGGTAAATCCTGTTTCAGACAAAGTTGAATGACTTTTTCCATTTCCTTGCTTTTAAAGCAAAACAAATTAAATAAAGCTAAATTGCGAATATGCTTTCTTGAAAGCTGACAAATAAAATTTTCTAACTCTTTATCTTTTAAACAAGGATATTCTTCAAAGCCAATAACAAGTAAATCAATATCTTCTTGAAAACAGAAGTCAGTTATAGGCTTCGCATAGGTACGTGCATATCTTGCCATATCCTCAGCCAGAATTTTTGCATCTTTACAATGTGTTGTATAGACTACCTGAACCTTCATATAACTAACCTCCCTCTTTTTTATTATAAAAATAAAATATGAACTGAAAATAAACATATGTCCTTATCACTCTATAAGTCATATCATAAATTAACATTGAAGGAGGTCAATATGAATATTTTTCAAGAAGACAAGAATTTCTATTCACCATTTTATACACCACATTATTCAAGGCATACAAAACCTTCTCTTTTTGAACCACAGGAAGCTATTATGCTCGGAAATCTTTTCAAAGATTTATATATGTCATATCAGGGTTTTTCAAATTATTGTCTACAACCTGAAAATGAAAGACAACAATTTCTACTTGAATTACAGATGTATAATTTTGTTGCTCATGAAATCAATTTATATCTTGATACCCATCCTGATGATGAAAAAATGATTCAACTTTATCAGGAATATGTTCAAAAAGGTCAACAGGCACAAGATGCATTTGAAAAGAAGTTTGGAATACTTTATGTTCAAAATACTCAAGATCATGTCCCATTTGAGTGGTTACAAGGTCCATGGCCTTGGGAATTTCAAAAAGATTAAGGAGGAAATAAAATGTGGGTTTACAGTAAGAAACTGCAATATCCAATAGCTATTAGATCAAAAGATTTATCAATGGCCAAATATATTATCACTCAATTTGGTGGACCAAATGGTGAGCTGGCAGCATCTACTCGCTATATAACACAAAGGTATACAATGCCAGATGATAAAGGAAAAGCTTTATTAACAGATATTGGTACTGAAGAATATGTACCTTTATGATGTATATAAAAAAGTCCTAGCAATTCTAGGACCTATTCACATGCATTTTTCATTTCTTCTACCAATCTACTTATCTTATAATCGCTAAGACCTTTATATCCTTTGCTTCTCCAATTTCGATATGTCGATTCAGCAATTCCTGCTCTCTTGCAGATTTCAATCATATTGAATACGTTGATGTGAGAGTCGATATAGATGATGTCTTGAATATCGTCTATATCATTGAATGATTCATCATATTCATTCGCTGACAGATATATATTATACATGTCATCACGGCTTAAAATTAATCCATCTTCAAGCTCAATAAATTCATTACTTGCAATTTCTTTAAAATCATCTGCTTCCATGTCTTTGAAATAAGCATATCCGTATTTTTCTAATGCCTCATCACTTATATATAATTTTTCTTCCATCTTTATCTCTCCTTTACCTTACACCTATATTATAGTATGTTTTCATACTATTGTCAATGATTTTAGTATGTTTTTATACTATTTTTATTTTAAAAATTATCTTAAGACACAAAAACACCTCTAACCACAATGGCTAGAGGCTTTTTTCAATATATTCTTTTTTAAATTCGTAAGTGTAAAATTCCGAATTGTTGTATCTTACAACGACAGTATCTGGTGTTTCTTTAATTACATAAAGTGGTCTGGAGTATAACCATAGTTCCATATGCTCTCCGTCCATTGTTGGAGCCATGTAGGCTATTTTTACAAAGATATATTTTACCATTTTTATGCCTTTTTGAGTTTGCCAGATTTCGCAAGTGATTTAAGTTTTTCGTTCTGTGATGCAGTACCAGTGTAATTAGAAATACCGTTGGCTTTCGCCACTGGTTTACGTTTTTCCCAGCTGCCATAATAACTGCTTGGAACACCAATAGCTTTAAAAATGGCATCTAATGAATTGCTGCTGCCTGTGTATTTCTTGTAGTAAGAAGATGATCCATTACTACTAGAGCTAGAAGAGCCTACTTTTTTAAGCTTTCCAGTCTTAGCTAAGGATTTTAATTTTTCATTTTGGCTTGCAGTACCAGAATAATTACTAATTCCATTAGCTTTTGCTAAAGGTTTTCTCTTTTCCCAATTACCATAGTATGTGCTTGATACTCCAATCTCTTTAAAAATAATATCCAGTGATGTACTGTTCCCAGTATATTTTTTGTAATATGAAGTAGAAGATGAGCTAGTACTTGACGATGATCCAGAAGTAATTAATGAATCATTTACCCATCCAGTACCACCATTAATCAAGTAAGGATATTTAGCTCCTGATACAATTCTTGTAATCTTACCTTTCTTTACTGCAATATTAGTTGTATGAGAGCTTGCAGTAGATGAAGTAGCAAGTCCTTTGAATGATACAGTTTCACCCACCTTATGTTTTAATCCTGATGCAGAAGTAGATGGTTTGCTTGTATTGACTACATTCCCACCACCATACATTTCATTGTATCTGTTTTGTACTAATGTTCTATACTCTTCTTCTGTAACTCCTTGAGCAATTAGTCTATGAGGGCAATTCTTTCCACTCCAATGTTTATGATAGAAAACACGAGTTACTGGAATACCTTCATCATGACAGATCTTAGCGATAACTGTTAATGCATTATCGCATGCCTTTACGTATCTATCTCCGCCACTCTTAGAATAACATGTTTCTACTCCAATTGATGTTCTATTACCACCAGTGGCCTTAGAACCATCTCCAGCATGCCAACCATTTCTATTAAAAGGTAACCCCTGAACAGCTCTGTAATCATCTACAGCAACGTGATAAGAAACTTCAAGACTATTACCAATCATGTATGAAAT
>CALUZM010000108.1 GCA_944325245.1 uncultured Massilimicrobiota sp. | reverse complement strand
AAAATCAATAAATGGAGGAAAGATTATGGCAGTAAAAATTAGATTAAAAAGAATGGGTGCAAAAAAATCACCATTTTATAGAATTGTAGCAGCAGATTCAAGAATGCCTAGAGATGGACGTTTCTTAGAACAATTAGGAACTTATGATCCTAGACAAGATCCTGCAGTTGTAACAATTAAAGAAGAAGAAGTTTTAGCATGGTTAAGTAAAGGTGCTCAACCTTCTGATACAGTAAGAAATTTATTAAGTCAAAAAGGTATCATGAAAAAATTTGCGGATTCAAAAGCTAAGAAATAAGCTGGTGATGAGAAGTGGATTACGTCAAAATTTTACAGGAACTTGCAAGTGAACTGGTTGTAGAAAAAGATAAACTTGAAGTGAGACAAATGCCTTCTTTAGATGAAGATACAATTGTTTTATATGTTTATGCAACAAAAAGTGATATTGCAAGATTAATTGGTAGAAAAGGAATGATGGCTAATTCTATTCGTCAATTTATGTCAGTAAGTGGACGTTTAAACCATCAAAGATTAGATATTAAATTTGAATCTTATGGAGAATAGATGTGCTCGCACATCTATTTTTTTCAAGGAGGACAGTATGGAAAAAGTGATTGTAGGACAAATTGTCAATACGCATGGCATTAAAGGTGAATTAAAAGTCAAAGCTTCGACTGATTTTGTTGAAGAAAGATTTGCGACAGGAGCAAAACTCTTTTTAGATTATCATAATCAAGATATAGAAATGACAGTTGCTTCACATCGTTTTCATAAAGGACATGTTTTGGTAACTTTTGAAAATTTAAGAGATATTAATCTTGTGGAAAAATATAAAGGTTGTTTCATCTATGCGCCCAAAGATGAGAGTTTATTAGATGAGGGAGAATACTATATCAGTGATTTGATTGGTTGTCAGGTTTATGAGCGTGGACATCTGATTGGCGATGTTATTGATGTTCAATTATATGATCATCATGATATATTGGTTGTCAAAGGAAAGGAAAAAGTTATGATTCCTTATGTCGATGCATTTGTTATTGATGAAGATATTGAAAATAAACGTATTGATGTTCAATTGATTGAAGGTTTTTATCATGAAGATTGATATTTTATCATTGTTTCCTGAAATGTTTGATGGATTTTTAAAAACATCTATTATCAAACGTGCGATTGATTCACAATTGGTTGATGTCCAGATTCATGATTTTCGTGAATTCGCCAATAATAAACATAAGAAAGTAGATGATTATCCTTATGGTGGTGGGCAAGGTATGGTTTTAATGTGTCAGCCTATTCTTGATTGCTTAAAGAGTATAACGACACCAGATTCTCTTGTCATTTTAATGTCACCACAGGGACAGGTCTTTCAACAAAAACTTAGTTATCGATTATCCTTAGAAAAGCATTTAATTTTTATATGCGGGCATTATGAGGGCTTTGATGAACGTATTCGTGATTATGTCGATATGGAAATTTCAATAGGAGATTATGTATTGACTGGTGGAGAATTGGCCAGTATGGTATGTTGTGATGCCATTATTCGTTTGATTGATGGTGCTATTCGTGAATCTTCTCATGAAGATGATTCCTTTAGTCAGGGGTTGTTGGAGTACCCTCAGTATACACGCCCTTATGAATATGATGGTAACTGTGTTCCTGATGTTTTGATGAGTGGACATCATGAGAAAATTAGACAATGGAGATTAGAACAATCATTGAAGAAAACTTATGAGAAACGTCCTGATCTTTTTAAAAATCGTTCTTTTACTGAAGAGGAAATAAAAATATTAAATAAAATCACAAAAAAAGATTGATTTTCATTTCAATAAATGATACTATTTCATAGTCTATGAGACGCAGAAGCTCCGCTGGTTTGAAAACGTATGAACTTCGTAGAAAAAATTTGTGAAGGAGGAAGTCATATTTATGAATATGCAATTAGTACAAGAAATTACTAAAAAACAATTAAGAAAAGACATTCCAGATTTTAAACCTGGAGATACTTTGAAAGTTTATGTAAAAATTCAAGAAGGTGACAAATCTCGTATTCAGTTATTTGAAGGGGTTTGTATTGCAAGAAAAGGTGGAGGAATTTCTGAAACTTTCACTGTAAGAAAAATTTCTTATCAAGTTGGTGTAGAAAGAGTTTTCCCACTTCATTCACCAATTATTGATAGAATTGAAGTTGCTAAAATCGGTAAAGTACGTAGAGCTAAATTACATTACTTACGTGGATTATCTGGTAAAGCTGCAAGAATTAAAGAAATCCGTAAATAAGAAGTATGGGATAAAAACCCATACTTTTTTTCTAGTCTTTTTATCTTTTTAACGATATAATAATAAAGACTGATATAAAGGAGCGAGGTCAATGAATAAAAAGAAAATATATATTTCTATTGTAGAAATTATCGTTGTGATTGCACTGACAATAGGAATTTTTAAATTTATAGTGATTCCTGTGCGTATTGAAGGTGTTTCTATGGAAAATACATTGCATGATAATAGTATTGCCATGATAAATGCTATAGGTATTCAAGAGGAAAATATTCATCGCTTTGATGTTGTTGTCATTGATAGTCAGCAGTTAAATGAAAAAATTATTAAGCGTGTCATTGGTTTACCTAATGAAACGATTTCATTTCAAAATGATGAATTATATGTCAATGGTCAACATGTTGAACAGGATTTCTTAGATCAAGATTTTGTGGAAGAATCAAAATTAACATATAATGTAGATCAGTTTACTGAGGATTTTGAAGTCACTTTAGGAAGTGGTGAGTATTTTGTGATGGGGGATAATAGACTTCGTTCAACGGATTCGAGAGATTTAGGTCCTTTTACTATTGATGATTTTATTGGTATGAAAGGTTTGGTTATTTTTCCTTTTGATAGTATTCAATGGATAGAGTAGATAGAAAGATGGTGATAAAATGGCAAATCAGAAAATGAATATTCATTGGTTCCCCGGTCATATGGCAAAAGCAAGAAGAGAAATCAGTGAAAAAATCAAAGTTATAGATATTGTTATAGAATTGGTAGATGCGAGAGCTCCTTATTCTTCAAAGAATCCCATGATTAATGAATTGGTTCGTCATAAGCCACGATTAATCGTTTTAACAAAACAAGATATGGCTGATGATCGTTATACAAAGCAATGGGTTCAATATTATGAAGAACAGGGTTATCAGGCCATGAGTGTCAATTTAAAGAATTTTAATGAATATCAGAAAGTTATTGAAAAATGTCGTTGTGTTTTGAAGGAGAAAATGGAAAAAGAGTTGGCGCGAGGTTTGAAACCACGTGCAATACGTGCAATGGTTTTGGGTATACCCAATGTGGGAAAATCCACTTTTATTAATAAATTAGCCAATCGTAAAGCAACTGTCACAGGAAATAAGCCTGGGGTCACAAAAGCTCAACAAATTATCAGAGTTGCCAAAGATTTTGAATTGTTTGATACACCCGGTGTTTTGTGGCCTAAATTAGATGATGAGCATGTGGCTAAAAATATTGCATTGTTAGGGTCTATTAAACAAAATATTTTACCTTTAGATGATTTGTTTATTGAAGCAATGAAATATTTGTCTATGCATTATCCGCAGCTTTTAAAAGAACGTTATCAGCTGGAAATTGATTTAGATGATGAGGATTGGATTATCAAAACATTTGATCATATCGCAAAGGTAAGGAAAATAAAACCATTACGTGGAGAAACAGATTATGATCGTGTTATGGAACTTTTCTTTAGTGAAATCAATGATGGAAGTATCGGAAGAATAACTTGGGAGACACCATTATGTGTGAAAGATTAAAGTATGAAAAGCAAGCATATGAACTTGGAAAAAAATATATCGTAGGTCTTGATGAAGCAGGTCGAGGGCCTATGGCTGGACCATTGGTTGTTGGAGCGGTTATTTTCCCTCGAGATTATTATGATGAAAGAATTAATGATTCTAAAAAATTAACTGAAAAAAAACGTGAAGAACTTTATCAGATCATTATCCAAAATGCTTTAGCATATCAAATTGAAATTATTGATGTTGAAGATGTTGATCGCCTGAATGTGTATCAGGCTAGTAAAAAAGGCATGCTGGATGCTATTCAACATCTTTCCATTCATCCAGATTTTGCCTTAACAGATGCTATGCCACTGGGCGATGCGATAGAACATCAAGCGATCATTAAAGGTGATTCGCTTTCTATCAGCATTGGTGCAGCGAGTATTCTTGCAAAAGTCACACGTGATCATATGATGCAGGAATATGCGAAAATCTATCCAGAATAT
The DNA here is from genome assembly GCA_944325245.1 of uncultured Massilimicrobiota sp. Lineage (GTDB taxonomy): Bacteria > Bacillota_I > Bacilli_A > Erysipelotrichales > Coprobacillaceae > Allocoprobacillus. The sequence goes on along the minus strand of CALUZM010000108.1, from coordinate 385 downwards.
GGCTTTGACAAACATAAAGGCTACCCAACCAAACAACATAAGGAAGCATTGAAAAAGTATGGGGTGACACCGATTCATCGCCGTTCTTTTCAACCTGTTATTGAGGTTATGAATCAGCAATTGAGTTTATTTGATGAATCATAAAAAATTTATTGTATTGATGATTCTTAAAAGCAATCAATAAAATTATTGGTTGTTTTCTTTTTGAAAAAAATTCATAGTAAAAAAAGAAAAATCATTATTTTTTGCGTATATAAATAATAGGAGGATTATTATATGGAAGAATTAGTATTGTATTTTTCTTTAAAGTATGAAGGAGATTTTCAAAAAATTTATAACGCATTGATGAACAAGGAGGAAGTTGATGAGCATTTAAAGCTTAATT
>CALUZM010000107.1 GCA_944325245.1 uncultured Massilimicrobiota sp. | reverse complement strand
TTTTACTATCAATTCATTTTCAGCTTTTTTCCATCCAAATTGGCTTCTTTTATCTTTTGATTGGAATAATTCTTTATATTTTAGGGAATATTCTGATTCAAAAATGGAATATTTCCAATGGAATCAGTTTTATCTTTTTTGAATTATTAATGGGTTCTCTTTTTTTATTTATCCATTGCTTGTGGGATGGGCAGTTAGCTTTTTCACAATTAAGTTCATTAAGTATCTGGCATTGGATTTTATTTTTGTTGATATCAGGGATTGGTTTTGCTTTTATACAAGTGACATATATGAAAGCAATTGCTCAAATTGGGGCTGTTCAGACAAGTTTCTTTTTAAGTTTAAATCCTGTGTTTACTTATATTGAGTCACTTGTCTTTTTAAACGAAGATTTTGATTTGTTGCATTTTATGAGTTTTGTATTATTATTGATTTCTTTAATGATCATACAAAAAAAGAAAACCTCATGAGTTTTCTTTAAAATAATGAATCAAAGCCTGCGTACCCAGATCATCTTCCTGAAGACTTTGATACATTTGTAAAACGGTATTTAAAACAGGTAACTTTTGATTATCCATTTCTTCTTTGGCAATTTTCATATCTTTAATAAAATGTTTAATATAGAATCCTGGTTGGAATTGTCCATCAATCATCGCCTGCCCATTATGTTCTAACTGCCAGCTTGAAGCGGCGCCTTTTGTGATACATTGCATCAGGATATTCATATCCAATTGATGCACCTCAGCATAATGGATAGCTTCACTGACACCAGCAATCGTACCTGCAATCACAATCTGATTGGCCATTTTTGTATGCTGACCCATACCCGCTGTTCCAACATAGAGACTTGAGCCCAAGGTATCTAATATTCTTTTGACTTTTTGAAATGTTTGTTTGTCGCCACCAACCATAATGGAAAGAGTCGCGTTTTTAGCTCCAATATCACCTCCAGATACTGGGGCATCTAAACTTTCTAATTGATTTTCTTTTGCATTTTCATAAATGCGTTTGGCAAGTTTTGGAGACGATGTTGTAAAATCTATTAAAATAGCTCCTTTTTTTGCGTTTTTGATGATACCGTTTTGACCAAAATAAATGTCTTCAACATCTTGTGGATAGCCAACCATTGTCATAATAATATCCTGATTTTGAATACATTCACAAACAGTATCTTTCCAAGTGATTCCTTGATCTAACAAGTCTTGAACTTTACTTTTTGTGCGTGTATAGATTGTGACATCATAACCGGCATTGGCAAGATTGAGAACCATGGGTTTACCCATAACACCAACACCAATAAATGCAATTTTTTCCATAAAAAAATCCTCCTTTGGAATATTCTATAAATTCTTTTTATGAAAATCAATAAAGAACTTGACTTTTTTTGAGCTTTCCTTATAATAACAAATGCGGCTATATCTAGGTTATAAGAGTCCTCAACCTATGACTTGGACATGGCTAAGTTTAAATAAGGAGGAAATGGAAATGTTAACTAAAGAAGAAAAAACTGCTATTATGAAAGAATATGCAACTAAAGAAGGAGATACTGGTTCTCCAGAAGTACAGATTGCTGTATTAACTGCTGATATCAACAAACTAAATGAACACTTTAAAGTTCACAAAAAAGATTATCATTCAAACAGAGGTCTTTTAAAGAAAATCGGTAGAAGAAGAGATTTATTAAAATATCTTAAAAACAAAGATATTGATAGATATACAGCATTAGTTGACAAATTAGGTTTAAGAAGATAGAGATATTCATTTTGAATATCTTTTCTTTTTATCTCAATGATATGAGAAGATTATCGGTTGTTAGTGAAAGTCTATGATTTTTTTTAATGATAGTTATACAACTATATATTTTGATGAAAGAGATTTGAAAAAATAAAGAAATGTTTTGTTATTATAATAAAATATGCTATAATGACAAAGATAATAAACGAGGTGAAAATATAATATGTCGAAACATGTAAAAAGTTTAGATTTTTATGGAAAAACAATAACTGTTGAAACAGGTGAATTAGCAAAACAGGCTAATGGTTCTGTTTTAATTAGATATGATGATACAGTCATTTTATCTACTGCTGTAGCAGGAAAAGAACCAAAAGATGTTGATTTTTTTCCTTTGACAGTTACATATGAAGAAAAATTATATTCAGTAGGAAAAATTCCAGGTGGTTTTTTAAAGAGAGAAGGGCGTCCAAGTGAACATGGAACTTTAACAGCACGTATGATTGATCGTCCAATTAGACCACTTTTTGCAGATGGGTTTAGAAATGAAGTTCAGGTAGTCAATACAGTTTTATCTGTTGATCAGGAAGCATCACCAGAAATGGCTGCTATGCTAGGAGCATCACTGGCATTATGTTTATCAGATATTCCATTCAATGGACCTATTGCTGGGGTAAATGTTGGACTTATTGATGGGGAGTTTACAATTAATGCTGGTCCTGAAGAGATGGAAAGAAGTTTAATTAATCTTGAAGTTGCTGGAACAAAAGAAGCTATTAATATGGTTGAAGCTGACGCTAAAGAAGTTGATGAGGAAACAATGTTAAATGCTTTATTGTTTGGACATGAAGCTATTAAACAGTTAATTGCTTTTGAAGAAGAAATTGTAGCTTTATATGGTAAAGAAAAAATTGAAATACCATTATTTGAATTGGATCAAAATATTGTTGAAGAAGTCGAATCACTAGCAAAAGAAAGAATGATTCAGGCTGTTTCTATTCCTGGTAAATTAGAAAGATATGCTGCAATCGATCAAATTAATGAAGAAGTTGTTGCTTTGTTTGAAAATAGGGAATATGCTGATTTAAAGGAACAGGAAGCTGTTATTAAACAGGTGAAGATTGTTTTACATGATCTTGAAAAAGATGAAGTGAGAAGATTAATTACAGAAGATAAGATTAGACCAGATGGACGTAAAATTGATGAAGTTCGTCCATTGGATGCACAAGTTGACTTACTTCCTAGAGTTCATGGATCAGCATTATTTACACGTGGTGAAACACAAGTGCTTTCTGTTTGTACTTTAGGAGCTTTGGGAGAACATCAAAAAATTGATGGCCTTGGTCTTGAAGATCAAAAACGTTTTATGCATCACTATAATTTCCCACCTTATTCAGTTGGTGAAACAGGAAGAATGGGTGCTCCAGGTCGTCGTGAAATTGGGCATGGAGCATTAGGTGAAAGAGCTTTGGCTCAAGTCATTCCAAGTGAAGAAGAGTTTCCATATACAATTCGTGTCGTTTCTGAAGTTTTAGAATCTAATGGTTCTTCATCACAAGCTTCAATTTGTGCTTCATCTATGGCCTTAATGGCTGCTGGCGTTCCTATTAGTAATCCAGTGAGTGGAGTTGCCATGGGGTTAGTCAAAAAAGGTGACGATTATACAATCTTAACAGATATCCAAGGTATGGAAGATCATTTAGGTGATATGGATTTTAAGGTTGCTGGAACAAAAAATGGTATCTGCGCTTTACAGATGGATATTAAAATTGACGGTATAACTAAAGAAATATTACAGGAAGCTTTAGCACAGGCGAAAGTTGGTCGTCAACAAATCATGGAATGTATGATGAATGCTATTAGTGAACCTAGAGATCATTTAAGCCCTTATGCACCTAAAGTTTATATGATGAAGATTGAACCTGATCAAATTAAAGATGTTATTGGAACAGGTGGAAAAACAATCAATGAAATCATTGAAAAATCAAATGATGTTAAGATTGACATTGAACAGGATGGACGTGTGACAATTTATCATCATGACCAAGAAGCTATTGAAACTGCAGCAAAATTAATTGAAAATATTGTAAGAAGAGCTGAAGTTGGTGAAATTTATGATGGAAAAGTTGTTCGTGTAGAAGATAAATATGCATTTGTTGAACTTTTTGAAGGAACAAATGGTTTCTTGCATGTTGGAGACATTGCTCATGAACGCATCAATAAGGCATCTGATGTATTAAAAATAGGTGATATCATTAAAGTAAAGGTCACAAAAATTACTGATAAAGGTGTTAATGTTTCTCGAAAAGCATTATTACCTAAACCAATACATAAAGAAGAAAAAAAGGAACATGCATAAAAAGATAATATTAGCTAGCACTTCTCCAAGAAGGAAAGAATTGCTGGAAAGAGAAGGCATTGACTTTATAGTTGATGCTTCTTTTATTGAAGAAACATTAGATGATTCATTACCTATTGATGAAAGATTACGTCAGCTTGCAATAAAAAAGGCAACACCAATTCATCAAAAATATCCTCAAGATATTGTTATTGGTGCAGATACTGTTGTCTATTTTGAAAATCAGGTGATTGGTAAGGCGCATAGTCGAGAAGAAGCCAATCAAATTCTTCATCGTTTATCGCATCATAAACATGATGTTTACACAGCTGTTGCTATTTATGATGCCGATACTTTAACAAGTTTTTGTGAGAAAACAGAAGTTTATTTCAAAGATATCACTGATATGATTGAAGCATATTTGGATTCAAATGAATGGGAAGGAAAGGCAGGTGCATATGGGATTCAAGGTGCAGCAGAAGTTTTTGTTGATCATATTGTTGGTGATAAAGATAATGTCATAGGTCTTCCTGTATGCCGTATTAAAGATTATTTACTAAAAAAATAATTGTTTTTAATTTATAATAAGTAAAAAGTATCCAGTGAATACTTTTTACTCTTGGGCATTTCCCCGCTGCTTGCGGCGTAGTGCCCA
>CALUZM010000106.1 GCA_944325245.1 uncultured Massilimicrobiota sp. | reverse complement strand
TGGAGGGAGATGATTATGCTTAAAGAACATATGAATACAAAGACATTTGCATGGATCATGATTGGATTTTTAATAGTAGCTGATTTTTTTTCAATCTTTTTGATGTTTAGAGACAATGAAGCACAGACAGATTTTATCTCATCTTTTATATTTGCATGGACCTTTGCACTCTGTCTAGAGGGATTTCCAACTATCTGTGGTTCACTGCTTGGAAATATAATTACTAAAATAAAACTTAAAGAAAATGACTTTAAATATAGCATTTTGGGATTTATTTTTGCATTTATTGGAACATTATTAGTCATTATCCTTGTGTTTGTTTTAAGAGGAATACAGATAGAAAGTCGCGGTGGTTATGAAGCTTATATTGCTGGATCCATGCAGGATTTCTCTGTTGATCTTGGTAATGCTTATTATCTTACTAAGCCATCTCAATATATTCTTGACCGTTTTTTGCAAATGTCACCAATTTTAACATCGGTTTTAGCGCTATGTATTTCATGGAAATGGCTAAGAACGGATAAAATTGATGAACAAAAAAATAAAAAGGATAGACTTCATCGACGTTTAGTACATCAAATTACTAAACAAGAAGATGCTTTACATAAGTTTGAAAATGCACGTGTTAAGTTGTGGACATTAGTGTGTAGTGATAAAAAGATGCCGGTAAACCCTAGTGTATATCGCTATGAAATCTTTAATCGCATTCGCGAGCATCTTTACCATAATTGTATGGATATCTTAGATACAGAAATGACAACATACAATGCTGAAATGGAAGTATTATTGCAATCTTATATTACTGCGTTAAGTAAGCAATCTTCGATTCCAGATGACATTTTATTATTGAAATTATCAGATGTTATCGAAAAGTATGATGCCAATAAAGATGATATGAATAAATGGGATTATAAAAAAGCTGGCCCAGTCATTCATGATCAAATCAATAATTCATTAAATCGTAATGCTGTCTATGTTGAAAAGAATTTAGATATGAAAAATTAGGAGAGTGATAACATGAAAAAAATAGTTTATTTAATTTTAGCATTATTATTATGTATCCCTTTAACAGGGTGCGGTGGTAAATTAAATGAATCGCTGTTAAAAAGTGATTCTGTCCCTTTGATTATTATTGCTGGTAAACATGCAAATATGAATTTTTTTACAGAAATACCAGAAACATTATCAAAACTAATCAATGATTCTATGACAGTTTCAGATACCGGCAATGGATATCAATGCAAAGCAGATGTATCCATCATTATTAATGATGGTGCTCCCGCAACACTGGATTTGAATTTTGATCTTACTGAAACAACAAATGAATACAATGAAAATTATTTAAATGCTAATGTTGAAAGCATTAAAAATAATATTCAAAGAGTTCTTTTATCCAATAAAGTGATTGCTGATGATGAAGAATCAGATTTATTGACAGCTTTACATGAAGCTTCATTTATTGCAAAAGGTCAACCAGCAAATCTCTATATTTATGATAGTGGTTATACAACATCAGGTTATTTAAATATGAATAGTAGTGCTTATGATATTGCCAACAATGATGTTGAATCAATAATCAGTCAGCTTTCTAGTAAAAATGCAATACCATCATTAGAAAATATTTCTGTTTATTTTGAAGGATTAGGAAATGTAGCAGGTGCTCAAAACTCTTATGAAGAATATAGCAGTAATTTAACAGATTTATGGAAAGGTATTTTATCATATGCTAATGCAGCTTTTGCTAATGTTCAATACTCTAATATTAATGGAACTGCCATGGTTTATGATGAAGATCAAAAAAGTGATGTCAACTATCCATATGTAACACCAATTAGTTTTCATGTTCCAAGTACTGAAGTATTAGCACATGTTTATAATTCTGCACAGTTAGGTTTTAAATCTAATTCTGCAGATTTTAAAGATGGTGTTGATCTTGCAAAAAAAGCAATTCAAGACACCCAATTAGAATCATTGCTAAAATTTGTTAATAGCGAAGATGGAACTATTTATGTTGTTGGAAGTATTGCTAAAACTTCACCTGATAGTAATGAAAAGACAAGTCAAATTTCTGCCAATCGAGCTCAAGTGGTTAAAGAATTGCTTATTGAATTAGGAATTCCTTCAACAAGAATCCAAACAATTGATGCTGGAGTAACAACATTCACTTGGAGAAATAGTGATGAATTTCCTGACGGTAAAAAAAATACAACAAACCAGCAAAATAACCGTGTTGTAGCTATTATCCCAGATAGTGAAAGTTGTGCAAGTGAAGTTCAGGAATTAAAGAATGCTGGCTATATTGAATAAAGGGGTGAAAATATGAATGCTCAAGAAGCACAGTATTATATCAATCAATCAAAAAGAAAACAGAATGAACAAATGCAGTTAAAAGCCTCTTATCAAAAGAATTATAATGCGGCTTCTTACCAAAAAAATCAGAAAACAAAACAGGTTCAGGTATTAAAGAGTAATCAAAGAAGCTTAGAAAAGAGACTGGAAGATGTTAATAGTGTTATTAAAGATTATTCCAAGATTTGTCAATCAGTATCTACATCTAATCAGTCTTTAAAAAAAGTACATGATTTATTACAAGAAAGTATACACTGTGATTCCATTGCAAGTGCAGATTTTTACAGTACATTTCAATTAAAGGATATTTATCAAGATGCCTATTCAAATCAGTCTTTAACTGATTTGAATAGGGAAAAACAGCGACTGGAAACAGCAATTACAAATCTAAAAAAACAAATTGATAATATAGAAAATCAAATCACACAATTATCAAAAAATATGAGAAATTATGAATCTGTCATTTCTACTATTAATAAAAGTCTTAATACTTATGAATATGATATTAGTTTTTATAAAAAATACTTATAAAAATTATAGATATATAAACAATAGGAGGTGCTTTTTTTGAGAATTGAGATTAGTCAATCTTCAATAGATGCATTATTAAAGAAAAGCAATTATATTGTTGAAGATATTAATGAGACAATCAATAGCATGAAAAAAAGAAAGGATGATATCGATAATATCTCTGGTGGCTACAACAATGCTACAAAAAGTGCATCAGATAATTTATCAACACGAATCAACAAGGAAAATATTAAAAAGGTTCAGGTACAAGAAGTAGTTACAAAAATGAATGATTTTATAGATAATGTAGTCGCTATTGATCAAAGTGTTGCAAGTACAATTAAAACAAATCAAAAACAGTTTTACGCAGAATATTCTTGGTTAAAACCAACAACCGAAGAAAAAGGTGGATGGCTTGAAAATTGTAAAAATTGGATCAAAGATAAGTGGAATTCAGCGAAAGAAAAGCTTTCTCAAGCATGGAATGCAGTTTGTGATTGGGTAAGTGAACACTGGGTTGAATTAGTTATTGGGACAATTGGTGTCGTTGTTGGTGTTGTATTATGTGTTTTAACAGGTGGTACAGTTTTAGCCGCATTAGCTGTAGCTTTAAAAACAGTTGCTGTATCGATGATTACATCTGCAGTTATAAATGGAGGTCTTTCAGTTGTCTTTGGTGGAAATTTTTGGGAAGGCTTCTTAGATGGACTTGCAAGTGGGTATATGTTTGGTGGTCTCGCTTTTGGTTTAAACAGTATATTCAATGGAATCGACTATTTCCGACAAAGTAGTCAATATTATAAACAATATGGTGGTAGTTATAAAGAGTTAAGAAAATTATCTAATTCACAAATTGAAGAAGTACATCATATGCCTGCAAAATCTAGTTACAAAGGTACTGATTTTAATCCAAGAAGAGGAACTTCTATCATTATTGATAAAGCAGATCATAAGTTAACATCTAGTTTTGATAATAAAGCAGGTTCTAAGGCTTATAGATTAGAGCAGTCAGAGTTAATAAAAAATGGAGAAATTATGAAAGCTTTTGATATGGATGTTCAAAATATTCGAAATATATGCGGTCATAAATATGATGCAGCAATTAAACAAGCAAGAAAGTATTTAAAAACATTGATTAAGGAAGGAGTATTTAACTAATGAAAACATATAAAATTGTTCCCTATCAAAGTGTTGGTCAACTTATATTTGGGATGGAACGTCAAGAAGTAAGATATCTATGTGGTAGTTTTAAAAATTATCCAACCGGTTTTCCAGTAGAAAATCACTCTGTGGATGATTTTGGATATCAACATTGTTATTATACACCAGATCGAAAATTAGAAGCAGTGTCAGTCTTTCCGGAAGTTACTCTTCAATATCATGATCAATCTATTATTGTAAGTGAAGATATACAATTTTTGCTGAACCAGTTAAATAAGATAGTTGATGACTTGAAGTATTTAGAGTTTGATGAAAGTTATTATAGTCAAACATTAGGCTTAATGATTTATTGTCCTGAAGATTTAGTCGAAAATGTCTTAATTTTTTCAGAACATTATTACGATGAAGAAAATGAATATTTAATGAAGCATTTTGGTGTTACCAAATTTGAATAAAATAGCAATCACTTTTTTAAGGTGATTGCTTCAAAAAACCGGGAAAAATGAAATGCAGTTATATTAGAAATAAAAGGAGGTGAAGATATTGACTAATCAATATGAGAATTTGTTATCAAAGGCAAGAGTCGCTTATGCTAATAAAAGATATGAAGAAGCAATCAAACTTGCTAAAACAATCATTCAATTTAATAAGACGAAAAGTGAAGCCTATATTATTGCTGGTAATGCTTATCTTTTACTAAATAATCTTGTAAATGCAAAAGAAATGTATCAACAAGCTATTGTTTTAGATAATACAAATGGTGAATATTATTTCTTATTAGGAAATGTTTATCTTGGTGAAGCTGACTAAACTTTGGTAATAGAAAGCTATGCAAAAGCAGAAGCATATGGAGTAA
>CALUZM010000105.1 GCA_944325245.1 uncultured Massilimicrobiota sp. | reverse complement strand
AATGATTATATAATATTTGATAGAATTCTTCTACTGATGTGCTCTTTGAAAGTTTAATTTGAAGTTGAGTTAAAAGATCATAAATCTCTTGATTGATAATAGTAGAACTATTTTCAAAAGATAAAAATAAATCTCTATATAAATCATCTATATGAGAAAAATCATAATGATAGAGCTGAAAAATAATCTCTAAATCATGACAAACAACTTTTTTTAATGAGTTTGAAATTTCTTTTTTTCTTTCTAAAGCTAAAGTAAAAGTATTTTCATGATATGCTAATAAATGTGTCAAAAGACTTTGAAATAAATGACCATGAAGTTCATATTTTTCAGCCAAATTCAGCATATATGCAATAAATTCTGATTCATTTATATGTACTTCTTTATCATCAACAAAAGAAAGACATTTTAAAACAAGAGAATCTTCAGATATATTTTTATAAATAATAAGTTGATTATTAAGCATGATGAAATCCTGATATATACTTAACTTATGAGTTAGTATATAATTTTCCTTTCTATTAATTTCAATTAATTATATTTTATAAACTCTTTGTAAAAAAAGACGATTGAATCGTCTTTTAGTTTTTAAAACTATGAATTGGTGCAGGAATTCGTCCACCTCTATCAATGAATTCATCACATGAAAAAGGATTAACAGGCATAATTGGAGCATACCCCAATAAACCTCCAAATTCAACACTTTCTCCAACATCCTTACCTATAACAGGTATGATACGTACAGCTGTTGTCTTTTGATTGATCATACCGATTGCCATTTCGTCTGCAATAATACCAGAAATTGTCTTTGCAGAAGTTTTACCTGGAATAGCAATCATATCCAAACCAACTGAACAGACACAAGTCATAGCTTCTAATTTTTCTAATGTTAAAGCTCCTGCTTCTACAGCATCAATCATTCCCTGGTCCTCACTTACAGGGATAAATGCACCAGAAAGTCCACCTACATATGATGATGCCATAACACCACCTTTTTTAACCTGATCATTTAAGATAGCTAAAGCCGCTGTTGTTCCTGGAGCCCCTACTCTTTCTAACCCCATTTCAGTCAAACAATCAGCTATACTATCTCCAACAGCAGGAGTTGGTGCCAATGATAAATCTATAATTCCAAAAGGAATATTCAAAGCAGCAGATGCCTCTCTTGCAACCAACTGCCCTACTCTTGTAATTTTAAAAGCTGTTTTCTTTACAATTTCGCATAGTTCCCCAAAATCTTTTCCTTTAGCTGTTTGAATAGCTTTTCTAACAACTCCAGGACCACTGACTCCTACATTGATAATAGCATCAGCTTCACTTACACCATGAAAAGCTCCAGCCATAAAAGGATTATCATCAGGTGCATTACAAAAGACAACAAATTTTGCACAACCGATAGAATCGCTTTCTTGTGTCAATTCAGCTGTTTCTTTTATGATTTCACCAACTAATTTAACAGCATCCATATTAATTCCTGTTTTTGTTGATCCAACATTAACAGAACTACAAACCAGTTTCGTTTCTTTCATGGCTTGTGGTATAGATTGAATAAGTAGTTTTTCAGCTTGTGTCATACCTTTAGAAACAAGTGCACTATAACCACCAATAAAATTAACACCAACTTTTTCTGCACATCGATCTAAAGTTTTCGCAATCTTCACAAAATCATCTGTAGAATGACATGCAGCAGCTCCAACTAAACCGATTGGTGTTACTGAAATTCTCTTATTGACAATAGGAATACCATATTTCTTTTCAATAGCCTCTCCTGTTTCAACCAAATGCGCTGCAACAGTCGTTATTTTTTGATAAATATTTTGACATAAAACATCAATATCAGCATCAATACAATCAATCAGACTAATACCGATTGTTATTGTACGCACATCTAAGTTTTCCTGTTCAATCATCTTATTTGTTTCATTAACTTCAAATAAATTAATCATGACCATCCTCCTTAGATTCTATGCATTTTATTGAAAATATCTTCGTGTTGTAATTTAATATGAACACCAATATTCTCACCAAGATTTTCTAACTGATCACAAACATCAGAGAAAGATTCTTTCGAATCACTCATATCTACAATCATCATCATATTAAAATATCCCTCTAATATTGTTTGAGATATATCCAAAATATTAATATTTGTTTTTGCTAAATATTGACAAACATTAGCAATAATTCCAACTTGATCTTTACCCACAACAGTTATAATTGCTTTTTCCATTTTTCATCCTCCTGATTGACAATATTATAACAAACAATATATAAAAAGAAAAGAAAAAAGGAGCAATGCTCCTTTTTTGGGATTATTTTAATAAAGACAAAGCCTTTTCAAATACAGCTTTACCGTTCATTGTACCATAATCTCTCATATCAATGACGTCTACAGGGATAGGTCCAGCTTTTCTACCAGCAGCTAATTTTTCAATAGCAGCTTTTTGGAATCTAACTTGTGGTCCAAGCAAGATGCAGTCAACTTCTTCTAATACTCTTGGTGCATCAGAAAATGGTAATGCAAAGATTTTGCATTCAACTCCAGCATCTTTAGCAGCAGCTTCCATTTTAGTAACTAATAAGCTTGTAGACATTCCTGCAGAACATACTAATAAAATAGTTTTCATATTTCTTACTCCCTTTCTTATTTTTACAATATATATTGTAACAATTTTTAGATGAATTGTAAACACTTACGGACAAAAATTTTCTGTTTCAGAAAATATCATGATTTCATCAATAAAATATGATTTTATAAATGAGTTATGATAAAATAGATAAAGAAAAGAGATGATGAAAATGAAATTACTTGTTGTTAGTGATAGTCATTTATATAAAGATCATTTACAACGTGTTGTCAAATTGTATAGATCTCAGGTTAATTATATGATACATTGTGGAGATTCGTCTTTACCTTTAGATAATCCCTATATTCAAAAGTTTGATATAGTTGTAAGAGGTAACCATGACGATGCTCCTTTTCCTATTTATCAAGTTTTACAAAATATATGTATAACACATGGACATTATTATGACGTTTATTATGGTTATGATAAACTTATTCAGCTTTGTCAAGAACATGATTGCTTTTTATGCCTACATGGTCATACTCATGTACCTACTTTTCAAAAACATCAAAATATTTATTTTCTTAATCCAGGTAGCCTGATGATGAACCGTGGTAGCTATGGATATGGAACTTATGCACTTATTAATATTCAAAATAAAGATATTCAGGTTGAATTTCGACATTGTGAGACAGATGAAGTTTGTCATCAGGACATTCTTGATGAAGGACTTGACTTATTAGAGGAATTCAAACAGTTGCTTAAATAGACATGAAAAAAGGAGCCGATATTGAAATGAACCCCGTTATTTGGACACCCAAATAATGGAGGTTCATTTTTTATTATGGCAAAACTTACAAGAGAACAAAAAATAGAATTATATGTGAAACGAAAGCAAGGACAAACTTTACCATCATTATCTGCAGAATACAAAATAAACAAAAAAAATATTGCATATTTAATAAGATTGATAGATAAGCATGGGTTTGACATTTTGAATTCTGGAAAAAACAAATACTACTCACTAGAATTAAAATTAGAGGCTATCAATAAAGTCATTCTCGATGGTCAATCAATAATAGGTACAGCTATTGAGTATGGTTTATCTAGTGATGGCATGTTACTAAATTGGATTAACTCGTATAAAGAGAATGGATATGTTATAGTAGAGAAAACGAAAGGAAGACCATCTACTATGAACAAAAAAGATCAATTCAATAAAAAATACGAAGATATGACTCCAGAAGAAAAAATCAAGTATCTTGAGGAAAAAAATCAGTATCTGGAAGCGGAAGTTGAATACCTAAAAAAATTGAGAGCTGCAGTTCAGGCAAGGAAGAATCGACAACCGAAGAAAAAGTAGCGGTAATTTGTGAACTGCAGCGTAAATATCCACTAAGGATTCTTCTTGAGATATCCGGATTAAAACGTTCAACATATTACTACACGTTATCCAAGACTCATAAAGACATGAAAAATGATGAAATAATGAACGTTATTATCGATATCTTTTATACGCATAAAGAACGTTACGGCTACCGTAGAATAACTTTAGAATTAAGAAATAAGGGATATGCGATCAATCACAAGAAAGTCAAACGATTAATGTCTATAATGGGATTATATACCAAAACGCCAAAAGCAAAATATAAGTCATATAAAGGTGATATGAATGGTACAGTAAAAAATCTATTACTTGATAAGGTAGTTGATGAAGAAAATCATAAGACATATTATAAAAGAAATTTTAATACAACAAGATGCAATGAAATATGGTCTACAGATGTATCAGAATTTCATATAGCAGCAGGCAAACTATATCTTTCACCGATTTTAGATTTACATAATCGAGAGATAGTATCTTTCAATATATCAACAAGTCCAAATTTTGAACAGACAAAAGATATGCTTAATAAAGCGTTTGATAAATATGATAACTTGAGTAATCTTATCTTTCGTTCAGATCAGGGGTGGCAATATCAAATGCAACCATATCATAAAATGCTTGAGGAAAAGGGAATTCAACAATCAATGCCAAGAAAAGGAAATTGTTTAGACAATTCACCAATGGAGAACTTTTTTGGAAAGATGAAAAATGAAATGTTTTATGGATATGAGTATACTTTTAAAACATTAGATGACTTAAAGACTGCAATGGAAGAATATATCGAGTATTATAATACTCAAAGAATTACAGTAAAATTAAAAGGATTAACTCCTGTTCAATACAGGAATCAATCCTTATTAAATGCTTAAATAACAAATTTAAATAAGTGTCCAACAAACAAATTGGGTTCACTTCAATGAAGACTCCTTTTCGTCTTATTGCTGTGCTTTGTTTTTCTCTTCAATTCTTTTGCGCTTATACTCTATTATAAACATAACTTCTTTTAAATCCTCATCTGGTAATTCTGTCAATAAACGAGCGATATTGGCGATATTATAATAATCAT
>CALUZM010000104.1 GCA_944325245.1 uncultured Massilimicrobiota sp. | reverse complement strand
AGTTACTAACAGGTTACTAACAGGTTACTAACACAGTTACTAACAAATTACTAACACGTTACTAACAAACTAAAATTTAAATTTCTTTCTGTTCATCGATACTTTTTTAATCAACAACAAGTCTGTTGGTGCGTGGTGGGAGCATTTCAGACTTAGTGAGAGTTTTTCGGTTACTAACACGTTACTAACAAATACATTTTTTTGATACTTATACGTCGCTATATTTTTCTTCAAAATTTAGCACTCACGTATAAGTTTTTTTATTCCGTAAATTATGATTTCTTAGATATTTTTCTTATATTTTAAATATACTAATAATCAATTTATTATTAGTAAGAAAAAGTATCCATCATCAAAAATTACATAGCCAGTCTTAGCACTGGCCATGAGAAAGGAGGTAAATTTATATGGCAAAGAAGTGCAATGTAATAGTAGTTGCAAATCAAAAAGGTGGAACAGGAAAAACCACGACTACTGAAAATGTAGGCATAGGTTTAGCTAATCAAGGCAAAAAAGTATTAATGGTAGACTTTGATCCACAGGGAGATTTATCTGCTTGTTTAGGATTAAAGAATACTGATGATATGGAAAACACTATATCAAAAGCAATGAATGATATTATCTATGATAAGAAAGTTGATTACAATAATCTAATCATTCACCACGAGGAACAGATTGACTTAATCCCAAGCAACATTGAACTTGCTGACTTTGAATTAAAGCTAGTAAGTGTCATGAATCGTGAACGTGTTCTTGATATGTGTCTTAGCCCTCTCAAACAACACTATGACTATATCTTGATTGACTGTCCCCCTTCTCTTGGGATGCTGACAATCAATGCGTTATCTGCTGCCGATAATATTCTGATACCTGTACAAGCTCAGTATCTTCCAGCTAAAGGAATGACTAAGTTACTGAATACAATCGGCAAAGTAAAACATCAGATTAATCCAAAAGTTGATATACTCGGTGTTGCTATCACTCTTGCTAATATGCAAACCAATTTAGGAAAAAGCACAGTAGAAACAATTAGAGAAAATTATGGAAAACATATCAAAGTCTTTAATTCGATTATTCCTATCGGTGTTAAAGCTGCTGAAGCCAGTGTATCTGGAAAGAGTGTATATCAACATGCGAAAGACAGTAATGTGGCTAAAGCCTATGAAGATTTAACTAAGGAAATCACAAAAATTGAAAGGTCAAAACATAAAGGTACACCAGAAAGATAGGAGTTGAAATATCATGAACAAATTTGATTTAGGACTTCCTAAATTTGAAGATACTCTTTTTTCCACTGAGGAACAAAGACAGGAAGCCAGACTTGAAAAGGTCATGAAAATTCCTATCAGTGAAATTCATGACTTCAAACAGCATCCTTTTCATGTCCGTATGGACGAGGACATGGTAAAACTGATTGACAGCGTAAAAGAAAATGGTGTCTTAATGCCTGCTCTTGTCAGACCAGATAAAAATGGTGGATATGAGATGGTATCAGGGCACAGGAGAAAATTTGCGTTAGAGCAAAACGGGATAACGGAAATCGACGCTATTGTAAGAGAACTTGATGACGACCAAGCAACCATCATCATGGTTGATAGCAATATTCAACGTGAACATATTCTGCCAACTGAACGTGGATTTGCCTATCGTATGAAATTAGAGGCAATGAAACATCAAGGAAAACGTAATGATTTAACTTCGTCCCAAGTTGGGACAAAGTTAAAAAGAGCCGATGATATGTTGGCTGAACAGGTTGGAGAAAGTAGAAATCAAATTCAACGATTTATTCGATTAACATACTTGGTTAAAGAATTAAGAAATATGGTTGATGAAATTCATGAAGATGGATTTACTATCGCATTGAATCCAGCCTATGAACTATCATTTCTTCAAATCAAGGAACAAAACGAACTCGTTGAAGTCATCAAGGAAACTTTAGCTACCCCTAGTCTTGCTCAGGCTCAGGAATTGAAACGTAAAAGTCAAAATGAAGAGTTATCTAAAGATATGATGATGGATATGTTACTGGCGGACAAGCCAAACCAAAAGGAAAAAATAAGTCTTAAGATGGAGGAAATTAATAAATATTTTCCAAAATCCTATACACCTAACCAAAAAAAGGAGATTATTCTCAAATTATTGGGTGAATGGCATAAAAAAAGAGAAAGAGAACATTCTAGATAATTTATATTCACACATGTGAATGATAAAATTGCAGAATTATTAAATTTCGGCGTATTCATGGGGGTAGTACGCTTTTTTTCGTTGCCAGTCGTGACTGTTTTTCCCCCTAAAACCCCCTTAACATTCCGAAAGGAATCACCTTTGGACTCTTAAATTCACTCTATATTATAACTAACTAATTATATATAGAAATACTTATATGATTTCATACATTTGTTATAAAAAATAGAGTTATCTATAATCATAACAAGAGGTGATTGTTATGAAGAAAATATTAATAGCATTATTTATCATAGGTTTAGCTGTTTATCTAACTTCAGATAGTGAAGAAAAGCAAAAACGTAAAGAATATAACGTTGAACAAATAGAAAAGAATATTGCACCATATATAAATTAAATCAAAATTAAATAAGCAAGATATTAAAGGCATCTCAAACATGAGGTGTCTTTTTTGTTGGAAAGGAAATATAAATATGAAGACTAAAATAAGATCTCCATGTTCATTCTTTTTATTTAAAACACTACAAATAAAGAATAAAAATACAAAGGAGAAGAAAAATGTTAGATAAAATAAAAACAATAACAAAGAAATCAGTTCTGTGTATAGCAAGTGCCATGATGTTAATGAATGGACTCGTTACAAATGCGTTTGCATTAACTGGAACAACTAGTTCAATTCGATATAAGGATTGGATTCTTATTGATCCTACTGATGGAAGTGAACATGGAACAGAGGGATACTTGTTGGTTGACAATCAGCCTGTGTTCTGTGTAGACTACTTTACAACTTTTCGTAACAACAAGAAAGTAACAGCTGGAACATATAAAGATATTGGTATCAGTGAAGAAAAGGCAAAGAGATTGTCTTTGATAGCTTATTATGGAACGAAGGTTGCAGGGAGAACGGATAAGGATTGGTACGCAATCACTCAGGGGCTTTTATGGCGAGAAATTCATGAAAGAGATGATCTAGAGTGGGTGAGAACCCCAACAGCCTACACTTATGCAGAGGTGCAGCAAAAGTGGAAAGAAATTCTAGCTGATGTTGATAAGTTTTATGTGGCTCCGTCATTTGCCAATAAGACACACAATATTGATGCAGATAAAACATTGACCTTGGCTGATACAAAAGGTGTCTTGGAAGACATGGTAGTTGTAGACGATGGTGGTCTGGATGTTAAAATCAGTGGAAATACGTTAACTGTAAAAGGAGCACCATCTATTACCGAAGCAAATATTGTATTGAAGAAAGACATTCCTGCAAGTGAAACGGGAGTAAGTATTTATTATACTGCTGATGACTGTCAGGCAGTTGCAAGTTTCAAAATTGATGATGTCATGCAGACTTCAATGAAAGTGACAGTCAATCAGTTTGGAAAGCTTGTACTAACAAAATACAATGATGATAAAACATCTACAATTGCTGAAACATCTTATCGCATTACTGGACCAAATGATTTTGATGAAACACACACAACTGATAAAAATGGAAAAATCAAATTAGATAGATTAGTTCCTGGTGAATACAAAGCAGTAGAAACAAAATCTGCTAATGGATATCTTATCAATGTAAGTGAGAAATCATTTGAAATAAAACCAAATGAAACAACTTCTATTGAATTTACCAATAACGAACCAACTGGAAAGATAGAATTAACAAAATCCATTGATTCTTCTAAAACAAATGGCTTAACTGGTGATGCAACATTGGAAGGCAATACTTACGAATTGCGTGCCAAAGAAAGAATCACAAATAAAGCTGGAACAAAAACATATTATGAAAAAGACGCTTTAGTATCAGCAAAGAAAACAAACAAAGATGGAAAAATCACTTGGAATGATCTTCCTTTAGGTAATTATTACATCAAGGAAATATCATCAAATGATTCATTGGTTTTAAATCCATCAGTCATCAATGTATCTCTTGAATATGAGGGACAGACAGTATCTAAGGTGACTTCATCAAAGAAAACATCTAACAGAGTGAATATGCAAAAAATTCAGGTGTTCAAATCAGGTGAAAAAGATGGAATTTCTGGTATTGTAAAAGGACTGCAAGGAGCAGAATTTACATGGAAATTGAAAAGTGAAGTCAATCATGTAGGATGGGATAATGCTACAACCTATGCAGTAATTACTACTGATGAAAATGGTCGTGCAACAACACCGTATCTTCCTCATGGAGAATATCTAGTCAAAGAAACAAAGACTCCAAAGGACTATATTACTGCTCCAGACTTTACAATCACTGTGACTGATGATTATACCGAATATGAAGATATTGAACAAATCAAGATTATTAATATCAACAATAGACCTTTCACTTCACAGGTTAAATTAATTAAAGTTGATGAAGAAACAGGAAAGACAGTCACTTTAAATGGTGCAAGTTTCAAGATTAAGAACAGCGAGGGTAATTATGTTGTTCAAAAAGTTGCTGGACAAAAAATTGATACTTTTACAACGAATTCTAAGAATCAAGTAATTACTTCTTTTGGTAAATTAGGAGAAGTGACTTTACCGTTAGAATTGGATGCAGGAACATACACGGTGGAAGAAATCAAGGTTCCTGATGGTTTCCTTGAATTGGAAGAACCAATTACCTTTACAATTACAAATCAGCACGACTATGACATGGATGAAGATGAAACTCCTATCTTAACAATTAAGGTAGCCAATGCTCAGCCTAAAGGAAAAATCATCATCAATAAAACAGATAAGGAGACTGGTAAAGCCATGACAGATATTGAGTATCTGTTGACTGCAAAAAATGATATTGTTTCTGGAATAGATGGCTCTATTCTTTTCAAAAAAGGAGAAACTGTTGCTAAAGGAAAAACGGATGTCAATGGACAAATTATTA
>CALUZM010000103.1 GCA_944325245.1 uncultured Massilimicrobiota sp. | reverse complement strand
ATCACAAAGGTTTTGAAATACCCCGTCGCAAATGTCCAGTGGACATTTGTGGGCTCTGCCCCGGGGTAGTTTATTAGCTAAATATTTTTATGAAAAAGGAGTTGCTCTAATTGAAGTCAACTCCTGAATTTTTTGTATTAAATCATCGCAAGTAAGATAAAGTTTAAGATAAATAATAATGCAACACCAGCAATGATAGGGTGAATATCTTTGGCTTGTTTCTTAAAGATTTTAATTAAACAATAGAAAATAAAGGCACTGGCAATACCATAAGAAATACTATAACAAAGAGCCATAAATATTCCTGCAAAGAAAGCTGGAATTGCATCTTCTAAATTTGACCAGTCAATTTCAGCAAATGATGACACCATCATACATCCAACAATAATTAAAGCTGGTGCTGTTGCGGCTGAAGGAATAGCACTCACAAAAGTCGCTAAAAAGGCACTTAACGCAAAACAGATGGCTGTCACAACAGATGTTAAACCAGTACGACCACCAGCCCCAATACCTGCTGCACTTTCGACATAAGTTGTTGTATTGGAAGTTCCAAAAATAGCCCCAATAGATGTTGCTGTAGCATCCGCAAATAAGGCTTTATCCATTTTAGAACTAAATCCACTGCTTGTTTCTAATGCTTTTTCATCTTCTTTGGAGAAAATACCACTACGTCTACCAGTACCAATAAATGTACCAATTGTATCAAAAGTATCTGACATACTAAATGCAAAAATAGTAATCAAAACTAAAGGTAAACGAGACATATCGCTAAATAATGAAGGTAAACCTGCAGGAGTGAAAATGACTCCAAATGTTGAAGGTAAAGCATTTAAGGCTTCTCCAAAGCTGACAGTATCTGTTGTTGTGGTCACACCAAAAGGAATACCTAAGATTGTTGTGACAATAATCGCAATTAAGATACCACCTTTGACATTTTTTAATGTTAAAATAACTGCCAAAACCAATCCAATTAAGAAAATCCATAAAACTGGTTGATTTAATGTTGCAATAGCAGGGACACCACTATCAAATGTAATAAAACCAACATTTAAGAAACCTAAATAAGCAATAAAAACACCAATTCCACCACCAATAGCATTTTGTAAAGATTGTGGAATTGCTTTAATAATCACTTTTCTGATTTTTGTAACAGTAATAAAAATATTAATCAAACCACAAATAAACACCATTGATAAGGCCTGTTGCCATGTGAATTGTAATTGAAAACACACTGTATAAACAAAAAATGCATTCAATCCCATTCCTGGTGCTTGCGCATAAGGAACATTTGCGACAAGTCCCATAATCAAAGTTCCAATCACGGCAGAAATAATTGTAGCTAAAAAGACAGCTCCCCATTCCATACCTGATTGTGATAAAGTGTTTGGATTAACTGCGATAATGTAAGCCATCGCAAAGAATGTAGTAATTCCAGCCATCACTTCAGTAGAAATAGTCGTTCCATTTTCTTTTAATTTAAATAATTTTTCCATTTTTTCTCCCTTCTCCTGATAAAAATCAAGAATGAATAAACTTTACCATATTTCTATAAGTTTTTCAAATTGATGCCATCTCATCATATATTTTGAAGCGAAAAGAAAATCATTATGAAGATTAATCATTTTCTTGTATAATAGAGATAGGGTAATATTCCAAAATGATGTAGGTGAAAACGATGAGATATTATATGAAAGAATATTTGAATCAAGATTATGAGTTGGAAGCTATGCATGGTATTGATGCACTTGTGAGCACACAATTTCATGAAGTGATACATGTTGATTCAAATCTAGAAAAATCTGTTATATGTACAGATTTGGCGCGTTATTATTATGGAATAGGGGTTGAAGAGTGTCATGATTATCAAGATATTGCTCAAAAAATGGAAGATGATCCTTTGAATCTTTTGCAATATTCTTCTTTTCGTGTTTCTTTGAAATCAAAAAATCCAGAAAGCTATTCAGAATTTTATAAAATCATATATGATATGAATTTTCAAAAAGTTATTCAAGAAGAAATAAAAAAATTTATTTTAAGAGGATCTTTAGATTCCAATTCGTTATTATATGCTTTATTAACAGGAATGGGATATACTTTTGAATCCATGAGTGAAGATATACCTATTCAACTTTTAGCTTCTCCTCTTTCAGATTTACAATTTCTTATGTTAATTTGAAAAAAATAGGAATTGAAAATGTTGATGAATTGAGAAACATGATCAAAAAAGTTTATTACGCAATGAAGATGCTTTTTTTTGAGATGAAAGTCACAAATGCACTCTTATGGAAGGGTTACAGTAGTATCGATGATGTTGTTTCTCATATCAAAGAGTTAGATCAGCAGTTATATCAGCTTCATATAACGAAACAGCCAGATTATCTTCAAAAAAGATATCATCAATACTTAAAAACGCATATTGTTTTTCATGAGATTCCTTATTCACTTTATCAGAAATTAAAGGATTGTGATGCTTCCAAAGAAGAAATCAAATCTCAACTTCACAACTATCATCGATATATTGATGATATCGTTTCAAAAATCATTAATAAATTCTATTATGTGGAAAAAGATGGAGTTCAGCAACGTTGTATTCAAGAACAACATTTAAAGACAGTATTGGATTCTTTAGAAGATGTATGTGTCGTTATGGAAGTTGCCAAAAAGCTAAAAATCCAATGGTCTGAATGCCGTATTATCAAAGATATTCCAGAGTGTCAGGCGTAATAGAAAATAAGTAGAATAAATATCAAGAAGGTGATTATATATGAAACTCACGCCTATAAGCCGTTATATGGCATTTCTTTTGCGTCATCATCCTGAGCAGGCAGGATTGACTTTAGATCAACATGGCTGGGCACATGTAGATGAATTGATCAAAGGTATTCAAAAAAGATATCCCCAATTTCAACGAGAAATATTAGAAGAGATTGTCCGTACTGATTCAAAACAAAGATATGCTTTTAATGAAGACCATACGTTGATTCGTGCCAATCAGGGACACTCTATACCTGTTGATGTTGAATTCAAACAAGCATTGCCACCTGATATTTTATATCATGGAACAGCTATAAAGTATCTGTCCTCTATTCAACAACAAGGATTGATTTCTAAATCAAGACTTTATGTACATTTATCAACAGATATTGAGACGGCTATAAAGGTAGGGAAGAGACATGGAAAGCCAGTTGTTTATCAAATCAATGCTAAACAAATGTATCAGGATGGCATTCTTTTTTATCTTTCAGCTAACCATATCTGGCTTGTGAAAAAGGTACCGCTACAATATATGAAGCTATTAGATATAGAAAATATAAATCAGACATGAAATGTTTGAGTGCTATGTTCAAAAGGATTACAATAGAGATATAGATAATAATAAAGGAGACATGAATTTATGGGAAAATTAGACGGAAAAGTAGCAATTATTACGGGGGCAGCTGCTGGATTGGGTGAAGGAATTGCAGAAGCCTACGTGAAATATGGAGCTAAAATCTGTATGATTGATTTATCAAAGGATGTTGAACAGACTGCCCAGAAATTACGTGATCAATATCAGGCGGATATTATCACTTATGTAGGTAATGTGGCTAATAAAAGTCAGATGAATGAAGCTGTCCAAAAAACAGTGGAAACTTTTGGGGAAGTGAATATTGCATGCTGTAATGCAGGTGTCTGTCGTTTGGCACCATTTGAAGAGATGAGTGATGAAATCAGAGATTTTCATATTGATGTCAATATCAAAGGTGTATGGAATACTTGTCAGGCTGTCATCCCTTATATGTTAAAACAAGGAAAGGGTAGCATTGTGATTGCTTCATCAGTGACAGGAGATATTGTGGCAGATGCTGGAGAAGCGGCATATGCTATGACAAAAGCAGCCTTAGTTGGACTAACAAAATGTTTGGCTGTTGAATATGCCAGCCGCCATATTCGTGTGAACTGTTCACAGTTAGGTTATGCCAGAACACCTATGGTAGAGAAGATGGCTGTTGAATCCAACCCAGATGATCCAGAAAGTGCAATTGCAGATATTGCGAAAGGTGTTCCAATGGGAAGACTTGCTAAACCTATTGAAGTTGGAGAGTTATTTGCCTTTTTAGGTAGTGATGAATCAAGTTATATTACAGGTTCTCAATTTGTGATTGATGGCGGAAGTACTTTACCTGAAACGATGAGTATCGGAACAAATGAATAGAATATATAGAAGAGAAGCTGCAACTTCTCTTTTTTTATGATTATGAGAGTAGTGATTGATAAAAAAATATGATAAAATAGTCAACAAGATGAAAGTAGGAGAGATTGCATGAGGGGATTAGGAACAATTGTTAATGGACTTGCTATTATTATAGGTGGTGTTTTAGGTATTTTCTTAAAACGCTTCTTAAAAGAACGTTATCAGGATACGATTATGAAAGCAACCGGTTTTTCAACTATTTTTCTGGCCCTTGCAGGAACATTATCACAAATGCTTGTTATTGAAGAGGGAAAGTTAAGTATTGCAGGATCCATGAATGTGATTATTTCTATGGTGATTGGGGCTTTGATTGGAGAAATCATTGATATTGATGCTATGTTTGAAAAATTTGGCAACTGGCTGAAAATCAAAACGGGTAGTCAAAAGGACAACCAATTTGTTTATGGCTTTGTGAGTGCATCATTAACCGTGAGTATTGGCGCTATGGCTATCATGGGTGCTATTCAGGATGGGATTTATGGTAATCATGCGACATTATTCGCAAAAGCAGTCTTAGATTTTGTGATTATTTTAATTATGGCATCATCTATGGGAAAAGGATGCATCTTTGCTTTTATCCCAGTTGTTCTTTTGCAAGGTACTATAACTTTTTTATCAGCCGGATTAGCAGGCTTTATGACAACTGATATTTTGAATCATTTGGATATGGTTGGAAATATCTTGATTTTCTGTGTGGGAGTGAATCTGGTGTGGCCTCAAACTGTAAAAGTGGCCAATCTTTTACCGGCACTCATTGTAACAATTGTTTTCACATTGGCTTTTTAACAAGAAAGTGATGGAGGTATTCATATAGATCGG
>CALUZM010000102.1 GCA_944325245.1 uncultured Massilimicrobiota sp. | reverse complement strand
CTGTTGGAGAAACGGTTAACTCACATGCCTTTCACGCATGCATTCACGGGTTCGAATCCCGTACAGGTCACCATTTAAAAATTAACGATCGTCAGATCGTTTTTTTTATTTATATAAGCATATTATTTGTACTCATTCCAATCCATGATATAATGTCAAAAAAAGGAGCATGCATATGATACTTAATGAACTTAAACAATTTCAACCCTATTCTATTTCACCTGGCTATATGGCCCACACTATTTTATATGGTGACAATGATCATGATGAAATCATCCCTGGAACAACATACCCAGCTGATTCACAACTTACAAAAGC
The DNA here is from genome assembly GCA_944325245.1 of uncultured Massilimicrobiota sp. Lineage (GTDB taxonomy): Bacteria > Bacillota_I > Bacilli_A > Erysipelotrichales > Coprobacillaceae > Allocoprobacillus. Next base: position 4,776 of record CALUZM010000102.1, on the reverse strand, counting down.
TATAAAAGGAATTGTTCATAGCGACATAGATAATGATAATGTTTATGTTTTTATTCACGAACACTCCCTGCTTTTCACATTAGAGCATTGTCATAAAAAAGAAGTTTATTTAGAATATTCTTTTTATGATCATCGTTTTATCATGGCAGTCATTAACGAAAGTAGCGATAGTCTATATAGATTACTTTTAACTGCAATCAATTATCTTTATAATCAATATCAAATAGAAGAATTTGCTGATATCTATAAAAATTGGCTTCAAATTAATATGCAATCACATATACACGCTGATGAATGGGATGCTAATGAATATAAGTCTGTGACATTTATCGCCAAAAAAAGTATTGCACTTATACAAGATATGATGAATCAGCCAGACAGCTTTTTAGCTTTACATTATGATTCAGTTGAAGAACTAATGATGCACAAACATATGTCATTCAACACACAATCATTAACACAAACTTTTTTATTCCAAGATGATTCTCAACATTTACTCATTGATTTGCAATCACAAGAAAAAATATATCAATCTTTATCTTCATCTACACTGACAATCCTTGATATTCAACCTCTTTATAGTGAACAGGAAAAACAAAAACTTCCTTTGTTCCTTCAAGAATCAATTAAGGATAACGAAAGACTCTATATGCAAAATAGAAATTTTTTAGATCAAAATGATTTTGATTTGATTAAATCTTTTCAAAGAGGAAAAACATGGTCTTGTTTATATTATGGACCATCGGGAACTGGAAAAACAACAAAGTTATTATGTGTTGCTGGAGCATTAGGACTTCCAAGCTTAAAAATGGTTGGTAGTCGTTCAATTGATGAATCTTCATTATTTGGAAAATATGTATTAAGAAATGGAGAGACTGTTTTTGAATATGGTCCTTTAAGTTTAATGATGAAATATGGTGGAATGTTTATTTTTGATGAAATCAATATGGTAGATAGTGATATTATTTCTTCACTCAATGATGTCTTAGATGGCACAAAACAAAAAATATTAGACAATGGTGAAATCATTCATGCTCATCCATTATTTCGCTTTGCTGAAAGTATGAATATTGGTTATGCTGGAACGAATGAAATGAACCTTTCTCATAAATCTCGTATTCAAAACAAAATAAAAATCAGTCAACTCCCTATTGAGAAAATGGCTCAGATTATTGTGAAAGAAACAGAGATTGATCTTCAAATAGCCACAAAAATGGCTTCATTACTTGATGCTTTCCATAATGTGATTATCAATGAAGGTAATGAAACAACACAACGTATTGATTTAAGAACTTTATTAAACTGGGCTCACAAAACTGTTGATTTAGATGGTGATATCATTCGTGCCAGTTTAGTTACTATTATTTCTGAATTAGCTGAAGAAGATGATGAAATCTTAAATCTAGAAGATGCCCGTCAAATTCTCGCGACCAATGGAGCCGCTTCTTCTGTTATGTCATTAATCGTTCATGAATTTGTTGAAGAGGAAAGCAAGGACTAGCCCATGTTAACAGATGAAGGAAAAAGAAAACTTAAGAAAAACAGTGTTCTCTATGCCAGAATGCCTATTCATTTACAAATAGACGATTCTCAACAACACTATTCACAAATACAAAAGAATGGTGGATTGATTGTCTTAGGAGAAAAGGCCCCTTATCGCTATCTTTCTCATTTCCATCCTGAAGGTTATCTCATGTTTATGGAAGGTCTTGAATTCCATGAATTAGCTTCTTTATTGTATACTGATTTTCATCTTTTCTCACAAGTTTATCAGGAAGCTTCAAACTCTTTGGAACAAGCCAATCAGGCTGCCAAAGCTTATTTAAACAAAGAAATCAAATATCGTGAACTGAAAGATATGCTTATTCGCTATGTTTATCAAACCAATCTTCCTTTGGTTTTAAAAGCTATTGAAGAAGGTGCAGTTGAAAATGCAATAGGTATTGAATATCCAGAAACATGGAATGCTTTAATGTATGCCAGGCAGGCGATAACATCATCTTTTATGCAAGAAGACCATCAACAAAATGATACTTCATTTCTCATGGATAAGATCATCAAGGAAATCATGGTTATTTGTACTTATGGCTATCGTTTTAAACTTCACAACAGTATTGTCTATATCCCACGTTATTTGCACGCTCATTTTACAGAAATAAGAAAACTAGCTATCAAAGGCCGATTACAGACACATCATACCAAAGAACGATTAGAAATCGCAAAAAGCATTTTGCAGTTATGTTCACCTATTATGGATGAAACCGTTAAAGAAATCATTGATACAATTCAAAATGGTTCTAAAATATCGGGAATATCCAACAGCCTTTTTTCTCAAATGGCCAGTGAGATTGCAATTCAATTCCAAAATAGTACATCAGAAGATTCTCAACCTCAAGAAACCCCAACAAAATATAAAATGAATCTATCCGATGAAGAATTTCAACGTATTGAATCATTAGAGGATCAAGAAGAAAAAGTTCAAAATCATCAAATCTTACAAGATATTCATAGGCGTGAGGAGAAACAAAGAAAACAGCAAGAAAAACATTTTCAATCACAAACTTATCAATCACCTATTGAATCCTCAATTGTTTTATCTCCTTTAGAAAGAACAACGCCTACTCAATATGGAGCTATAGCTTTAAGAAGCAAAAACGAAAGTATAGCTAGAAGTAATAAATTAGCAAGATTATTCAAGCGAGAAAGAATGTACGTTTCTAAAAGTCGTACAAAACACAAACTGGAATATGGTAGACAATTAGACCAACAAAATCTGTATCGTGCAACATTGGATGGCCGTGTTTTCAAAGAACATAAACAAGGACAAAAAAAAGACCTCTGTGTCTATATTCTTGTTGATACAAGTGAATCTATGAGTGGTGAAAAAATCATCAATACAATGAAAGGATGTTTTGAACTCGCAAGAGTTTTACAGACTTTAAAGATTCCTTTTTGCATTTCTTCACATAAAGCGCTAGGTCAGACAAAAGTTCAGCTTACAGAAATCATATCTTTTCAGGACTGTCAAAAAAGATATATGTTAGATCGTATATTTTCTATGCATACATCTGGTGGAACACATGAAGATATTGCTTTAGAATATGTTTTAAAGAAACTCGCAGCATACAAAAGGCAAAGAAAAGGATTTGTCTTTGTCCTCTCTGATGGAGATACTCATGGTGTTGAACACATTCATGAATTAACACATCTCTATAAAAAAGATAAAAATATCGATGTGATTGGCATTGGTATTCAGACTGCTCCCCTAATTACTAGAACATATCCGAATAGTTTATTTATTGAAAATATTGAAACTTTGCCGGATATGTTAATTCAAAAATTAAAGGAAATCGCTATATAAAAAGTAGACTCGCCGGTCTACTTTTTATTATTATTTTTTAATAATGAAAAATTTTATCCACAAATCGATGCAGAACCAAAACATACAAGCAATAAAAGATCAACAAATTAGAAATTATACATAACCAAGCTAAAAACAGTGAAGAGTGATTGAGAGAATAAATATAATAACCATAACTCATCACAACAACAGTAAAGAATAAAAGGAATAACATGAATGGGAAGATCTGAAAAATTGATCTATCTTGAATATGAAAATCTCTAAATCTTAAATAAACAACAATGAGATAAGCAACCAAACATATCACAAAGTAAAATACAAATTCACCATTATGAAATACATCTAAAAAACGAGCATTGACTTCACCAAAAAATTGGTGATTATACAGATAATAAATAATCAGAATGCTGATGATATTATAAATAAAATTCACTAAAAAATAATTAAGCTTGATCATGACTGATATATGACTTATTGTCTTCTTCATTTTTCAATCCTCCTTTTTATACATGACACAAAGATTCTTTTCTATCATCTGTATAAGCTTGTCATTTCAAAGAAGTATTTTATATGACATATCCAATGACAAATATTTCTATGATGATAATCAACATCATTCTTACCACCAACCAAAGCTTTGGATAGCGACGAAACACACGTAAATAAGTATATTCTATATTGGCTATTTTTGTTCCTCTCGCCCAAAAAGCATTGCACACAATAGAAAATTCCCATAATAAGACAACAACGATATCCTGATGACGATTATTCCACAATAAAAATATTCCTGTTATTAAAATAATAAACCATTGAATTTTGATTAACCATTGATCTAATTTTTGATTCATTGTTTATAAACCCCCACATAAGAAATCTTTCCCTTATTTTCTTGCATTCTTAAAACAACGTCACCCTGGTTGTGATTCTGATCAATGAATTTTACTGTCAAAGTTTGACTATCTCCATTTTCAATAGAAATAGATTGAACTTGAACAGGTAAAGAGTATGATGATAACTCGTCGATCATAAATGGTATAATCTTGATTTGCACATCTTTAATCATATCTTCTTCCATGATATCTTGAAATTCCGTTTCCATATTCTGATAAATTCTTTCTTGAGATCCGATATCACGAGGATTCTGCGTTGTTTTTTGAATCGCTTCTTGAAAATAGCTGATAAGCTTTTCTGCCACATATTTCACATCAACCTGACTTTGATTTGACTAACATGAGCTCAACACAAAAACGAATAAAGCACTCAATGCAATCATTCTTGCCCTTTTCATATCTTTTCACCATCCTTTTGTATATCATTTGATATGAAAATAATTTTAATATTAAAAATAATATTTCTTCTCACTATCAGTATAACATATTCATTTTGATAGTAAAGTTATTTTCTATTTTTTAAAA
>CALUZM010000101.1 GCA_944325245.1 uncultured Massilimicrobiota sp. | reverse complement strand
TTGTATTATAACATAAAAGATATCAACATGCGAACTCTTATCAAAAAAAATGTCATCTCACTACACCAATAAAAAACTCCTACTCATCAATAAAGAGTAAGAGTTTCATGAAATTTAAACAGTCATTAAATCTGTTTCTTTTTCTTTTGTTAATTGATCAATGACTTTAACATATTGATCAGTTAATTTCTGAACTTTTTCTTTTCCCATTTTCACTTCATCTTCAGATAAATCTGCTTTTTCAACATCATCATTGGCATTTCTACGAATATTGCGTAAAGCAACTTTCGCTTCTTCAGCATATTTTTTTGCTTGTTTAACATATTCTTTTCTTGTTTCTTCTGTTAAAGCAGGAACGTTGATACGAATAATTTCACCATCATTTTGAGGAGTCAATCCTAAATTAGCCTCATAAATAGCATGTTCGATATCTTTTAAGATATTTTTGTCATAAGGCTTAATAACCAACTGACGTCCTTCGACAACAGAAATACCAGCTGTTTGATTTAATGGTGTCATTTCACCCCAATAATTCACTTTGACACGGTCAAGCATTGTTGGATTTGCACGACCAGTTCTTACAGAAGCCAATTCATGTTTAAAAGCTTCTATAGACTTTTCCATTCTTTCCTTTGTTTCTTCTAAAATAAGATCTAACATGTTTCTTTCCCTCCTTTCGAAATAATTGTTCCTATGGATTCTCCATTACAAGCTCTTGCAATGTTACCATCTTCCTGCATATTAAATACACAAAGATCAATACCATTATCTTTACATAATGTAATAGCTGTCTGATCCATAATATGTAAATCTTCATTTAAGACATCCAAATAAGTTATATGATCATATTTTTTCGCCTGTGGATCAACTTTTGGATCAGCTGAATAAACACCATCAACTCCGTTTTTTGCCATCAAAATAACATCAGCATTCATTTCAGCAGCACGCAAAGCTGCAGTTGTATCAGTTGTAAAGAATGGGCTACCTGTACCTGCTCCAAAAATAACAATACGATTTTTTTCTAAATGACGTACTGCTCTTCTTCTAATATAAGGCTCAGCCACTTCTTTCATATCAATTGCAGATAATAATCTTGTATCTAATCCAATAGCTTCTAAAGCATTTTGTAAAGCCATACCATTCATCACAGTGGCTAACATTCCCATATAGTCAGCAGCAGCTCTTTCCATACCCATATCACTACCTGTTTTTCCACGCCAGATATTTCCACCACCACAAACAATAGCAATTTCAACACCTAAATCTTTAGCATCTTTAATTTGTCTAGCTACATCTGCAACAACAACAGGATTAATGCCAAATCCTTGTTCTCCAGCTAAAGCTTCACCACTCAGCTTTAATAAAACTCTTTTATATTTCATATGATCTCTCCTCCATTTTACAAGAAAAGGGCACAAAAAGTGTGTCCTTTCTATTTATATAATTATCCTCTCATTTGAGCAGCAACTTCTTCAGCAAAGTTTTCTTCGCGTTTTTCCATTCCTTCACCAACTTCAAAACGAACCATTTCTAAAACTTTACCTTTTCCTAAATATTGAGCTACTGTCTGATCAGAATCTTTAATGAAAGCTTGATCAACTAAGCACATTTCTTTTAAGTTTTTATTTAAACGTCCTTCAATCATTTTTTCAATAATATTTTCTGGTTTTGGTTTTGCACTTTGTGCATTTTCTTCCATAGCTTGAGCTTTTAAAACAGTTCTTTCATGTTCTAAAATTTCAGCAGGAATAGCTGTTCTATCAATATATTGTGGAGCAATTGCAGCAACTTGCATAGCAATGTCTTTAGCTTTCACTTCATCAATACCAGAAGCTTTAACTAAAGCACACATTTTCCCACCCATATGAGAATATGCTCCAAAGATTTCGTCATCATTTTTATTCATAACAGCAAATCTTCTTAAGCTTAATTTTTCACCAATTTTACCACTTTTTTCAGCAATAACAGTTCCTAAATCTTTACCATCAACATCCAATTGTAATGCAGCTTCAACATCTGCTGGTTGAGCAGCAACAATTGTTTTCGCAACTAAAGCTACTAATTCTTGGAATTCAGCATTTTTAGCAACGAAATCTGTTTCAGAGTTGACTTCTACGATTGCAGCAGCATTTCCATCAACAACGAAAGCAGTTAAACCTTCAGCAGCAATACGATCTGCTTTTTTAGCAGCTTTTGCAATACCTTTTTCTCTTAACCAGTCAAAAGAAGCTTCTAAATCACCATTACAAGCTTCAAGTGCTTTTTTACAATCCATCATTCCAGCACCAGTTTTTTCACGTAATTCTTTTACTAATTTTGCACTAATAGCCATTTTTTTCTCCTCCATCTTTTTTTATAAAAAAAGGAAAGCATAAGCTTCCCCTCTTATTAACTATGCTTCAGTTTTTTCTTCTTTAACTTCAGCTGGTTTGCTTACTTCAGCAGGTTTGTTATTTCTAGGACGTCCAGCATTTTTATATCTAGGTCCTTTTTGTTTGTTTTCTTCTACAGAAGCAACAGCATCATTCATTGATACTTCTTTATCATCTTCATCTTTTACATAAGCAACAGTAACAGGTTCACCTTTTGCTTCACATACTGCATCAGCCATAGCTGCAACAATTAATTTAACAGCTCTAATAGCATCATCATTTGCTGGGATTACATAATCCACTTCATCAGGATCACAGTTTGTATCAACGATACCAAATACTGGGATACCTAAGATTCTTGCTTCTGCAACAGCATTATGTTCAACTTTAGGATCTACTACAAATAAAGCATTAGGTAATCTTCTCATTTCTTTGATACCACCTAAGTTCTTTTCTAACTTAGCTTTTTCTTTCATAAGAAGAACTGCTTCTTTTTTAGTAAATAATTCTAAAGTTCCATCTTCTTCCATTTTTTCTAATTCTTTTAATCTTCTAATTCTCTTTTGGATAGTTTTGAAGTTAGTTAATGTTCCTCCTAACCAACGAGAATTGACATAGAAGCTTCCAGATCTTTCAGCTTCAGTTTGAACAGCTTCTTGAGCTTGTTTTTTTGTTCCTACAAATAAAACTTTTCCACCTTTAGCAACGATATCCATTAAAGCTGCATAAGCTTCATCAATTTTATCAGATGATTTCTTTAAATCAATGATATAGATACCATTTCTTGCTGTGAAAATGTATGGAGCCATTTTTGGATTCCATCTTTTTGTCTGATGTCCAAAATGAACACCAACTTCTAATAATTTTTTCATTGAAATTACTGACATTGTAACTTCCTCCTTTTCGTTTTTTCCTCCATTGTTTCTAACACAAACCACCAAACGGCACTAGATTTATGAATTCACAATGTGTGTATTTTCAATACCTGTTGTATAATAACATAACATATCAAAAAAAACAAGATAATTTCCTATCTTTTTACATTTTTATATTCATTATCAAATCACTTATCACTTCTTTTTCATCTAATAATTGTTCTTTTATCAAATAGTAATTATGATAACCTCTACGATAAATCAAATGATGATGAATCAGAATAGGTCTATTTTCCGGAAAAGAAGGAATGCGACTATAGTATATCCTTAAATAATCATAAATAAACTGATAATATTGAATAAGTTGATATAAAAGATAGCATAAAATCACTATTGTATTGATTTGTAAGTAGAAAAGAAAAAGAAGACAATAGACAAATATTGAAATCTTTAATGTCAGGATTAAAGATTTTTTTAAATCCATCACACTTTGGAGAAGTAAACTCATAAAGCGTCCTCCATCTAAAGGATAAATAGGCAAAATATTAAACAGAAAAACAAATTGATTCATCATCAATAAATATTCCTGATAAACACCTTTTGTCAGTAGAGGAATAAACAATCCTATCACAATATGACTACATGGTCCTGCCAAGACAACACACATTTCCTGTATGATAGAGCGATAATAAAAATCATCCAAAGTTAAATATGCACCAAAAGGTAATATTTCTACTTTTTTAATTTGAAAATGAAAATAATATGCCATCAAAAGATGGCATATTTCATGAAGACACACAATCAGTAATGTTGAAAGATACCATTTTAAATATCCTCCCATCCAAGCCAAAACAAAATAAATAAGTGTTAAAGGATGGACGGATAACTTATGATATAAGTTCTTCAAATGTTGAATAATCAATTTCCTGTTCGCCTTGCGTAAAAATAATCATGATCTGATCTTCATATGTGCCTAAAATTGTCGATTCTTCCACCTGATCATAAAGACTGACAAAAACATCCTGAAGGTTTCCAAATGTAACTTCTACATTATTTTCCAGCAGAACAGTAACATACTTTCCAAGCATATCCTGTTCTCCCACATATATCACACGTCCTTTTCCAAAATTTAATGCTTCATTTGTCTGATTGGTATAATAGTTATCTTTGATATGTGTATAACTGATTTTTGATGAAACGGTTGCTGTTTCATCCTGATTTTGAAAAGATAATATTTCATTATTAATCCATTGATTTACTTTAGAAAATTGTAAATCATTTAATACATAGTTTTTGATATGTTCGCCATTTGGGCTTATTTTGACATATGCACAAACAGCAATACCGACCAAAAGAGCAACCATAGCTTTAATCATTGCATTATAAAATTTTGAAAAATGACGATCAGTCAAGATAGGATGACGTTGAGCTCTCCTTTTTTCCATTCTCTTTCTAATTTCATCAATATCATTCACAAGTTTTCACCTCATTTTAACTTATGAAATTCATTGATAAAATATTATCCAAAAATACGTTCTATAAGTGGTTTTCTTTTATTTTTCTGAAATGGTATTTCCTGACCTTCCAGCCTTTTCACAATACGATCAAAACAATGATAAAGATTTGCTTTTTTATTCATATAAATTGGCATTCCCTTATTGTTTGCTTCAATCATATCATGTTCCTCATAAACAATACCTAAAAGTGGAACAGACAAGATATCATAGGCTTCCTTAAGAGAAGGACAACGCCCTTTTTGAACATCAATATCGTTATATTTGTTGACAATCATATGTAATTCATCAACACCTTGTTTCAAAAGTAATCCAACAACGCGATCAGCATCACGTAAAGAAACAGTATCCAGATTGACAACAATAATCGCTTCATGGGATAAACTACTGGCATATTGAAATCCCTTTTCAATTCCCGCTGGACTATCTATCAAAATATAGTCAAAATCCTTTTTCAACTGTTCTACCAGATTAATCATATAATCTAAATTCAGATTTTCAAAAGATAATGATTTACAAGCAGGCAAAAGATATAATGATGCCATTCTTTTATCTTTGACCAATATTTGTTGTAATGAACATTTATTAGAAATCACATCTTTAAGATCATATATCACTCTATTTTCTAAACCTAACATAACATCAAGGTTTTTTAATCCAAAATCTGCATCTATTAAACAAACTTTTTTATTCATATGCGTCAATACATAACCTAAGTTAATCGTTATGCTGCTTTTACCAACTCCTCCTTTACCCGACGTAATAACTATCGTTCTGCACAT
>CALUZM010000100.1 GCA_944325245.1 uncultured Massilimicrobiota sp. | reverse complement strand
ATAATTCTTTTAGGTAATAATGTTTGGCTACATACAGATTGGACTGCTTCCAAAATCATAGAACCTTGATTATAACTCGTTATAACAACTTCTATATCTGTATTTGAATTTGTATTATATTTTTCAATATGCATAATTTTCCTCCTATTCAACAAATTCCAATTTATTAATTTCTATATTCATATTATATCAATATAAAATTAGTCATTCAATGAAATCCATAGCTTGTCTTTCTCCCTGAATGCCTTTCACTTTTACATATGTATTCATTTATTTTTCATATTTACTTTTTTGCAAAGTGCACCTGTATTTGGCTCAAATAAAACAATAATCAAATCTGTTGGCAATCTATATATTTTTAAGTTTTCTAACATATCAAAAGCATTAATATCATGATAATCATTAATATCAAATAATACCTCTACTCTTCTAAATGACTCTTCATTTTGAGCAACGATAGTCATAATAGTAGCCAATATATCATATGCACCCTCAACCGTTAAATCATCAGCATCAGAACCTACAAATTCACTGAATTCAATAATGATTGATGTGTTCTTTGGCTCTCTTCTCTTAGATATCTTTCCAGAAAATAAAACTGATTCAGTTCTATACTGCAATTCAATTGGAACCTCATCTAAATTCCATCCGTTAATATATTTATACGCTAAGTAACGACATGACAAATATCCTTGCTCATCTTTTTTATAATCATCGTTTCCAAAGATAATTGCCGAAGCAACAGCAACTGGAAACTTATCTAGATAGTCTGATAATTTGTCTAGCACTGCTTTACTAGGAAATTTTGTTGATCCATTCTCAATCATCTTGATAGCTTGAGAACTAATTCCTAATATATCAGCCATTTCAGATTGTGTTAATAATTTATCTTTGCGCAACTTTTTCATGTATTCTGCAAAGTACATATTTTTCACCTCTTTGTATATATGTCCTTTCATATTTACTATTATAAACGAAATTGATAACTTAATAAACATAAAAGTAAATTATTTTTATATCTAATGGTTGCATTTAGTTTCTGTGAGTAGTATATTATAGTTAGATAATTAATAGCTATTATAAATTAGCGTTTAATTATCCTATGGAGGTGATATCTGTTAACACAAAATAAAAGGCTCATTAGATAGAGTTTGGCGACACATCTAATGAACCACTATGTAACGTGAAAGAACAGTTTATATAATGTCCTTTCTTGTACATTATAACAAACTTTCTTTCACATTGTAATACTCTTGAAGGAGGAATGTGAATATGAAAGAAGAAAATAGAGTATTTATTGAAACTCCTGCATTCACAGGAAGAAATGTACCCATTATGGAGCTATCCAAAGCAATTGGAAAAGATGCACAATTTATCCGTATTGGATTACAAAAAGGTATTTTAACATTCGGTTATGCTTTAAAGAAAGATAATTCAAGCGAATTTAATTACTATTGTCCTGATAAAAAAGTATGGGAAGAAACCGGCTATTTTAAAGGCGGTATTTAAAAATGGCTGAATTAGAAATTGTTCGCTTATCTGAAATTCAGAGCAAAGAAGTAAAATGGCTATGGTATCCCTATATACCTTCCGGAAAGTTGACAATTATTCAAGGTGATCCAGGATGTGGAAAAACGATGCTAATTCTTTATCTAGCTAGTTTGTTATCTAGTGGCTCTCCACTTCCATCAGAGGATTCTAGTGTAAAGCGTGAACCCTGTACAGTTATCTATCAGACATCGGAAGATGGTTATGATGACACAATTAAGCCAAGATTGGAACGATTTACAAAGGCCGATTTGAATCGCATTGTTTTCATTAAAGAAGATAAATGCTCACTAACAATGTTAGATGAGAGAATCGAACAAGCCATCATTCAAGAAAATGCAAAACTATTTGTTCTTGATCCAATTCAAGCCTATATAGGACATAATATTGACATGAATCGTGCAAATGAAATTCGCCCTCTTTTAAAAAAATTAGGAGATATTGCTCAAAAACATAACGTTGCGATTGTACTTATCGGACATATGAATAAGGCAAAAGGTGGAAAGTCATCTTATCGTGGTTTAGGCAGTATTGATATTCCAGCAGCAGCTCGTAGTGTTTTAATTTGTGGTGAATTAAAAAATGAAGAAGGTGTACGAGCAGTCGTGCAAGATAAATCAAGTTTAGCACAACGAGGAAAACCATTTGCCTTTAAATTGGATGATGATGGATTTCATTGGTTAGGTGAATATGATATTAGTCCTGAAGAATTATTAGATGGATTCAAACGAAAAACTGATAAAGATCGTGCAAAAGATTTCATTAACGAAACCTTATCGGAAGGTGCCGTAGAGGCGAATATTATATATAAAAAAGCAACAGAACAAGACCTTTCCAAACGTACACTAGACCAAGCGAAAGCAGAGTTAAATGTCAAATCATTTAAAGAAGGTAAAGTATGGTATTGGAAACTAATTTAACATTGCAAGGTTGCAGGCTCTCTAGGAACTTGCAATCTTGCAACCTTCCTTTTAAAAAAAGCCTTTGTTACTTTGCCGAAAGTAACGCAAATGCACTTTTGTCAGAAACAAAAGATGCTTGCGCTCTGCGAGGCTTTTAATGCAGTCTAAAACGATAAGCATAACGCTTGGAAAAGGAAGTATAAGTCATAATGCACGAACTTTTATAGCTGATAATGTTGACCCTAATAGAACTCCACTGAATGTTGAATTTGCAAATCAAGATATCAAACAGGCTTATCATTACTTGTTTGATGAAGCACTTGAAAAGTACAATGCTAAGCAAAAAAGAAGTGATCGAGTCATAAAAGATTATTACGAAAAAATCCGTACTGGGAAACAAGAAAAGCTATTCCACGAAATCATAATACAAGTTGGTAACAAAGATACAATGAATGCAACATCAGAAAATGGGCAATTGGCAAAAGAAATACTAACACAATATATGAATGAATTTTTAAATAGAAACAAGAACCTATATGTATTCTCTGCCCACCTTCATATGGATGAAGAAACACCTCATCTCCATATTGACTTTATACCTTATACGACCGGTAGCAAACGAGGATTAGAAACTCGTGTATCGCTTAAAAAGGCTATGGAAGAACTTGGCTTTATTGGTAAAGGTAAGCAAGAAACAGAATATAATTTGTGGGTAAATGCAGAAAAAGAGCATCTAGCTCAGATTATGCAAGCACATGAAATTGAATGGCAAAAACTAGATACTCATAATCAACACCTAAGTGTTTATGATTTCAAAAAACAAGAACGTATAAAAGAAGTAAAAGAATTAACTAAGCAAGTTGATACTCTTGTTGATAAAATCAACGATTACCAGGAAGACATTCATGATGTTGATCAGCTAACAAGTGAAATCACTGATGACTTATGGAATATTCCTGAACCAAGGCGATTTATGAGTGCTAACAGTTATAAAAAAGATATTATTGAACCTTTTATTAAAAAATTAAAAACAGTCATCAAACGCATAATAAATGATTATTTAAGACTAAGGCATGAAGTTAAAGAACTTCGTACAAAAATATTGCCACTTAGAATAAAAATCAATGAACAAGATGAACTGATTGATCGCTTATTAGACGAAAATCGAACCAACTCAACTAAATTAAAAAAAATACAAAGAGTTCTTGGACAAAAAACTTATGAAGAAATATTAAACAAGCCGAAGGAGAAACGTAAAAATGTTAGAGAAAAAGATTATAGATAATGGAATTACTTATCAATTGATTGGAGAAGTTTATTATCCTGTCCTTATTGATGCAGAACTACCCATCGGAATATATGCAAAAAAACGTATAGAATATTTAGCTGAAAACAATTTAGTTTCCTTTGATAAACACTATACAAAATATCAATTTCATTATGAGGTGTTTTGTTTAAATTGTTATTGTGAGCAATTGTTCCAAAGAAAGTTCTTTGAATACTTAGAACAACATCCTGATGCAAATAGAAAGCAAATAATAAAGAAGAAAAAAGAAATTAAAGATGGAATTATTGAGATTTATATTTTACAACCACAGGAGGTAATTTATAATGGCAAAGAACTTGAAATCACCAAATAGATATGGCGGAGTAACGAAACTAAGTAATGCCTCTCGAAGAAGAAGACCTTATGCAGTACGTATTACTACAGGATATGTGATTAATGAGAAAACAGGAAAAGCCACTCAGAAATATGCAATCATTGGTTATGCCAAGACAAGAAATGAAGGACTTCAAATGCTTGCTAAATATCATGAACATCCTTTTAATATAGAAACCGGTGATATGACATTCAGAGAAGTATATGAGAATTGGTCTGAAGATAAATATGAAAATGCTTCTCAATCCACAATAAATGGATATAGAGCAGCATATAATGTTTGTTCTAAAATTTATGAAAGAAAGTTCAGAGAATTAAAAACATTTGATTTACAAGATATTATTGATAATTGTGATAAAAATTATCCAACATTACGAAAGATTAAAATCCTGTTTAATCAATTATATGCCTATGCAATGAAACTAGATTTATGTGGAAAAGATTATTCTAAATATGTAGATATTGCAAAATTCAGTGATAAAAATCCTGATAAATATGATAGAAAGCCATATACCAAAGAACAAATAGATATTTTATGGGATTTAAGAGAAGATAAATATTATCAAATCATTCTTATTCTAATCTATACAGGTCTACGTATTGATGAATTATTATCATTAGAAAAAGAAAATGTTCATCTAAATGAACGATACCTTGATATCGTCAAATCTAAAACTAAAAGCGGAATTAGAAAAGTACCAATCAGTGATTATATTTACCCGTTTATCAAAAATTGGTATGATTCATCGGAATGTAATTTTCTTTTACATACCGAAGAACAGAAACCATTTAAATATCGAAACTATTATGATAGCTATTTTCTTCCACTGATGGAGAGATTAGGCTTTGATCAAACACCACATTGTTGTAGACACACGTTTATTTCATTACTTGCCGAAGCCAAAGTTTCACCAACATATACTAAAATGATTGCAGGACATAAAGGTGCCATGACAATGACCGAAAAAGTATATACACATATTGATATGCAGTATTTAATTGATGCAGTAAACAGTGTGTATTATCCTAAAAATATAAAAAATGAAAAAACAATTAAAATGTGATACAACTGCTCAATATAAAGCATATCTATGGATTAAAAGGAACTTTGAACTATCAGCAATAACTGTATCATTGTATGATCAGGAAAGTTTGATGATTACTGACTATAAAAAAGAATACGCAATCATTAACTACAAAAATAATAAAATAACCATCACATATCAGGATGGTACTAAACAAACTGAAAAGTATAAATCACATGAACCATGTCTTTGATGTGGTTCTTTTCATTATTTATTTTTTACTACAAGATAAACAAAAGAATAAGTTTGAATTTATTGTGTCGCATATTTGAGAACTGTGGTGAGAATTTTGTATCTTACTTGTCGCTTACGTGTCGCTTACCGTTTTTAATTTATAAATATACAAAAAAACTCAAATCGAGT
>CALUZM010000099.1 GCA_944325245.1 uncultured Massilimicrobiota sp. | reverse complement strand
GGTTTTTAACATTATCACTACGCTAAAGCTTTTTCTTGACCCACAGACTATCTGTGGGTTTTATTGTATACAAAAAAACCCGTGATAATCACGGGTTTAAAGCTTCGACTATTCACTAGCCATAACATCTAAACGATGACGACGTTTCATAGCATCTTTTTCACATTTATCCATTAATCCTTCAGCATGTTCTGGATTGACTTTAGATAATTGTGCGAATCTGTTTTCACTTAATAAGAAATCTTTGAATTTTGTGAAATCAGGTTCTTTAGAATCTAATTGTAATGGATTCTTTCCTTGTTCTTCTAAACGAGGATCATATCTTAATAAGTTGAAGTATCCACATTCAACAGCATGTTTTTGTTGTTGTTGATGATTTGCAAGTCCACCTTTAATACCATGTTCCATACATGGAGAATAAGCAATAATTAATGATGGTCCATCATAAGCTTCAGCTTCTTTAAATGCTTTAATTGTTTGCATTGGATTTGCTCCCATAGCCACTTGTGCTACATAAACATGTCCATATGCCATAGCAATTTGAGCTAAATCTTTTTTGGCTACTGTTTTACCACCAGCAGTAAATTTAGCGATAGATCCAGCTTGTGAAGATTTAGAAGATTGTCCACCTGTATTTGAGTAAACTTCTGTATCAAGAACTAAAATGTTAACATTTTGATCATTAGCGATAACATGGTCTAATCCACCATAACCGATGTCATAAGCCCATCCATCTCCACCAATAATCCATTGAGATTTTGTGACAAGTTCACCTTTCATATCTAACAATTCTTTGATACCTTCACATTTTGAAGCTTCAACTAAAGATACTAACTGATCATAAAGTTTTCTTTCTTCAACTCTTTGCCCTTTAACACTTGCATATTGTGTTAAGACATCCTGAAGTTCAGGTTCACAGGCATCTTTATTTTCTTCAATGATTTCAAGAATACGTTTAGCCATATAATTTTCAGCTAATTTCATACCAAATCCATATTCAGCATTATCTTCAAATAATGAGTTTGCCCATGCAGGTCCTTGTCCATTTTCATCAATTGTACAAGGTGTTGATGGTGTAGAACCACTATAGATTGAACTACATCCTGTTGCATTAGCAATTCTCATATCAGCCCCAAATAATTGAGAAGCTAAACGATAATATGGTGTTTCACCACATCCACCACAAGCACCAGAAACTTCAAAGTAAGGACGCATAAATCCTACACCTTTCACTGTTGTTGTTGGATAACGATCAGCTTTATATGTTACTTTTGAATAAATATGATCAGCCAAAGGAGCATGTGGTAATTCTTCTTTTACTGGTACCATAGATAAAGCTTTCTTTCCAGCTTTACCTGGACATTCAGTCACACATAATCCACAACCAACACAGTTGTCTGGAGAAACTTGGATACGATAAACTAATCCATCAACATTTCTGCCAACAGGTTTTAAAACATCATTTGAAATATCTTCTGGCATAGCCTTCATTTCATCTTCATCAATTAAGAAGGCACGAATTGTTGCATGAGGACATACCATTACACAGTTATTACATTGGATACAGTTTTCTTTGTCCCAACGTGGCACGTCAATAGCAATCGCACGTTTTTCTTTAATAGCAACACCAGATTTCATTGAACCATCTAATTTATCCATAAACGCAGATACAGGTAAATCATAACCATCTAAGGCATTGATTGGTGCAACGAAATTATCAAAGTAATCATCACCTGTTCTTGCTCTTGTTTCAGTAACTGTTAAATCAGACCAGCTAGAATCTACAGGAACTTCTACAATAGCATCTTTTCCTGCATCAATAGCTTTATAGTTCATTTCAACAACAGCATCACCTTTTTTACCATATGTTTTCTTAGCCATTGCTTTCATGTATTCAACAGCTTTATCAACTGGTAAAATTTGTGGATTTAAAGCAAAGAATGCAGATTGAAGAATTGTATTTGTATGTCTTCCCATACCAATTTCACTAGCAATCTTTGTCGCATTGATAATATAGAATTTTGCATTCTTATCAGCTAATTGTTTCTTTAATTTATTTGGTAAATAATCTACAATTTCTTTTTCATCAAATTCTGTATTTAATAAGAAAGTTCCACCATTCTTTAAGTTTTTCAACATATCATATTTCAATACATAGTTATCTAATGAGCATGAGATAAAATCAGCATTATTAACATAGTATGTTGCACGAATTGGTGTATGACCAAATCTTAAATTAGAACGTGTTGCTCCACCTGCTTTTTTACTGTCATAAGCAAAGTAAGCCTGTGAATATAAATCAGTATGATCACCAATAATCTTAATTGAAGATTTATTTGCAGATACTGTACCATCAGATCCTAAACCATAGAATAGGCATGATGTATAATCAGCTTCTACATGGAAGTTTTTATCTTCTTTTAATGATAAATGAGTCACATCATCATTAATTCCAATTGTGAAAGATGTAAATGGATCTTCATCTAATAAATGGTCATATACAGCTTTAATTTGACCAGGTGTTGTATCTTTAGATCCCATACCATAACGTCCACCAATAACTTTGATGTTTGTGTCTTTTAAAACTGAACATACATCTAAGTATAATGGCTCTCCAGTTGCTCCCATTTCTTTTGTACGATCTAAAACAGCAACTTTTTCTACAGTTTTTGGTAAAACTTTTAATAAATATTTTGGCGAGAATGGACGATATAAATGAACTTTAATCAATCCAACACGATCACCACGTTTATTCATTTCATCTATTGTTTCTTTAATTGTTTCAGTTACAGAACCCATAGCAATAATAATACGAGATGCATCTGGAGCTCCGTAATATGTAAATGGTGCATATTCACGACCAGTAATTTCTGAAATTTTTTTCATATAGTCAGCAACAATTTCAACAACAGCTTCATAATGTTTATTTTGTGCTTCTCTACCTTGGAAATAGATATCATCATTTTCAGCACCACCACGTTCAATTGGATTTGTGTGTGGATTTAATGCATTATCTTTAAATCTCTTTAATGCTTCTTTATCTAATAAGCTTTCTAAGACATCATAATCCATAACTTCTACTTTTTGAATTTCATGAGAAGTTCTAAATCCATCAAAGAAATGAATGACAGGAACACTTGCCTTAATAGCAGTTAAATGAGCAATTCCTCCTAAATCCATAACTTCCTGAACACTATGTGAACAAATCATTGGTGCTCCAACTTGACGACATGCATAAATATCCTGATGATCACCAAAAATATTAAGAGCACGTGTTGCTAAAGCTCTTGCAGCAACATGGAAAACTCCTGGTAATAATTCACCTTGAATTTTATACAAGTTAGGAATCATCAATAATAAACCTTGAGATGCAGTAAATGTTGTTGCCAAAGCACCACCTTGTAATGCTCCATGAACAGCACCTGCTGCTCCGGCTTCTGATTGCATTTCAATCACATTGACTGCAGAACCAAAAATATTTTTCTTTCCTTGAGCAGCCCATGCTTCTGCATTTTCAGCCATTGGAGAAGATGGTGTAATTGGATAAATACTTGCAACTTCACTAAAAGCATAAGCCACATGTGCAGCTGCAGTATTTCCATCCATTGATAAATACTTTTTAGACATAATTTTTCTTCCTCCTATAAACTATAGTATACTCTTATTAATAGGAAATTTCCATATGAAAAAAATATTTTCATATCAAGATGACAAAAAATGATTATTTCATCTTTATCATAAAATTGACTTTTTTTACCCTGTAAAACATAGTATAATAATGTCGGAAAATGAAAGGAGTTATTCATGAAAAAAAGAAACTGTTTTATTGGTCAATCAGGTGGACCAACTGTTGCTATTAATGCATCATTAGCAGGAATCATTGATGAATGCATCAATAGCCAGCAATATGATCATGTCTATGGAATGATTAATGGAATTATGGGATTATTAGAAAGTCGCTATATGGATCTGTTAGAAGTCTTTTCTAATCCTCAAAGCTTGCAGCAACTTAAACATTCTCCAGCTATGTATTTAGGTTCTTGCCGATATAAGCTTCCTGACATCCAGGATGATCCACAAACTTATCAAAATTTATTTCACACTTTAGAAAAACTAGAAATCACTGATTTCTTTTACATCGGTGGAAATGATTCTATGGATACTGTCGCAAAGCTATCTGCTTATGCAAAATCTATTCATTCCCCTATTTGTTTTGTCGGAATTCCAAAAACAATCGATAATGACTTAATGGGAACTGATCATACGCCTGGTTTTGGCTCAGCAGCAAAATATGTTGCCACTTCAATGTTAGAAATTGCTTATGATAGTTCTATTTATAAGCTCAATGCCGTCACTATTGTTGAAATCATGGGAAGAAATGCCGGTTGGTTAACTGCGGCAAGTGCTCTTGCGCGAACTCAGTACAACCAAGCTCCAGATTTAATTTATCTACCTGAAGCCCCTTTTTCTACTCAAAAATTCTTAGACGATATTCGCGAAGTTTTTCGTCATAAAAAAAATATCATCATTGCTGTCAGTGAGGGGATAAAGGATGAGAATGGTGAGTACTTAGATTCAGATTCTAAATATACAAAACGTGATGCTTTTGGACATGTCTTACATTCTGGAACTGGTAAAGTATTGGAATCTCTTGTTTTTCAGGAATTTCAATGTAAAGTCCGTAGTATCGAATTAAATGTATTACAAAGATGTGCTATGCATATTGCTTCAAAAGTTGATTTAGATGAATCCTTCCAAATTGGACAACATGCTGTTAAAGCTTCAATGGCAGGACATACTGGAATCATGATGGTTTTTCAAAGAGTACAAAATCATCCATACCAAATTGAATATACATATAAAGACGTTTTTGAAATTGCCAATCTGGAACAACGTATTCCACTTCATTGGATCAATGATCAACACAATGATATTACGCAAGAACTTTATGATTATCTTTATCCACTTATTCAAGGTGAAGTGACAATCACATATGAAAATGGTATTCCTTGCTATAGTGATATCAGTCATTTACGTTATAAATAAGAAAATGGTTTCTCCAACGAGAAACCACTTTTTATTTATAGCCCAAAATATAACGAAAGATCCATTTCTTATACCACTTTAAAGATTGATCAATATCATGAACCAGTTGATGATACAGCTGCAGACACTCTTCATATTCTTCTGCTGTGATTTGATGTGAAGAGAATTGTGCTTTATAGGCAAGACTTTGAATTCTTTCATCTATTGGTCTTTGATTTCGACATAGACGTTTCATTTTCAAATAATAAGCAATCACTTTTTGATTGTTATTCATGCGTCTTGTTTTGATTTGCATCAGATGCGTCGTTATATAACGATAAATCAAAAGAAGACATACAATCATAATAACAATCATCATCGCTTTATAAATATTTTGCATAGAATGTGAATCTTGTTGTGTAGATTGAGGATTAGTGTCTATCTGATTATTATCAGGAGTCTCAACAGGTGCCTGATTGGTCACTTCCTGACTCTGATTGACATTTTCATCAAGCATTTCACTCATGCTTTGAGCATCAAATTGTCCATCATCAGATGGTGTCATTTCATAAGGAACCCACCCTTTTTCATTTTCAAAAACTTCTATCCAAGCATGAGAACGATATTGAGTGAGTCTTGCTTCCCCATTATGAAAATCACTTTCATTCATGACATATCCTCGAACATATCTTGTAGGAATACCCAATTCTCTTAATATCAAGGCTCCTGCAGTCGCAAAATGAGTACAGCTTCCTTTATGATTTTCAAAAAGAAAATAGGAAACAAAGTCTTCTTCTGTTGGAAGTGTGCCAGCATTCAAGTTATAGTCAGCCTGTTGTGCCAACAAAGCACGGACATCACTAACAGCATCTGATACATTCATGTCATCTGATGCTATTACATCATTTTCATCTAATAACTGAGATAAAGATTCATCCAATGACTCGGGAACATTTAAATAAGTCTCATAAACATAATATTCATAATCGTAATCATATCTATCTGAAACATAGAAAGAGCCATCTTCCTGTGAAGCATTTGGATCCTCTTCATATTGATAAATGACTTCAACTTCCTGATTTTGATACTCGACATATGAATCAAACAATACAGGATATTGTTGATTATTATCTGAGAAAAAATATGGAAGAAACTGAAAATCATAATTTCTTTGTGGAAGAATTCTTACTGTTTGATAAGAGGGTACAAAATTAGAAGACAGATACTGTGTATACATTGATAGAGAATCACTAT
>CALUZM010000098.1 GCA_944325245.1 uncultured Massilimicrobiota sp. | reverse complement strand
TTATCAGTGTAATTAGATTGCATAAAATTTAAAGATTCCATAATCTAATTATACCAAAAACGACAATGATAATCATTAAAGATAATCATTAAAGATAATCATTGTCGTTTTCTTTTTTAGGTAACTTTACGAATATTTATTTCGTTACAGCCCCTTTTTAAATAATCTGAAAATGTTTTAAAGCTTTGAAGATGCCATCATTTTTAACAACATCAGTGACATAAGTGGCTGCTTTTTTGGCTGCCTCTCTACCACTGCCTACACAGATACTTGTACCAGCACATTCAAACATAGGAATATCCACTTCAGCATCACCAAAAGCATAAATATCAACTTGATCTATTTGTAGATAATCTATTAATTGTTCAATGGCTTTCTTCTTATCAATATGAGGTAAAGCACAGTCACCAAATAAAGCTTCTTCTCCTTGACCACCCCAAGTTAAACATTGAAATTGTGGAAAATGCTCTTTGAAATCAAGATAATCTTGATAACTATTTAAAATATAATTGATTTTTGTAATATTTTCTTGATACATGCTTTCAGGAAATGTCATCATTGGATAAATATCACGAATTTTAATATCACCTTGATGACCATATTTTTGATAAGTAGGAACCGCTCTTGTTTCAAAATCATGGGAACCATATAAACCATCATTCCCTTCCATGAAATAACATAAATCATGACAATCTAAATAATCAGTAATTTCTTTCACTTGTGCTAATGAAAGTTTTTGATCTTTTAGCACCTTTCCTTCACATTCAATATAAGCACCATTTCCACAAATCATACCACTGACTTCAATATCTCCTACAGTTGCACGATTACGTGTTCTTCCTGTCACAACAAATACATAATGTCCTAAATCTTTCGCTTGTTTTAATGCATCTTTGCAACTTTGAGGGACGGTCCCATCATAGCTGATTAGTGTACCATCAACATCAAATAATAGTAATTTTTTATTCATGATTTTCACCTTGATGAATATAGGCAAGAACTAAGCGATACGTATTTTCTACAGCTTGGATATGTGTTCTTTCCATACCATGTGAAGCATGAACGCCCGGTCCTATTAAAGCACCTTTGATGTTTTGTCCACCTCTTAAAGCAGCAGAAACATCACTACTATAGAATGGATAAATATCAACTGCATATTGTAAATTCTCTCTTTTTGCAAGTTCTATAAATGTAGATGTGATTTCATAGTCATAAGGGCCACTGGAATCTTTCGCACAAATACTGACATCATATTCACTACAAGCTAAATCTTCTCCAATACATCCCATATCTACCGCAATCAATTCATCAACATTTGAATCAACATAGCTACTACCATGCCCCACTTCTTCAAATGTAGAAATCATAAAGTAAAGATTATGTTGAGGTTGAATATGATTTTGTGATAAATATTTCAAAACACCAAAAAGTATCGCAACACTCATTTTATCATCTAAAAATCTTGACTTAATAAATCCTGAATCAGTGAATGTTGTTTTAGGTTCAATCGCAATATAATCACCATTATCAATACCAAGCTTTTTTACATCTTCTTTTGTTTTAACGACTTCATCAAGACGAATATGCATTGTATCACATGATCTTTCTTTGTCTTTAGAATCTTTATAAACATGAGCAGCAGGTGAATTGGAAAGAATTGTTCCTGTATAAACATCATGATTTCTTGTCATAATACGACAATATTCACCATCTAATGTTGGAATAATAGGACCACCAACATTCGTAAAAGCTAAAGTTCCATCATCTTTAATACTTCTGACCATTAATCCTAGTGTATCAACATGAGCACAGAACCCAATTGTATAATCATCTTGTCCATCTACGAATATTTGTAGATTACCTTTTTTAGTCAGTTTTGTTTCAAATCCTAAATTTTGTGCTTCTTTTTGACAATATTCAATGACTTCTTTAGTATAACCAGAAGGACTGTCAATCGCCATAATATCTTTTAAAATAGAAAGTATGTATTCATTCATAAATTTTCTCCTCCTTGATGGGCTGCATTTATAATTTGTGATAAAGTGATTTCATTTAATTTTTGTTTATATTGATATTCAGCAGCATTTAAATAATCAACAATAAAATCTTCTGTTTCCTTAACCTTTAAATGAGAATCAAAAACCTTATCAACCAAATGTGTTGTTTTCACAAAAGGTTCTTTTCCTTCCATAGCTTCAAAAATATCCAATAAAGAAATATTTTCAAGCGATTTTGTTAAAACAAAACCACCACGCTTATTAGCCATAGATTGAATCAAACCAGAAACAACAAGTTGTCTGGTGATTTTTTTAAGATAAGAATCTGATACCGATAGTTTTTCACTCAGTTCATGACTTTTAATGGGTTTATCATTGGCACCTATTAAAAGTAATATACAAATAGCTTGTTCGAAACTCTTTCTAATCTTCATTTTCATCACCTTCTTTTCTATTTTAACAGAAAAAGAACTCTTTGTATCTAAAAGAGTTGACAATTATTTGTAAATTTATATAATAATCTTTAGATATTTAATATCCATAGATATTAAATATCTAAAGATTATAAAGAAAGAAGGAGTTTTATGATTAAACAGGAGTGGAAGAATATTTTTCGCCATACTTGGATGAAGATTGTTCTTGTAGCGATTATCTTGATACCAAGTTTATATGCTTGTATTTTTTTAGGTTCTATGTGGGACCCATATGGAAATACAGGAAAGATTCCCGTAGCTGTGGTGAATCTTGATTTGCCAGTCAAGTATGAGAATCGTACTTTGGATGTAGGGAGAGAATTAACAGAGCGTCTTAAGGATAATACAACTATGGATTTTCAATGCGTGGATAAAAGCAAAGCACAGATGGGATTAGAGGATGGTCAATATTATATGATCATTACTATTCCTGAAGATTTTTCAAAAAATGCAACAACACTTTTAGATGAACAACCACAAAAAATGAAACTTCATTATACAACGAATCCGGGAAGTAACTACATTGCTTCTAAAATGGATGATTCAGCAATTGAAAAAATCAAATCAGAAGTTTCACAAACTGTGACAAAAACATATGCTCAAACAATTTTTGAACAAATTACAACGTTAACAGATGGTTTAAAACAAGCCAATGATGGGACACATCAATTATCTGATGGAAGTCAAGCATTGGTAGATGGAAACCAACTGATTTCAGATAATCTTCAAGTTTTAGCAGACAGTACACTTTCATTTGAAAACGGAGCACAAACACTGACAAAAGGATTAAAAGATTATACGGAAGGTGTTTTAACAGTGCATAATGGTGTCTATACTTTAAAAGATGGATTGGACACATTGTATCAATCAACACAACCACTTCATGATGGAGTGGAGGCATTATCTCAGGGGTCTTCAGTATTAAACACAGGACTACAACAATATACAAAAGGTGTTTCAAGTGTTTATCAAGGAACACAACAACTTATGAAAAATCAAGAACCAATAACTCAAGGAATGCAAAGTTTGGATCAAGGAACTGATAAACTTATAGAAGGCAATCAACAGGTTTATCAAGGATTGAATCAACTCAATCAACAGTTATCTTCAATCAATACGGAACAAATACAAACAATCACACAGGCTAATGATTCTTTAAATCAAGCAACAATATTGTTGAATCAATTGATGTCTTCCAATCCATCAATGGCTCAAAAATGGATGAACCAAAAGTTAAGTGATGCAGAAGCCAAGAATATCGCTTTGAATCAACAAGATGTACAGTATCTTTTAACACATTATTCGTATATAGAATTAGAAAAAAGTGTAATCACAGGGAATCAAGAAGCTATCTGTCAATTCAGTACAAGTTTAACACAAGTGTATAAAAATACACAAAAACTAGAAAAAGGAAGCCAACAACTCCAAAGTAGTTTAGAAGACTTGAATACATCAGTGAGAACATCATTAATACCGGGTATTGAAGCTTATATGAAAGGTGTTAGTCAGATTCATGATGGTATAGGTAAATTAGAACATCAAAATCAAACATTATTGCAGGGAAGTCAACAATTAACAGATGGATTATTATCGTTTAAACAACAGACACCAGCTCTTTTTGGTGGAATAGAACAATTGAATCAAGGAGTAAAAGCATTATATGATGGTACAACCACATTAATATCTCAAAATGAAACAATCATGCAAGGATCAACACAATTAACTCAAGGTTCAACACAGATTAAAGCAGGTGCAAAACAGCTGAGTGATGGTTCATTAACATTAAGTGATGGTTTACAGACACTTCAAAATGGGACTCGAAAATTAGATGAAAGTTTGAAGGAAGGAGTAGAAAAGGCTAATTTTCATATTCAAGATTCAACGTTGGATATGATGTCCGCACCAGTAGAAACAAGTCATGAAGCGATTTCCACAGTCACAAACAATGGTCATGCGATGGCACCTTATATGATGAGCGTGGCTTTATATGTTGCTGCTTTAGCTTTTACACTTATGTATCCAATAAGAAAAGGTATAAAAAAAGCTTCATCACCATTCAAGTATTGGCTATCAAAAGCCTCTGTGATGTATAGTGTATCAACATTATCAGCTATCATTTTAATCACAAGTTTAAGATGGATATGTGGCTTTGAACCTCAACAATTATTGATGACTTATCTCTTTGCGATTATTGTTTCAGCTGCTTTTATGTCACTTGTGATGTTGTTGTCACTGACAACAGGTTATATAGGAGAATTTTTATTGTTAGTCTTTATGATTTTAAATTTAGGTGGATCAGCAGGAACTTATCCATTAGAAACATCAAGTCTATTTTATCAATGGCTACATCCATTTGTCCCTTATACTTATAGTGTCAATGGATTTAGAAAAGTCATTAGTATGACAGAAATGCCCATTACAAATGAAATCATCATCTTTTTAGGAATTCTTATGATTTGTTCACTTCTTACAATTCTTTATTATCGTTTTAAAAATAAAGAAGATAAACATCTTATTCCACAGGCATTTGAAAAAGTTAATGAATAAATATGTATATTTCTTCATTCTTTGATCATGATATGAATATGGAGGTTAAGATGATGAAAAAAATATTAGCATTACTTTTATGTATGACTGTATTTACTGGTTGTAGTAGTCAGACAGATACATCGGATGATACAGCCAATAACAATCGTTCAACAGATAATGTGACAGAAAATGAAAATAACAATAACACACCAACTAACAAAACAGATGATTGGTATGCTCAATTTGAAAATGGCTTGAAAGAAGGAAACATTGATTATTCTTCTAAAAATGTCTTAGATGCAACAAATGTTGGTGGTGTAGAAGGTTATCGTTATGTAACGGATAATGGAAATATTGACGTTTATCGTTATGAAGATGGTGATGAGTTTGAACGTATCATGGATGAAAAAACAATTGGTGATGATAAAAAGAAAGTAGAAGTCAATGACCATATGGTGATTGTATCTGATGGGTTATCAGAAGATGTATTGGATATATTTAGAAATTTAAAATAAATAGGAAAGGTCTTGTAGAAATACAGGACTTTTTTGTACTGTTTGACTATAATATAATCAAAAAGAAAGGAAAAATCATAATGAAGCTTATCACAACAGGAACAGAAAATTTTAAAGAATTCATTGATAAGATTTATTATTATGTTGATAAGACAATGCTTATAGATGATGTCTTAAGCGATAAGGTCATGTTGTATACAAGCCCTAGACATTTTGGAAAGACATTAAACATGAGTATGCTTTATTATTTCTTTTCTAATCAGGAAAAAGAAAATGCTTATCTTTTTGAGGGTTTGAATGTATCAAAACATCAATATCTCATGCTTCATCAAAATTAATATCCTGTCATTTTTCTATCTTTGAAAGATATGAATGCAATACTTTTCAATCTCAGATTTATATTTTTGCCAATATCATTGCAAATATTGTTGATAAATATAGTGATATACAAAATAGTGATATAAACATCAATATTAATGAATTACATATGTCTTTAAAAGATATTTCATCTATTCTATTTAACTATTATCATCAAAAAGTCATCATTCTCATAGATGAATATGATGTGCCTTTACAGAGTGCCTATCAACATGACTACTATGATGAAATGGTTGATTTTATAAGAAGTGTCTTTTCATCTGCATTAAAAACCAATGATGCACTGGAAAGAGGAGTATTGACTGGTTGTCTAAGAATATCCAAAGAAAGCATCTTTACAGGTCTTAATAACTTTACAGTGAGAAACATTATGGATGTAGAGGCATCTGATTGTTTTGAATTTACCCAAGAAGAAATTGATGAACTTTTGAAATACTACAATCTAATGGATAAGCATCAGGAGATGAAGGAATGGTATGATG
>CALUZM010000097.1 GCA_944325245.1 uncultured Massilimicrobiota sp. | reverse complement strand
TACAACCACCTGTATTCATCTGTTGGGTTTGAATATATGTAGAAATGACCCCTAGTCCACTCGCCTGAGGTTGACTGGGAATCGTTGCAATTGTCAAAATACTGGCAAAAACAGCATAAATACCAATAGCTTCAGAACCATTAAAACGTGGTATTTTAGCAGTATATAAAATATATATACATAAAATAAGTAAAGCCAAATAAACAACACCATATAAATTACCTGTTAAAAAGGCAAAGCAATTATGAAGTCCTTGACCTATAAAACCTAAACGTAAAGCGGAAACAATAATAGCAAATATTAATAATAAAACAATAATTCTTAAACGTAATTTTTCTTCTAAAATCTGATTTTTAGACTTTTTAGAACGCTTTGTTTTTGCCATTATGCTCACCTTCTTTCACTTTCAACATTATACCAAAATATAGCGTTATTGCAAAGAAAAAGCAAGATTTCTCTCGCTTATATTTCGACAACAACACCAATAAAAACTGGCTTCTTTCCTGTCTCTTTCATAATATATCTCATAGATTGTTCTTTCATCATACTTCTGATTTCAGCTATTTCCATTTGTGGATTTTCTTTTAACTGACCTACGACTTTTTCACATATTTCAATGATATGTTTAATAATATATTCTGAATCTTTTAAATAAACAAATCCTCTACTTTGGCAATCTGTTTGAGCCACAATCTCTTTTGTCTCTCTTGAAATCGTTAGCCCCACTATAACAACACCATCGTTAGCTAATTGAATACGATCATCAATAACCTTTTCACCAACATCACCAATACCAATTCCATCAATCATGACATCTTCTATTTCATATGTATCTCTTGTATTCAACAGTTCACCTTTTTCAAAAGTTATTCTTTCACCATTATCCATAATAACAATATGGTCATCATCAATTCCCATATCATGTGCAATCTGTTGATTAAAAATAAAATGCTGATATTCACCTTTCATTGGAATATAATATTTTGGCTTGAAGATTTGAATGATGACTTTTATATCTTCTTTAGAAGCATGCATTGAAAAAAGATCTTTGTTCTTTAATAAATAAACATGGGCATCTGTTTTATATAAACCATTATGCGCTTTATTTGCAATCTTTTCTGTTCCTGGTAAAACAGGTGAAGCCACGATAAAAGTATCACCTTTTCTTAACTTCAATAAATCATCTCCACCATCAATAATATCACAAATGTCATGATAGATACGTCTTGGACTACCACTTAATAAAATGACATAATTGCTATCATATTGTGGATTACCAATCTTATCTTTATCTCCTAACAATTTGTCGGGAACTTTTAAAACAGGTTTCTTTGATTTTTGAGCAATTCTGAAAAGACTGTTGGTATTATCATATTTATCACGTCCATAAAAAACAATCTGACGTTTATATTTTTTGGTAAGATCAATAATTTCTTGTGTTCTAAAAACATTCTGCGCATAGCTTGAAATAATGATTCTTTCATTACTATCTTCAAAAATATGATCAATCTTATTTGTTAATTTATGATTTGGAGATGTGTAACCCTCATGTTTGGCACCAGAAGATTCAACCAATAAAGCCAAAACTCCTTTTTTTCCTATTTCCATCATTTTTTGAATATCACATTGAAATTCAAGAGGTGCCCCAAAATCAATAATAAATTCACCACTGTAAACCAGATAGCCATAACTTGTCCAAAGTGCAACTCCCACACTTCCAGGAATCGAATGTGTCACTGGGAAAAACTCCACAGGAACTCCAGCGATATCAATAGAAGCATTTCTATCAACACTATGAAGATCCAAATCAATCTTAACTGGATTATGACGTTGAAAACGATCTATCATCTGTTTAATAAGAAGAGCTGTTAAACGAGGTGCATACACAGGCGCATGAACACTCTGCAATAAATATGGTAAAGCAGCCATAGCATCATCATGTCCATGCGTAATGATAATTGCAGCAATCTGATCAGCTCTTTCTTCTAAATATGTAAAACTAGGAATAATAATATCAACACCTAGTTTATCTGAATCAGGAAAACGAAAACCTGAATCTATTATAAAAATCTTATCATTAATTTCAAAACAATACATACTTTTACCCATTTCGGCTTGTCCACCCATAGGTATTAATTTGATAACATCATTTTTCATCTTTTCACCCTTTCTTTTTTTGTTTCTTTCTAATATCATTATACCTTTGTTTGTTCTTTGTGTATAGTTTTTTTCAAAAGTACGATTATCATATCATATTCTTTTCATTGCTTCAAATCATTTTCTTATATTTTTCTATTAATGGTAATAATTTCTTTTGTGAGTCACGATCAATTTCAACCAAGGGAATTCTTAATATATTTTGAATATATCCCAATTGGCTCAAAATATACTTGATTGGTGCAGGATTTGGTTCAATAAAAAGAAACTGACTTAATAATTTTAAATAGCTGTCATCAAATACATCTTCTTTTTGACATATCCTTTCAACTAACGGATAATCAATATGACTAACGACTGAAATAATCCCATCAGCTTTTTGTTTAAGGGCCTCCAGTAAAAGATGATCATCGCCAATATAAATTTTAAATTCCGGTAAAGATTTCTTAATTATTGAAATATCTTCTAAAGCCCCACATTGTTTCATACCGATAATATTTTTATGTTTTTTTGCTAATTGAATGACTGTTTCTGGTTCTATCGACACCCCACAACGAGATGGAATATTATAAATCATAATCTTTTTTGATGTGGAAGCCGCAATTAAATCGAAATGTTTCTGTATGCCTCTTTGATTTGGTTTGATATAATAAGGAACAACAACCAAAAATGCATAAATAGCCTGATTGTCTTTATACATTTGTATATGTCTAATGACTTCTGCAGTATTATGAGATGATATCCCAATCATGATACGAATCTGTGGATATTTTTTCAAAACATTTTCTACAAGGACTCTTCTCTCATCTAATTTTAAAGAAGATGTTTCTCCAGTTGTTCCACACAACAAAAAAGATTTGTTTCCTTCATGAATCAATTTATCCATTAAACGATATAAACCAGAATAATCAATAGACTGATCCTTGTTGAAAGGAGTCACTAATGCTGTAAAAACTTCTTTCATTTAAATCTCCCTATACCCTAATAAAAATGGCTGATATTGCTGGTGAGATAAAGCCGCCTTCAATGTTTCTTTAACCTTTTTCTTACAAGCTATCATACTTTGTGGTTTTGCCAGATAATGGTCTTGAAACATTGGCACAAAATAATAATTTTTCTTATTAAATAAAGACAATAGATGCACACCACTATTGGAAAGAATATCATTAGAATAGACCCCTAATACAATAGGAACCTGATTGCGTAAACTAGATTTCACAAGCATTGTTACACAATTATCATTAATTCCTAAATCCAATTTATTTAAAGTCGTTCCATCACATGGATAGACCAGTACTGCATCTAATTTCTTTTTTGGTCCATAAACCTCAGCTTCCTGAATAGTCGTATGAATATCTTTATGTGTTATCTTTTTGACTTTCTTTTCTAACTCATCATGACAATAAAAACGTGTATCCATCTGTTGAACATGTGGCGTCATAAATACTTCTACATCATAATCATGACATACTTCATTTAACACATCTAACATATCATCCATACTGCAAAATGAACCTGTTATAGCAAATCCTAATTTAAGCACGAGATATCATCCTTTCTATCAAATCAGCCATCATCATTCCCGCATAACCATAAGCATATTTTCCTGGAATCGATGGTAAAATAACACTCGACATTCCTTTGGATAAAGCATAATGATGATCAATTCCATAAGGATATGAGGCAATATCAATAAGACATATTGATGATTTTGCCTGATCCAATATCTTTGGCTTCACAACCTGGGATGGTATGGTATTAATTAATATATCACATTGTGATAAGTCCATATCCTCCAGCAAATAAGGGTGTCCGCCTATATTTTGAATATCATTCAATAATTGTGGATTTCTGACACCTACATAAACATCACCCTGCAAGGCAATCAAATCTTTCACCAGTGGTTTTCCACAGTGTCCATATCCCAAAACATGAATTTGACTTTGAAAGATAGGAAAACGTCGATGAGAAATCAAATATGAAATAACACCTTCAGCTGTCAAAAAGCCATTGTTTTC
Source organism: uncultured Massilimicrobiota sp. (assembly GCA_944325245.1). Classification (GTDB taxonomy): domain Bacteria; phylum Bacillota_I; class Bacilli_A; order Erysipelotrichales; family Coprobacillaceae; genus Allocoprobacillus. Next base: position 2,241 of record CALUZM010000097.1, on the reverse strand, counting down.
CACAAACGTCTCATCATCTAAAAAAGCAGAATATTGAAAATGATATTGATGAGACAATTCTTCTAAATAAGAGTTATGGATCATTGTCCATATATAAGTATGTGGTCTCAATTGTTTGAAAACATCTTCATTCATTACAATTGTTTCATCATGTAACAATAAACGGTTTTTACGATCTAAACCTTTTAATCCTAAATAGATACATTGACAATAACGCAAATCTTTCATTTGATCGGTCACATAATAATGTCTTCTGACTAATTCTTCCATAAGTTCTTGACCTCTCAAATCATCATGATTAATAAAAAACAGCATTGATTTCACCTCATTTTAAAATATGAAAAATATGCAAATTGGTGACAATCATCTTCATAAAAAAACTTATGAAGTCAATATAACATATAAGTTACAAAACATAACTAAACAGTTTTATGAAAAAAAGTAAAAAAAGTCTTGCATGTTATAAAATGATATGCTAATATATATGAGCAGTCAAAAATAAGATGTCTACGTAGCTCAGCTGGATAGAGCACACGCCTTCTAAGCGTGCGGTCGCGGGTTCGAATCCCTCCGTGGACGCCATTTGAAAACAACCTCATATTTGAGGTTTTTTTATTTATCCTTAAGTATATAAAAGTAGTGAATATTAATTTTCTATGATATAATGAATCTCAAAGGAGATAATGAAATGAAAAAAGATCCATTTTATAAAAGTTTAAGTTATGCTATTGAAGGCATTTTTAACTGCATTAAAAAAGAAAGAAATATAAAAATACACATTTTATTTATGATGTTGGTCATTTTATGTGGTTTTCTATTTCAAATTACTTATGTAGAATGGCTGATTTGTATTTTACTGTTTGGTCTAGTTATATCTTTAGAATTAGTCAATACATCTATCGAAGCTGTTGTTGATCTATGCACCCAAGAGTTCCATCCTTTAGCTAAATTAGCAAAAGATACAGCAGCCGGAGCCGTTTTAATCAGTGCTATTGCTGCAGCTATGATTGGTTTGATTATTTTTATTCCTAAAATCTTTTTTTAAAAACAAGCAAGGATTATTTTCCAAGCTTGTTTTTTTGATGTCGATCAATCAAAAACAAATAAGTACAAATCATAACAACATATAATAATTCTATTAAACCATTAACACGTCCACATACTAAAAATAATATGGCTAGCATCTGTAAACCAACATGAAAAATAGAATGCGTATGTAAATATATATCAGGACTTTCTATAGAAAGTCGATATGTATAAATCTGTAAAATAATAAGAAATAAGCAAGAAGCAAGCATCGAACACCAAACATGAACTTGAGACATAAAGTTCAGTTGATTGTCATAAGGTGAAAAAGCGCCCATTATCATGAATAATGCTGTTAGAAAAATAAGATATGGAACATAACGCGGATATGTATGCAAATGTCGAAAATGAGAAAACATCTGATACATAAAATAAAACGTACAAACCAAGATATAAATAACAACCAAAGCACGATATTGGGGCAAAGCAGAGACTCCTGTGATATTTTCATACATAATATCACGACGTGTTGTCACCAGTAATGTCAAAAAGATAATTATGAAATAAGACATATTGACTCCTTTTTAAGCATAAACTTATCGTTATTGTAAAAAATTCCTTGGTTGAATATACTTTTGTATTCTTTCACCCAAAGAATTATATTCATTTTTCAATTTCTTTTAACTGAAAATCTACTTTTCCATGGTCAATAGTCAAGACAGCATAACTTCTTGCACTACCACCTCTAGGTAAAGTTGTAGAACCTGGATTAACATAATAGAAAGATCCATCTTTTTGAAACATTGGCATATGGGTGTGTCCAGAAATTAATATTTGACACTGACGTCTTGTTAATAAATCATTCATAGCAAGCTCTCGATTAAAATACCCAAAATATTGCCCATGTGTTATAAGTATAGGAATGTCTTCAACAATGATGCGTGCTTCCTTAGGAAAGTCCAAAGCCCAATCATTATTTCCTTTAACACATATAAAACCATTAAGAATTCTTTTATCAATGGCTTCACTATCTCCACAATGAATATAATAATCTCCATGAGGTTCATGTTCTTTCACATAATCAATCATAGTCTGATCTCCATGATTATCAGACATAATTACAATCTTTTTCATTTTTATGTCGAGTAGAACTCGACTCCCTCCCTTCATTTCATTTTATAAGCAAGGGTTTCGATTTCCCTCACAGAACCGTAC
>CALUZM010000096.1 GCA_944325245.1 uncultured Massilimicrobiota sp. | reverse complement strand
CAATTTTACATATAAACCTAAACGTCATCAACTACGTATTAATAAAGTTGATAGAAAGGAGAAGGTATATTTTAATGACTGATAAATGAGTCAATTATAATATACCAGGAATAAAACATGGAAAAAAGAATGATTGAACAATTAGAAGTATCACCGATTGGTATGGGCTGTATGGGATTTTCTCATGGTTATGGTCAAATTCCAGATTGAGAATACAGTATTGAAGCCATTAGAAAGGCTTATGAATTTGGTTGTACATTCTTTGATACTGCTGAAACATATGGTCGTGATTTATATTGGGAAGGTCATAACGAAGACATTTTAGGTGAAGCTGTAGAGCCATTTAGAAATAAGATTATTTTGGCTACAAAATTACACATTCATGATGAAGAAGTTTCTGAAAATATAAATCTTTATGATTTGATTAAGGGGCATTTATTAAAATCATTAAAAAGATTAAGAACGCATTATGTTGATTTGTATTATTTACATCGTATTAATGAACTCGTTCCTATTGAAGATGTCGCTGTGGTGATGGGAAAACTCATTAATGAATGTCTGATCAAAGGATGGGGATTATCACAGGTGGATGTGGATACTTTGGATAAAGCGCATAAGGTAACATCACTGACTGCTGTACAAAATCTTTATAATATTTTAGAAAGAGACTGTGAAGAGAAAATCTTTCCTTATTGTTTAGAAAACAATATTGGTGTTGTGCCTTTTTCTCCTATTGCATCAGGATTTTTAAGCGGCAAGATTACAACACAAACAGAGTTTGAAAAAACGGATGATGTAAGAAACTTTGTTCCTCAGTTATCAAAAGAAAACATTATTGGCAATCAACCTATATTAGATATATTAAATAAGTTTGCAAATGTAAAGAATGCAACTCCAGCCCAGATTTCTTTAGCATGGATGTTAAAAAAATATCCAAATGTAGTACCAATTCCTGGTTCTAAAAATCAGGAAAGAATTATCGAAAACTTAAGTGCATGGAATGTAGAATTAACTGATGAAGAATTTAATGAATTACAGAGTGCACTAAATCAATGCGAAATTCATGGACATAGAGGTATTGTAGAAACACAGCATCAAACTTTTTCAAATAACTGGAGAAAAGAATAATGAAGAGTATGTAAAAAACAGCAGTGATGCTGTTTTTTAATCATGTATTTTTCTATTAAGTACAGTTTTCACAAACTCCGGATCAAAATGTTTTGTTCTGGAACCTGAATATCCCATGTCTAATGATGCAATTTTTTTCATTTCATCGTCATTTAATTGAAAATCAAAAATATCAATATTTTCAATAATTCTTTCAATATGTGTTGACTTAGGAATCACAACAACACCTCTTTGAACATTCCATCTGAGTAATATCTGTCCAGCAGATTTTTGATATTTTTTCGCAATCCCTAATAGCATTTCATTTTCAAATGGGTTATATCTTCCTCCACCTAGTGGTGCCCAAGCTTCAGGAATGACATCATAATGTTTCATTGTTTCTAAAGCTTTTTCCTGTGTAAAGTAAGGATGTAATTCAACTTGATTGACTATTGGTTTGATTTTGACTGTTTCGCAGAAGTTTGTTAAAACATGGGGATAAAACCAATAGCCTTTAATTTTCCTTCTTTATAAGCATCTTCCATTGCTCTCCATGCTGAAAAATAATCTCCCATAGCCTGATGCAATAAATATAAATTGATATATTCTAAACCACTCTTGTTTAATGAAGCATCAATTCCATAACGGGCTACATCATAGTTCTTCATATCTTGAACCCATAATTTAGAAGTAATAAACAAATCTTCTCTTTGACAGATGCCTTCATCAATAGCCTGTCTGACGGCTTGTCCTACGGCATCTTCATTTGTATAAGAAGCTTGCTGTATCTATTAAACGATATCCTACCTTAATTGCCTGATATACTGATTCCTGACATTCTTTTTTATCAGGAACTCTAAAAACACCAAAACCAACCATAGGCATTTTTAATCTGTTTGTTAGCGTGACATATTCCATTATTTCCACCTCTATTCTTCAAAATTACATTTTGTAGTTGCTAATCTGCGCAAAGATTCTGGTGTCACTTTATAGAATGGCTCATGCTTATTCACTTGCGCAATTTCAGCCATATCTTCATCAGTTAAAGTAAAGTCAAAAATATCAGCATTATCTTTGATATGTTTCTGTGAACGACTTCCAGGTACTAATCCAAAGACCATTTGTGTATGCCATCTTAAAATAATTTGAGCTGGTGTTTTATGATATTTGTTTGCTAGATCAACAAAAACTTTATCATTCAACATATCTGTATTTCCATGTCCTAAAGGATACCATGACTGTAAGGCTATATGATGTTGATCACAAAACTCTTTCACAGCTTCAGCTGGATAATAAGGATGACATTCAACCTGCATAAGTGCTGGAACAATTTCACATTGGTCTAATATTTCCTGGATTTTTTCGACTGAAAAGTTTGAGATTCCAATAGCTTTAATTTTTCCTTCTTTATATGCCTTTTCTAACATTTTATAAGCATAAATATAATTATTCACTGGATGATGCAATAACATAACATCAATATAATCCAAACCTAATCTTTTTAAAGTCTCATCAATAGCTTGATCATTTTCATACAATGTTGGACCTAATTTTGTTTCTATAAAATAGTCTTCACGTTTTTTACCAGATTTTTTTAATCCTAATCCAACTTCAACTTCATTACCATACCTATTCGCTGTATCAATAAGCTGATAACCATGATTTAAAGCAAAGCTCACATTATCAATAATTTGTTCTCCTGATTGATTAATTGTTCCAAAACCCAGTTTTGGTAATTTCATGTTGTTATTTAAAGTTAAATATTCCACTTTTACACCTCATTTCTATTTCTTTACATATATTTTAAGAAATTCATCATGAAAAGTACAATATCAAAATTTAATACTGTTATTCTATAAACGCATAGTCAAATCAGAATAAATCCATTTTCTTTTAATATTTTTATCAAATTACCATAACAAAAAAGCGTTCAATGAAGAACGCTTTTTGTAATTAATTTCCAATTTTCATTTAATGTACTTTTTTGATTTATAGAACTATATAATTTTGGGAGGAATAAATATAGTCTTTTAATCTAAATCTTCACCATTTGATGCAATCACTTTCTTATACCAATAGAATGAATCTTTTTTCATTCTTTGTAAGCTTCCATTTCCTTTATCATCTAAATCAACATAGACAAAACCATATCTCTTTTTCATTTCACCTGTTCCAGCTGAAACAATGTCTATACATCCCCATGTCGTATACCCTAATAAATGAACTTTGTCAATTTCTACAGCTTTTTTCATTTCTTTAATATGATCTCGTAAATATGCAATACGATAATCATCATGAATACCATCTTCTTCAACAACATCATTGTTACCCATTCCATTTTCCACAACAAATAAAGGTTTTTGATATCTATCGTATAATTCATTCAAAACAAATCTTAATCCTTTTGGATCAATTGGCCATCCCCAAGGTGTTTTTTCTAAATATGGATTCGGTGAGGCTTGTTGTCCACCTGTTGTTGTGGTATTCGGAGAAAATCTATCAAATGCTGTTGTACGATAATATGAAAATGCTAAATAATCAGATGTATTTTCTCTTAACCATTTTTCATCTTCTGGCTCCATTTTTAATTGGAAACCATATTCATCAAAAATAGATTGTGTATAGTTTGGATAATATCCTCGACAAGTCACATCACAAAACATTAATGCTTTTCTTCTAAATTCATAAGCTCCAAAAACATCATCAGGATGACATGTTGCTGGATAAATTCCTGAAAGTGCACACATTGTTCCTAACATAAAATGAGGATTGATTCCCCTCGCCATCTTATTTGCCATTGCACTTGCAACTAACATATGATGAATAGATTGGAATTTAATTCCAGCATCTTCTAGTGGAGTTTCTCCTTGATTAGAATGCGATCCTGTCTTGCGATGATTTGATGCCAAGCCTAATGTCCAATATCCACCTAAAACGTTGATTTCATTCACTGTAATCCAATAAGTTACCTTATCTTTCCATCTCTCAAATAATACTTTTGCAAATCTTAAATAAAACTGTATTAATCTTCGATCAATCCATCCACCATATTTTGTTGCTAAATTCAAAGGCATATCAAAATGCAAGATTGTTACTAATGGCTCAATATTATATTTTTTTAATTCGTCGATTACATTATCATAAAATTTTAATCCTTCTTCATTTGGTTTTTCATCATCCCCATTTGGAAAAATTCTTGTCCATGAAATAGATAAACGATATGTTTTAAAACCCATTTCTGCCATTAAAGCAATATCTTCTTTATAATGATGATAGAAATCTGTTGCCTGATGACTAGGATAATAATATCCTTCTTTCAAGAAACCTACATATCCAAAAGGAATGCACTCACCCTGCTGAATTGTTACCTCATCACCTTGAGCATTTCGACAATAGATGCGACGTGGTTCATCTTTTGTTCCATCTGTCATCAAATCATGAACCGCAACACCTCTTCCACCTTCTTGCCATCCACCTTCATATTGATTAGCGGCTGTTGCTCCACCCCATAAGAAATTTTTTGGAAAACTCATAACTTACCTCCTTTGTAATTGTCTTATATGATACTTTTTGTGTTCAAGTCATTTGACAACACATTCTTTTAATAAGAATGCGTTGTCAAACTACTAATATTAATATATTTTTATGATTATTTTGATGCTGCTTCAATGGCTGCTTGTTTATTAGCCAAGAAAACAAATGGAACCCAAATCACGAAAGTCACTGCTAAGATGATTGCTTGAACAATAATACCATTGAATCCATAACTAATAAATCCAGTAATAAATACAGGTAAACCAGGAGGGCAATCCAATACACCACAAGAAATGAAACCAATATTTGTAGCAACAACAGCGATTAATGCTGCAATTACTGAATTACAAATAAATGGGATAGCGAAAATTGGATTTAGTACCATTGGTAATCCAAAGATTACTGGTTCATTAATACCACAAATTCCCGGTATTAATGAGAATTTAGCAATTGCTCTATGATCTTCACGTTTTGAAAATAAGAATATTGCTATCAATAATGATAAGGTGATTCCTCCACCTCCAACAACAACAAAACTCGTCCAGAAACCTCTTGTTAAAATATTTGTAGCTACACCACCAGCTTGCACAGCAGCAATGTTTTCAGCAATTCCAGCAGCAGATAATGGACCTCTAATTCCTTCAATGACCATACCACCATGGATACCTAAAAACCAGAATAATTGGTTAACCAATGCAAGAACTAATATACCTACTGTTGTATTTGCTAAAGCTTGTAATGGAAGCTGGAAAATGTTATAAATCCATACATTTAAGTAGTTTCCTGTGAATGTATTAAATAAACATCCTGCGACTGCAAATACAGTCATAATAATGAAAATTGGGATTAAAACATTAAATGAACGAGCAATTCCTGTTGGAACTGAATCTGGCATTTTAATTTTAATAGCATCAATTTTTGATAATAATTTAAATAATTTAACTGCTAGTATTGCCATAATCATAGAAACAAATAAACCTTGTGCCCCTATAACCTCTGATCCTAAACCACTGGCAACAACTGGATTTTCTAATCCTTCAACTGCAATAGTAATTGTATTTGGACATACCGCTAAGTAAGCTAATAAACCAATTAAACCACTTTCTAACTGAGGCAACTCTTCTCTTTGTGCTAACTTAATACCAATTAAAAATGCTATAGGTAATGACATACAAGAAATAGTCACAAAGTTAATTGCTGTAAAAGCAGGAGATAAATTTGATAGCCATGGAACCCATTGAGCTAAACCATTTGCACCTGACACTAAAGTATTTAACATACTTCCAAACGAACCTACAATAATGAACGGAACAAACATTGTAAATGCATCTTTGATTGAACCAAGGTATTTATTTGATTCAACTTTTGCAGTAATTGATAATAAAACATTTTGAAGTTTTTCTTTCATACGATTTTCCTCTCTCTTCTAAAAAATAATGGATTTCATTTCTGCAGATTTGTTTGTCCTTTATTTTTCAATTACATTATAGGAAGAAACATTATAGAACTCAATGTTTAATAATTCCATTTATTTGTGGAACTTTTCAAAAATAACATTTGTATTTTATAGCATTATATAAAAAAAGGACAAAATAAATTTTGTCCATGGCGATTAATCATCTTTGATGATTATCGCTTTTTTAATGCTGTATAATTATCTCAGGTGGTGTTCTTATGATTGATCTCTCTACTCCTGATACTCATTTAGACGATTCTGCTGTCTTATCTTCTTATATAAGAAAGAATACTAAAGAATCTTTTGGCTATATTTTTTTTTGATAATATCGATTATATTACCAAGCTTTACAATGACAATAGAATGCGTGATGTGACTTATAAGAATGTTCTCGATACTATCCTCTGTGGTTCCATCTATCTTGGTTTTGATACGTATGAATGTCCTGACTGCGGTTTTGAAACGACCATCCCTCATACCTGCAAATCCAGG
>CALUZM010000095.1 GCA_944325245.1 uncultured Massilimicrobiota sp. | reverse complement strand
GTGTAGAAGGAATTAAAGAGTTTGTTTTAAAAGTTGTCAATGATGCAGGACCAAATGCTTGTCCACCCATGGTTATTGGTGTGGGTATTGGAGGCTCTTTTGATTATGTGACATGGCTTGCTAAAAAAGCAATGTTAAGAGAAATAGGAACACACCATCCCGATCAACGTTATCAGGCATTAGAGGTTGAGTTGTTGGATAAGATTAACCAATTGGGGATAGGACCAGCAGGTTATGGAGGCAAGACAACAGCTTTATCATTAAATATTGAAACTGCTCCTACACATATAGCAGGGATGCCAGTTGCTGTAAGCATCTGTTGCCATGTAGCGAGACATAAGGAGGTTATTTTATGATAAAACATCTGACAACACCATTGATATCACAAGATGTTGAATCTTTAAATGCAGGTGATCAGGTTCTGTTATCAGGAGTGATTTATACGGCGAGAGACGCAGCCCATAAACGCTTGATAGAATTGATTGAAAATGGAAAGACGTTGCCCTTTGATGTAAAAGACCAGATTATTTATTATGTCGGACCTACTCCTGCAAAACCGGGTACTATATTTGGTAGTGGGGGACCAACGACTGCAGGACGTATGGATGCTTATGCTCCAAAACTTATGTCATTAGGTTTAAAAGGAATGATTGGCAAAGGTTATCGTCAAGACAGTGTTAAAAAAGCTATTCAGGATTATCAGGCTGTTTATTTTGGTGCTGTTGGTGGTGCTGGAGCATATATTTCACAATGTATTCAATCATGTGAAGTGATTGCTTTTGATGATTTGGGGCCAGAAGCTATTCGTCGTCTGGTTGTGAAAGATTTACCACTGACTGTGATTATAGATTCTCAGGGACACGATTTATATGAAAGAGGAAGAGCACAGTATTTAAAGGAGCATCATAATGACCATTCAGGATTATAATGAAGTAGATATTTTATATACATTGATGTCCTATGTGAATGTTTCATCACCCCAAGATATGTATTATTCTATTGCCCATACAATTCTCACTCATATTGATCAGATTCCAGGAATTAGCATTAATGATTTGGCTGATTTGTGTTATACCTCTCCAGCAACGATTTCTCGTTTTTGTAAAGATATGAATTGTAAAAGTTTTGTGAATTTTAAAGAAGAAATAGCGATTGCTTTAGAAATTGCTAGAAATGAAATTCATTTTTTACCAGAGGAATCAAAAAAGATTACAGAAAATCCTGAATATTTAAAAAATAAAATGTACCAGGAAGCTATTGAATCTCTTGGAATGGTTCAGACATCTGTCCAGATGGAAGATGTTGATCGTATTTGCAAAATGATTTATCAAGCCAAAAAGGTTCATATGATTGGATATCAATTTAATAAAATTATATCTAATGACTTTCAAATGAAAATGTTAAAACATCGTAAATTTGTTTATGCATTTGTTGAACGTGGAGATGAAATTCAACGTTTAGATATGATTGATGAAGAAAGTTTAGTCATTATTATTACTGTTCGTGCAAGAGAGCAGTTGATAAATGCTTTGATTGATAAGATTAAAGAACATCATCCTAAGATTCTCATTTTAACGATGAGTCAAACCTATCAGCATGAAAGTGTGGATTGGATATATCGCATTGAAGGAACAGAGAGTCAATATAGTGAATCTTCATTGCAGGGAACAATGAATTTTCTCAGTTTATTAAATTTGATCTATGTCAGATATGGTTTATTATATCGTGAATAGGAGGAGAATATATGTATAGTTTTTTAAATGATTATAGTGAAGGAGCCCATCCTCAAGTTTTAGAAGCACTTGTCAATACTAATATGGTTCAGACTGTAGGGTATGGAGAAGATGAATATTGTCAAAAAGCGAAAGATGTTATCAAAGAGCGTATTGGGAATAAAAATGCTGATGTCCATTTCTTAGTAGGGGGTACTCAGACCAATATGTTGATGATTTCATATGCCTTAAAACATTATCAGGCGGTCATTGCCTGTGATGAAGGACATATTCATGTGCATGAAACAGGTGCAGTAGAAGGCGCTGGACATAAAATTTTAGTGAAGCCTCATGTCCATGGTAAAGTGACATGTCAAATGATTGAGGATATCTGTCAGCATCATACAGATGAACATATGGTACAGCCACGTATGGTTTATATTTCTCAGACAACAGAACTGGGAACTTATTATACACGAGATGAATTAAAAGCTCTTTATGAAGTCACAAGAAAATATCATTTGTATTTATTTTTAGATGGAGCGAGATTGGGAAGCGCATTGGTTTTGCCAGATGCACCGAGTCTTCAAGAGATTGCTCAAAATGTTGATGCATTTTATATAGGTGGAACCAAAATGGGAGCTTTATTTGGTGAAGCTCTGGTGATTTTACATGATGATTTAAAACCACAATTTCGTTATCATATGAAAAATAAAGGAGCCATGCTTGCTAAGGGGCGTCTTTTAGGAATTCAATTTTATGAACTTCTTAAAGGAAATCTTTATGAAGAAATTGGAGAATATGAAAATCGTATGGCACAAGCTATTCGAGAAGCTTTCATTAAAAAAGGAATACCCATTTATGAACCCTCTTCAACAAATCAGATTTTTGTTGATCTTCCTCAAGAAGCTTTTGAACGTATTAATAAAGAATTTTTAGTGACACCTATGGGTAAAATTCCTGGTGGTCAACGTATACGTATTGTGACATCATGGGCAACCTCTCAAGATGCTGTTTCTGCATTGATACAAGTCATTCAAGAATTATAAAAGAAAAGATAGAATGAAAATAGGAATGAGACTGTACAAGCCTGACAATATGTATTATAATAACCCATAGGGAAGACCCTAATATACATAGAAATGGAGATTATAGTATGAATAAAAATGAATTATTAGAAAAGGTATCTTCTGCATCTGGATTATCAAAAAAGCAATCAGAAGCTGCAATTAATGCTTTTTTAGATACTTTAACTGATGTTTTAAAAGCAGGAGATAAAATTTCATTAAAAGGATTTGGAACTTTTGAAGTTCGTACAAGAGAAGCAAGAACAGGACGTAATCCAAGAACTGGTGAAACAATGGAAATTGCTGCTAGTAAAGTCCCTGCATTTAAAGCAAGCACTGCTTTAAAAAATGTTGTTAATAATAAGTAATCATTTAAAGACTGTAACACAAAATTGTTACAGTTTTTTTGTGCCAAAACAAAGATTTCAAACATAAAAAAACTATAAAGATCTTCTTCATTCAATCTTTATAGTTTTTATTGTTTATTTAATAATAACACCTTCGCAAGGAGCACCAGCAGCATTAGATTCATCTGTATCAATATGCATTGCTAAAGCATAGCTATCACTGACACGACAAACAACATCTCCAAAAACAAGAGAACGATCAGCAGATTTCACTTCCACACTGACAACGTCTTTATCTTTAACTCCAAATTCTTCAGCATCAGCAGGTGTCATATGAATATGACGTTTTGCGGCAATCACACCACAAGGGATTTCCACTTCTCCAGCAGGCCCAACTAATTTACATCCTGCAGTTCCTTCGATATCTCCTGATTCTCTGATTAAAGCTTTAATTCCTAATGATCTAGCATCTGTCAAAGAAACTTCTACTTGTGTTTGAGCACGAGTTGGTCCTAAGATTGACATTTTTGATTCGCCTTTTGGACCAATGACAGTCACTTTTTCCTGACATGCAAATTGTCCTGGCTGAGATAAATCTTTTTTGTTTGTTAAAACATATCCTTTACCAAATAAAGTTTCTAAATCTGCTTGTGACAAATGTACATGTCTTGCAGAAGTTTCGACTAAAATTGTTTTTCCCATAACATATCCTCCTATAACAATACATATCTTACAACTTTTTTGGTTATTTGCAAAGGGATTTATTTCTTTTTGATAAAAAACATATGGATAAAAAAAGAAGTCTTTGATTTTCATGAAAAGAAAAAGCTAACGTTTTACTTTTGTTAGAAAACTGATATAATAAAGAAGAAATGTAGGTGATATAGATTGAGTCTTAGTATGGTTATTAATTTTTTAAGGTCAGCTATAGATTTAATTGCAGTATGGTTTATTTTGTATTATTTGATTTCGATGTTTAAAACAAATATGAAAACAATGCAATTATTTAAAGGTGTCCTTTTTATTTTGATAGTTAAACTTTTAACGAGTTTATTAGGATTAACAACTTTAAATTATATGGTGGATAGTATTATCAATTGGGGTGTCTTAGCCATCATTATTATATTTCAGCCTGAAATTAGAACTCTATTAGAAAAAATGGGGCAAACAAAGAAAAACATTAAAAAAGAAATAAGTAATGATGAAAAAGAAAGACTCATGGATGAATTGGTAGATGCTATTTCGACACTTGCGAAAGAACAGACAGGTGCTCTTATTACTTTTGAAAGAACGCAATCTATGATTGATTATATTAACACTGGTACTAAGATTAACGCCGATATTAGAAGTGAACTTTTTTTGACGATTTTTTGGGAAGGAACACCTTTGCATGATGGCGCAACCATTATTCAAGGTGATCGTGTTGCCTGTGCAGCAGCTTTCTATCCTCCTACTAATAAGGAATTAAGTCCGAAATACGGAGCACGTCATAGAGCGGCTATTGGGATTAGTGAGATTACTGACTCTTTAACAGTTGTTGTCAGTGAAGAAACAGGAACGATTTCTTTTGCTTCTAATGGAGAATTAAGAAAGATTCCTTTAAAGGAATTAAGAGCTTCACTTGTCAATGAATTACAATGGTATAAATCTAGTGATGAAGGAGGTCAGGCTCATGAGTCCTAGAGATAAGAATAACAAACCGTTAAAAGATTCGACAACTGATTTTTTCTTAAAAGTTGTTGAAAAGGAAAAAGAAAAAAATACAAAAGAAATTGTCAATAAAGACAATATTAATGAAAAAAAAGTCAAAGCATTTGATACGGGTGCACGCTTTTACAATTATATGAATCAGATTTTAGATAAAATTCTTTCCAGTAAAGTTTCAATTATGATTTTATCTTTTATGATGGCGGCTGTTTTATTTTATAGCGTCTCAGGTAGAGATATTATGACAAGTCCAACTTCTGGGGCGACTTTGGAAGATGTTCCGGTTCATGTAGAAAATCTGGATGAATCACTAGAAGCATCGGGAATTCCAGAAAGTGTGTCCGTTGTTTTGGTTGGACCGTCATTGGATATTTATAGAACGAATTTTTCTAATGATTATCAGGTTTATTTAGATTTACAGGATCTTCATGCTGGAGAATATGTTTTGAATTTACAGACAAGAAATTTTCCTGAGTCATTAGAAGTTGTTTCTATTCCAAGTTCTATTAAGGTCACACTTGCGAAAAAGGTCTCACAAACATTTGATTTAGGGTATCGCTTTATTAATGAAGATCAGCTAGATAGTAAATATTCTGTAAGTGTTGAAAGTATGGATTTGGATAGTGTAGAATTGCGTGCCAGTGAGGCAACATTATCAAGAGTTGAAACTGTAGAGGCTTGCATTGATGTTGCAAATCAGACTGAAGATTTTGAACAGAATGCACAAATTAAAGCCTATGATAGTGATGGAAATGAATTAAATGTAGAAATCAGTCCTGAAAACGTTCATGTTAATTGTCAGGTGTCTTCTTATAGTAAGACAGTCCCTGTTCATGTGAATTTTATTGGAGATTTGCCAACAGGATATCAGGTTTCAAATTATATCTTATCGCAAAGTGAAGTTGCTATTTTTGGATTAGAAGAAGATTTAGCAGATATCACACAAGTAGATGTTGATGTAGATATTAGTGATTTGAAATCAAGTACGACTTTCAATGATGTTTCATTGAAAAAAGTAAATGGTATTAATAAGTTTTCACAGGATAAGGTCAATGTTACTGTTGAGGTTGAAAAAGTCATTACAAAGAAAATTGATAACATTCCAATTAAGGTGTTGAATAATTCTCACAATTATAAAATTTCGTTTGCTGGACTGGGGCAGTATGCATCTGTTTCAGTTGCCGGAGCAGAGGATAAGATCAATGCTTTAAATGTTGATAATATTCAGGCTACAATTGATATCGATGGTTTGGATGTTGGAACACATCAAGTGAATGTTAAAATTGCTGGAGATGATGAGACATTAACAATGAAATTGTTATCATCTTCAAAAGTTACAATAAATATAGAAAGGAATTAGAATAATGGGAAAATATTTTGGAACAGACGGATTTAGAGGAGAAGCAAATGTAGATTTAACCGTAGAACACGCATTTGAAGTTGGGAGATATTTAGGATGGTATTATTCTCGTTCACATCGAGCAAGAATTGTTATTGGGAAAGATACAAGAAGAAGTTCTTATATGTTTGAATATGCGCTTGTTGCTGGATTAACTGCGAGTGGAGCTGATGCTTATTTATTACATGTCACAACAACACCTTCTGTTTCTTATGTTGTCAGAAGTGAAGAATTTGATTGTGGAATCATGATTTCAGCTTCACATAATCCTTACTATGATAATGGAATTAAAATTATTAATGGCAAAGGACATAAGTTGGAAGCAACAATAGAAAATTTAATTGAACAATATATTGATGGTTTAACTGATCCTATTCCATTGGCTACTAAAGATAAGATTGGAAGAACAATTGATTATTCAATGGGAAGAAATCGTTATATTGGTTAT
>CALUZM010000094.1 GCA_944325245.1 uncultured Massilimicrobiota sp. | reverse complement strand
GCTGTTATCATGTTTGTTGTGGCAATTCTATTGATCAAAGATAAAAAATCAAAAAACTATTGACATGTTTAATCAAAAGCTTATAATATAAGCATATAAAAATTCGTTGAAGAAGAGAGTAGTTTAAACAAATATGAAGCGAGCTGATGTTGGTGTGAGATCAGTATAGGCGTTTAAATGAACCGCACTTTGGAGAACAATATCTGAAATTCAGTAGGATGTTGAGTGAATCTGCTTTAAGGATAGAGGTGGATATATCTTTGATATATCAAAAAGAGTGGTACCGCGATGATTTCGTCTCTTAGTATTGACTAAGAGACGTTTTTTTATAAAGAGAGGGGATAGTTTATGAGGATGGTT
This sequence comes from uncultured Massilimicrobiota sp., assembly GCA_944325245.1. Lineage (GTDB taxonomy): Bacteria > Bacillota_I > Bacilli_A > Erysipelotrichales > Coprobacillaceae > Allocoprobacillus. The sequence goes on along the minus strand of CALUZM010000094.1, from coordinate 6,426 downwards.
TTACGGCGATGATGGAAATAACATCACAAAAATAAAACATCAATATAAATAAAAAGAAAGAAGAGGGAAAGAAAATGAAAAAATTATTAAAAGGATTATTAGTTGCCGCTATGGCATTAACAGTAACAGCTTGTGGAGGAGGAAATGATGCATCTACTGCAGATAATGCAAGTGGTAAAGAAGTTGTAGAAATTAATATTGCAGTATCTCCAGATTATGCACCTTATGAATCATTAGATACAGAAGGTAATATTGTTGGATTTGATCCAGATATGGTTGCTTTATTTCCAAGCTATTTGAATGATGACAATACAGAATATAAATTTACATGGCATCAAATGTCTTTTGAAAATATTGTGACACAAGTGCAAAATGGACAAGTAGATTTAGGAGTATCTGGGTTTACATATGATGAAAGCAGAAAAGTAGAATGGTCTAAACCTTATACTGCAACAGCACAAGTTGCCGTTGTCAATAAAGATTCTGATATTAAAACAGTAGATGATCTTGAAGGTAAAGTGATTGCTGCTCAAAGTGGAGCAACTGGTGAAAAAGCTGCAAAATCAGTTAAAGATGCTCAAGTTGTTTCTGTTTCAAATGTACAAGAAATTTTTAGTGCTTTAACAAGTCAACAATATGATGCAGTTGTTGTAGACTTAGCTGTTGCTCAAAATTATGTTAAAGAACAAGGATTCGTTATGTTAGATGAATCATTATTGGATGAAAAAAACTATATCATTGCTAAAGAAGGAAATACAGAAATGATTGATTTGGTTAATAAAGCTCTTGATCAATTCTTAGCAAGTGATGATTATGGAACTTTATGCGAAAAATATGGTTTAAAACAATTAGAAAATTAAAAATGGAAGGGGATAGATGATGTTTACTGCTTTTTGGGAAATTCTGACTGTTGATAATTTGATTTATCTTTTAAAAGGGGCTATGGTTTCTTTAAGCATGGCAGCTCTATCCCTTTTAATTGGATTGATTTTTGGTGTTTTAGGAGCTTCAGCAAAAATTTCTAGAAATAGATTTTTAAGAATATTAGGAAATATATATGTAGAAGTGATTCGTGGAACACCTATGTTATTACAGATTATGTTGATTTTTAATGTTGTTCCTATCATGATTACTCAAATAACAGGAAATGTTTTTAGAATGAATTATTTTCTGATTGGTGTTGTTGCAATGAGTATTAACAGTGGTGCCTATACAACAGAACTTATCAGAAGTGGTATTAATGGTGTTGACAAAGGACAATGGGAAGCTTGTGAAACATTAGGTTTATCGAGATGGCAGACAATGCGTCTTGTTATTTTGCCACAGGCTTTTAAAAGAATAATTCCACCTTTAATTAGTGAATTTATTACTTTGATTAAAGATTCATCATTAGTGAGTATTATAGGTCTTGTAGAATTACTGAATTCTGCTAAAGTGTTAGGTAATCAATATTATGAATTTATGTCGCCTTATTGTCTAGCAGGTGTTTATTATCTGGCTATGACATTAACCATTTCGTACTTTGCAAAGAAATTAGAAAGGAAGTTGGCTGTCAGTGATTAAAGTAGAAAATCTAGTAAAACAATTTAAGGATTTAAAAGCGGTTAATGATGTTTCTTTGGAAATTAAAAAAGGTGAAATTGTTTGCTTGATTGGTCCTTCTGGTTCTGGAAAAAGTACAGTTTTGAGATGTATTAATGGCTTAGAAAAACCAGAAAGTGGACATATTTATGTGAACGATCAATTACTTGATGAAAAAAATGTAGAAACATATAAAAAATTAAGAAGTTTAATGGGATTTGTCTTTCAGCATTTTAATTTGTTTCCTAATATGACTGTCCTAGAAAATTTAACTTTGGCACCGATTCAAGTGATGAAAAAAAGTAAAGAAGAGGCTGAAGACATTGCTTGCCAGTATTTAGAAAGAGTCGGTCTTTTGGATAAAAAAGATGAGTATCCTAATAAGTTATCTGGTGGACAAAAACAAAGGGTTGCGATTGCGAGAAGTTTATGTATGAATCCACAAATCATGCTTTTTGATGAGCCAACAAGTGCTTTAGATCCTGAAATGGTTATTGAAGTTTTAGAAGTTATGCAGGAATTAGCCAATGAAGGAATGACGATGATTGTTGTGACACATGAAATGGGATTTGCGAAAACAGTTGCTGATCGTGTCATTTTCCTGGAAGACGGAAAAATTGTTGAAGAAAATAATGCTAAAGAGTTTTTTGAACATCCTAAGACACAAAGAGCTCAGGATTTCTTAAATAAGGTTATGCATTAATGAAAATTAATGAATTTAAAGTAGAAACATGGATGACGGATCATGAAAACGATTGTCAATATAATTTGACGGAAACATGTGTGTCATCCTTATCTTTATCTGAGCTTCAACAATTTGTCGATGAAAATATTATGGAAACACTTATGTCCATGAAAATGGACTATGGACCTATTGTAGGTTCTCAGCGTTTAAAAAAGGCTATTTTATCATTATATGAAAAAGGAAATGAAGAAAATATTACGATTGCTCATGGCGCTATTAATGCGAATGAATTGGTATTGATCAGTTTACTAGACTCTGGTGATCATGTCATCAGTTTATTTCCTACCTATCAGCAAATGTATGATTTTCCACGTTCTTTGGGATGTGATGTTTCATTGATTCATTTAAATGAAGAACAAGGATGGATGCCTTCACTTGATGATTTTAAGAAAGTCATGCAAAAAAACACAAAAATGATATGTTTAAATTCACCCAATAATCCTACAGGAACAACAATCCCATTGTCTTTGATGAAAGACATCATTGCGCTTGCTAGAGAAAATGATTGTTATATTTTATGTGATGAAATTTATCGAGGTGTAGATACTGAAAATGAAGTCATGTTTCCTTCATTTAGCGATTATTACGAAAAAGCTATTGTCACACAAAGTTTATCTAAAGTCTTTTCTTTTGCTGGTTTAAGGTTAGGATGGATTAAGGGCCCAAAAGAAGTGATTGATCTGATTAATTATCGAAGAGACTATCATATCATTAGTAGTGGACCTATGGATGATTATTTAGCTTGTCTGGTATTAGAAAATAAAGAGTCTATTTTAAAGAGAAGTATAGATATTTGTAAACAAAATAAGAAGATATTACAAAAATGGTTGGATCAGGAGCCATTGGTTTCTTGTGTTATTCCTCGACATGGGACAGTTTGTTTTTTGCATTATCATATTGATATACCTTCTAAGGAACTTTGTGAAAAATTGCAGAAAGAAACAGGAGTCTTCTTTGTTCCAGGAAGTGCATTTGATACTGAATATCATTTAAGATTTGGTTTTACTCAAGATGAAAAAATCATAAAAGAAGGTTTAATAACATTTTCAAATTGGTTAAGACAATATGATCATCAGTCTATAGACATCATTCTATAGACTGTTTTTTTGACTATAGACGAGTTTATAGACAAAATAAAAGGAACTAACGAGTGTAGAAAACAATCCGACAAGCATCACAATTGCAACACTTCCAACCTGATAACGTGGAATCAGGATAATCAGGCAAATGAGTTCAATAATAATTTCAAGAGTACTCATTATAAACATTTCTTTGTTTTTATTGAAAGCCTGTAAAGTTGCACTAAGGGGTGTCTGTAAATAAAAAATTGTAAAAGGAATGGACATGTATTTGAGATAATCGTAGCCTTTTGTGGTATTGTACATGATTTGCAAACAGAAATCCCCATGGAAGTAAAATAGAAGAGTGAAAGGTAGACTGATAAAAAAGCAAATGATGAGACCATAAAGTACATGTTTTTTTAATGCTGATGTACGTTGATAAGCGATATCTTTATTGAGAATTGGTAAAAGCAATCTTAAAACAACATTGTTAAAGAAAGTAGGTGTCGTTAACAATGAAATGACATATCCATTGATAATTGCATATTGTAGATGAATTTGATTTTCACTTATATGCAATCTTGTAAGAATAGCGACCAAAAGTATCGGTTCTATAAAATTATAACAGACATGAAGAATTCTTGAACCTGTTAGTGGTAAGGCGATATTCATCATATCTTTTAAAATAAAATGTTTTTGAAAGTAAGACATTGGATGATAGTGCCAATTGATTTTTCTTTTTAATCGCCACATCAAAAACATAATAGATGTCAATTCACCAATACTCATAGCAAGTATAGCAATAGCAACTAAATAAGTCATAGGCAGATAAGAGAAATATTGAATCATGATATAGGTAAATATAATACGTGAGACTTCTTCTAAAAATTGAGCGAGAGATAAATTCCATACATCTTCTCTGCCTAAATAATAATTTTTAATAATCCCACTTATTCCAACCAAAGGAATAAATGGTAACATACATAATATAGGGATAAATGCCTGATTTTGTTTTAATAAATGGATAGCAATTGTTTTGGAAAAGAAGAACAGACCAAACATAATGATAAAACATGTTGTAAAACATATACATATGGCGGAAACAATGACTTTTTTATTGTTGTATTGAGGATGTGAGATCAAACGAAAAACAGCTGAGGGAATAGAAAATTGAGCTAAAGTAATGCATAAAGAAAGTGTTGGAATAACTAAAATGTAAAGTGCCATACCATTTTCATCTAAAAGTCTTGATAAAAGCATTCTATTGAGTAATGAAAAGACTTTTGTAATCAAAGTACTGCTGCTTAATATAATAAATGAATTAATCAATTTTCTTTTCATAAAACACTTCCTTTATTGTCGAATTTCCTTTATAATAAATATGTTGAGTTTTTTTTAAATATGTTAGGAAGTGCAGTAAATGGAGATCAATGTAAAGAATAACTTACCATTGGATATTCTTTTTTTAATTCGTATAAAAGCTAATGAATTTAAAAATGAGGGCGTTCAGGAAATCAATAGTCGTGATATTAAAGATTATCTTTATTCGATTAAGTGGAGAGATGTTGAGACAAAAGCTATGTGTGATGTTATTGATGATATTATGTCACTTTGCTTTTCTGAAGTTTTTGATTACTTAAAGATGAAAGTGATTAAAGAAGCTTCATCTATGAATATAGAAGATTTTAATGATTTGATTGCCAAATAACTGTAAAACAGTTATTTTTATTTTTAAAGGAGAATACAATGAAATATAAATTAATAGAACCTCAAAACTATCAGCAAATTCAAAATCAGTATCATATTAACTCTTTACTTGCAAAAGTGATAGAAAGTCGAGGATATGATCAGCAGACTTTAAAAGATTTTTTGAATCCAAGATTGATTTATCATGATTTTTCGCTGTTTGAAGAGGCGGATATGACATTGGATAGAATTCATGAAGCAATTGAAAATCATGAAAAAATTTGTATATATGGTGATTATGACTGTGATGGTATATTAGCTACAACAATTCTGGTTCAGGCTTTTTTAGAACTGGGGATAGAAGTTGGATATCACATTCCTAATCGTTTTACAGATGGTTATGGATTAAATGTGCATCGTGTTGGGCAGATGGCAGAAAAGGGTTACTCTTTGATTATTACGGTTGATAATGGTGTTAAGGCTTTTGATGCGGTTGAACGTGCTAATGAACTAGGGGTCGATGTGATTATTACTGATCATCATCAGTTTGATAATGATTTGCCAGATGCCTGTACTTTTATTCATACAAAATTATCACCGGATTACCCTTTTAAAGAAATTTCTGGAGGTTTCGTTGCCTATAAGTTAGCAAGTGCTTTATTAGGCAGACAAGATAAGTATTTATATTGTCTGGCAGCGATTACTACTGTTTCAGATATGATGCCATTATTAGATGAAAATCGTTCTCTTGTGAAAAAGGCTTTGACTTTTATGAAACAGGAAAAATATCCTTCATTAGAATTGTTGCTTGGTAATCAACAAACTTATTCTACATCAAGTATTGGTTTTACGATTGCTCCTAAAATCAATTCTTTTGGTCGTTTACCAGAATTTTGTTCTCCGAATGTTCTGGTTAAATACTTTTTAAAAAAAGCTCCTAGAGATTTTATGATCAAAGTCTCTCAAATGGCAACATCATTAAATACCAAAAGGCAATCAATGACAAATCAACAATATGAAATGGCAAAAGAGGCGATGAATGATCACTTTTTATATTGGGCAAGTGATCAGGTGCATGAAGGATTAATTGGACTTATTGCGGGTAAATATACACGTGAATATGAAAGACCTGCTTTTGTTATGGCATATGATAAAAAGAAAGGACTTTATAAAGGAAGTGCTCGTAGCGTAGAAGGCTTTTCTTTACATCAGTTTTTCATGGAACATCAAGATCAGTTTGTTGTTTGTGGAGGACATTCACAGGCAGGAGGATTTACTGTTGATGAAGAGCATTTTGATTCTGTTCGTCAATGTCTTGAAGAGACTTTGAAAGATGTTTCGTTTCAATCAACG
>CALUZM010000093.1 GCA_944325245.1 uncultured Massilimicrobiota sp. | reverse complement strand
TAAGCCAATATCAACACTTTGAAGGGAAACCTGAGACATGGCAATATTTCCTAATGTACTTCCACCTATTGTATCAGAACGATTCGCAAAAAATTGCACAGGGACATGAGCCTTTTCACACAAGCCTTTAAAAACGGCTATACTTAAGGCATCACTTGTATATTTTTGACCAGCATGTGATTTTACAACAACACCTTGGTTCATATAGACACAATTTTGCTGATCTGTCTTTTCTGGATGATTTGGATGTACCGCATGTGCATTATCAGCACTTAACATAAAGCTTGAACTGATAGCACGATAAAAATCTTCTTCTGGCTTTTTCAATGCATGATGAATGCGATATAAGACATCATAAAGGAATGTTGAAGCAGCTCCCTGTTTTGTAGATGATCCTACTTCTTCATTATCAAAGCAGGCAAAAACCTGAATAGATTGTGAATGATGACCTTTCAAAAAGCCTTGTAATGATGTATAGGCACACTGTAAATCATCTAATCGAGGAGATGAAATAAACTCATCATGCATTCCCCATATTGAAGGTGCCATACGATTGTATAAATATAAATCACTACCATAGATATCATCAATAGAAACACCTAATTCTTCAGCAATCAGCTTTTTCAAATCTCCATTTTGACATTCTTGACCACCAAGAAGAGGTAACATATCTATCTGTTTATTATAGGCATAACCCTCATTGACACTACGATTCATATGAATTGCGACACTTGGAATAAGGACCAGATCTCTATCAAAACATAATAAACGTGTCTGATATGTTCCTTCTTGTCGCACCATAACACGTCCAGCAATAGACAAAGGTCGATCAAGCCATGAAGCACAAATCATACCACCATATCCTTCAGTATTCAGCAACATATAATGATTTTTGACTTCTACTTCAGCATTTTCTTTTAATTTAAAAGTTGGCGAATCACTATGTGAAGCCACAATCTGAAAACTATAATTTTCCAAATCTTCCCCTAGATGAAAAGCAATAATACTGGATTGATTGCGTGTCACAAAATACTTTCCTGATGGTTTCACTATCCAGCTTTGACTTTCTGATAACTCTTGATATCCTTGTGCTTTCAATTCCTTTTTTATCGTATCCACAGCATGAAATGCCGTTGGACTTTGTTGAATAAATGACATTAAATCTTTTGAAACTTCTTGATACATTTCTTATCCCTCCATTAAATTGAACTCTTTTCAAGAATCTCTAAACCTTCTTCAATAGATGAAATATAAACTTCTCTGATTCCATATTCATCTTCACTTGAAACAATATCATAAAATTCTAAATCATCTAAAATATAATCTATTTGTGAAATATTCATTGAGCATTGCTGATAAAGCAAATCACTTGAAGCATATCCTGCTTCTATAATGATGCGTAAAATTTCTTCATAAGGATGAGGTTGTTTCGCATGATGAAAACGATAGAACAATGCATGAGAATTTGCTTTATGACGCATTTTCATCAGTTTTTCTCCATCCCATAAGATAACACCATTTTTAAGCGCCAAATCATGAGCCTGACGCGTAAATGTCTGATTCGTGACAACGACTGCTTCATCATATCCATAATATTCACACCCACTATATGCCTGCTGAACCGCACTGACACCTACTGGTTTACTATAATATTTACACTGAAACGCATAACGAACACCTTTATAACTGGCGAGAATATCTACCCCATAGTCCCCACTCTTTTTGGTAATTTGCATATGTTTATAACCTATACGTTTAAGAATTTCATAGACATATTCTTCAAATTCTTCACCACTCATATGTTTTTTTAAACGTGGAACCCAACCAAAAATAAAACCAATGATATAACCAAGTAAACGTCCCACTTTTTGAAATATCCATAACAGACATCGCAAAAGCCTACTAATCATGATTCAACCTCATCTTGTTGCTTAATTTCATCTAATAAAAAATCATTTCCACAACGCATAAATTTCCAATATTCTACAAAACTATCATGATGAGATTCAATCACTTCTCCATTTTCTATCATAGAGTCATTCATCTTACCTTCTATATAAACCCAAAAGAAATCCTGCTGATTATCGATTGCGTCATGAAGATCAACGAGTATGACTTTCAATAATTGGATATGTTCTAATTGATTATATTGCTGTCGATATTGTTGCCAATTTATTTTCATTTTCCATTGTTCATATAATGATTCACTTAAATGTTTTTTCAATGTTTCCAGATCCTGCTTAGACCAAGCTTCTTGTATAATCAAATATTTTTCTTCAACTTTCTTCTTTATAACTTGCTCATTCCAGAAATCATCCTTTTGATAAGCTACGGATAAATCATTTTTGATTTCACGATGCATTTGTCTGGCTTTTCTTCTTTTCCTATAGATAACCATTCCTGCAAAGATTCCTACACTCATGATACCTGCTAATGGTGATCCATTTCCAGCTGAACGTCTGGAATGATGCGATGAAGTATGACTACTGCCACTACTGCCCCCACCACTGCTACTGCTTCCACCACCAGCTCGGGCACTGACAGGTATTAACATAATAACAAAAATCATAAAAACAAGTAATAATTTTTTCATTTTATCACTTCCCTTACATGTATTTACAAAACAAAAATTCATGGTACAATAGAACAATAAAGGAGAAATTCAATATGTTAATGAGTGTATCACATCTAAGTAAATATAACAATTTAAAATGCATTGCAAAAGATATTTCCTTTTCTATTCAGGAGCATGATAAAATAGGTCTTATTGGTTTAAATGGAACTGGAAAATCAACACTTTTAAAAATATTAGCTGGTCAAGAAGATTATAAGGGAGAAATCATTAAAAAGAAAGATATCCGTATTAATTATTTGCCTCAAATCCCATCTTTTCAACCTCAAAATACAGTTTTACAACAAGTCTATGAAGATGTTGGAAATGATGTCGAAGAATATGAGATTAAATCCATCTTAAATCGTTTTCAAATCACTAATCACTTGCAGCCAATTGCTCAGTTATCTGGTGGTCAAAAGAAACGTGTCGCTTTGGCTATCGCGCTGATTAAACCTTGTGATTTATTATTATTAGATGAGCCAACCAATCATTTAGATCATGAAATGATTGAATATCTTGAAAAATATCTCACAAAATTCAATAAAGCTCTTATCATGATTACACATGATCGCTATTTTTTAGAACGTATTACACACCGTATGCTAGAATTGGACCATGGTCAATTATATACTTATGAAGCCAATTACTCGCAATATCTCGAACAAAAAGCAGCACGTGAAGAAAGCCTGCTTAATGCTCAACATAAAAGAAAACAATTCTTAAAAAAGGAATTAGAATGGGTTCGTGCTGGCGTACAGGCGCGTACAACGAAAAACAAAGGTCGTCTTCAAAGATATGAAGCTCTCAATCAAATTGAAGATATACCTATATCATCACAACTGGAAATGATTGATACAGCTTCTCGTCTGGGAAAGAAAACAATTGAATTACATGATCTTTCGCACAGCTATGACAAAGTCCTGTTTGAGCCCTTTCATTACCTTTTCCAAAGGAATGAGCATGTTGGTATTATTGGCCCTAATGGTTCAGGAAAATCAACACTTTTGCATATTATTGCTGGACTTATCAAACCAACTCAAGGTTATGTAGAATATGGAGATACTATTCGTATTGGCTATTTTCAACAAGGTCATGAAACAATGGATCCTAAAAAACGCGCCATTGATTATATTCAAGATGAAGCACGTTATTTAAAAACAAGTCAAGGTGAATTATCAGCAAAACAGATGTGTGAAAAATTCCTTTTCGATCAGGATTTACAATATACACCTATTGAAAGATTGTCTGGTGGTGAAAAAAGACGTTTATATCTTCTTAAAGTTTTAATGAGCGCTCCCAATGTTTTATTGCTTGATGAACCAACCAATGATTTAGATATTACAACGTTGCAAATTTTAGAAGATTATCTGGATAGTTTTCAAGGTATTGTGATTACTGTATCTCATGATCGTTATTTCTTAGATCGTATCTGTCAAACTCTTTTTGTTTTTTCAAATCAGAAAATCAGTGTGCATATTGGTGGATACAGCCAGTTTATTCAATCTCAAACGCATGTCACAACACCAAAAGCCAAACCTTCTGGACAAAAACCAGTGAAAAAGCGAAAGGTGACATTAACTTATCGTGAAAAACAGGAACTGCAATCTTTAGAAGAACAGATTCCTCAATTAGAACAACAATTATCACAGCTTGATGAAGAGCTAAATCAAGCTAGTGAATTTGCAATCATACAAGAGCTATCTACACAACGTAATAAACTAGAAAAACAAATAGAGGAACAAAGCGAAAGATGGCTTGAACTATTAGAAAAGCAAGAAAGTTGAGATATTTATCTCATTTTTCTTGCTCTTTTATTTTAATCTTAATAACTGTATCATCATCAAGCTGAACATGATCTAAATCATCTTCAGATGTCGCAAATAACGGCATTTCTGTTTCCAATGTTTCCTGATCTCCTGTATCCATTTTGACTTTTAATCCCATAATCATTCCTCCTATAAAATTTTCTGTAATAAAGAAACGGATGCCATAGCATCAACACAATAATAATCTGCCCCAATGTCTTTAGCAATTTCATTTGTCAAGACAGCTCCTCCAACCCAGATAGGGCATTGGCAATCAGCTTGTCTTAAAGCTTCAATCGTCTTTTGCATATTAACAACTGTTGTTGTCATTAAGGCACTGAGTCCAATAGCTTGGGGCTGATATTGTTGATAGGCTTCTACAACTTTTTCTATTTTTACATCTTTACCTAAATCAATCACTTTATATCCATAACTTTCTAAGACAACTTTCACAATATTCTTTCCAATATCATGAATATCTCCTTCCACTGTACACATTAAGACAGTAGCTTGAGAAGTCTCTTGATGCGAAAATGTTGTTTTTACAACTTCAAAAGCCAGTTTTGTTGTTTCAGCTGATTGAATCAATTGTGGCAGGAAAATACGATGTTCTTCATAATCCTGTCCAACCTGATTTAAAGCCGGAATAATCATCTGATCAATCAATTCCAGGGCTTTATACTCTTGCAGAAGTTCTTTTGTCTTATTTTGAACCTCATCTTTTAATCCATGAATAATCATATCTTCAAGACTAAAGGATGATGCTGGAGCATTCATTGTTTGTATTGTTTTTTCTGATTGATGCTGAATATATTGTTGAGCATCCTGATCATGATAATACAAAACACGATAAGCATCTATTGTATCCATCAGCTGTTGATCCAACGGATTAATAATTGGTAAATCTAAACCAGATTGAAGAGCTAAAGCTAAAAAAGTACGATTTAATAAAGGGCGATTAGGTAAACCAAAGGAAACATTGGATACACCTAAAGTGGTATAAACAGACAATTGATTTTTCACCATTGTCAATGCTTTTAATGTTTCCTGAACTTCTTTTTGTTGGGCTGAAGCGGTTAATGTTAAACAATCAATAATGATATCTTTTTTATCTATATGATAAGTTTGCGCTTTATCAATAATAGATTTTGCGATATCACATCTTTCCTGAGCCAGTAATGGAATACCATCTTTAAGTGTTAATCCGATGACAACACCCCCATATTTTTGGACAATAGGAAAAATCGCATCCATCACTGCATCCTTACCATTAACCGAATTGATTAATGGTTTTCCATTATAATAACGACAAGCCTGTTCAATGACTTCAGGCGAAGATGAGTCAATCTGTAAAGGAAGATTGATCACTTCCTGCAACATGCGAATGACTTTCACCATAACTTCAGCTTCATTGATACCTGGTAAGCCGACATTAACGTCTAAAACTTGTGCACCCGCTTCCTGTTGACGAATGGCTTCTTTGACATACTCTTCATAATTTCCTTCTTTTAAGGCTGCTTTTAATTTCTTTTTTCCTGTTGGATTTAATCTTTCTCCACAAACGACAACTTGTCCATCAAAAACGACACTTTGATGAGCACTTGAAACAGCCGTATAAGGTTGAACATTTCGTTTAGAAACAGATGAAGGCATCTGTTTTTTTAATCCAGCAATAAAATCAGGTGTTGTTCCACAACATCCCCCAATGATTTGTACACCCTGATCAACAAAAGTTTTCATAGCTTCGACAAACTCATCACTATGCATTGGATATATTGTTTCCCCATGATGTAAGCAAGGTAAACCTGCATTGGGCTGAACAATTACAGGAACATGAGCATATTTTAAAAGAGTTTCTACAATAGGTTTCAATTCTATAGGTCCCAAAGAACAGTTAACACCTAAAGCGTCAACTTTGAGTCCTTCTGCTACATTCACAAAAGTCAAAGGATCAGTTCCTGTCAAAGTACGCTGATGACCTTCAAAGGTCATTGTTACAAATACTGGTAAATCACTGTTTTCTTTAACTGCCAAAATACCTGCTTTCACTTCATATAAATCTGTCATTGTTTCCAATAAAACAGCATCCACATCGTCTTTGACCAATAAAACCTGTGATGCAATGATTTCATAGGCCTCATCAAACGTTAAAGTTCCTAAAGGTTCCAACAGTTGTCCAATAGGTCCAATATCTAAAACAATATAGGCATTGGGATTGACTTCTGCTCTGGCTTTTTTAGCATTGTCCACAGCCGCCTTTAATAAATCACAATAGCAATATCCACTGTCCTTCATTTTCAAGGGATTACAACCAAAGGTATTTGTCGTCATCAAATCTGCTCCTGCTTGTAAATAACGCTTATGAATATCAATAATGATTTCAGGATGTTC
>CALUZM010000092.1 GCA_944325245.1 uncultured Massilimicrobiota sp. | reverse complement strand
GGCTGGGAACCATAGTTGGATTTGCAATAATTGCTTTAATTATTGCTTTAATAATGAGTAAGATGGTTTGAAAATTGGAATTTGTTGAAGGGATGGGAAATTATGCATATTAAAAAATATAGTACGAACTCAAAAACAGATATAGAAGTTGTTATAACAAGTTATAATCAAGGTTCTATGATTTTGGAAGCAGTCCAATCTGTATGTAGCCAAACATTATTACCTAAAAGAATTATTATTGTTGATGATGGTTCAACTGATAAATATTCTTTAGAAGTATTAACAAGTATAAAAAATAATAATGAATTATTAGTTCCAGTAACTATACATTTTCAAAAAAATAGTGGAGTATCAGCAGCTAGAAATACCGGCATCAATAAAACACAATCATCAATGGTTTTAATTCTTGATGGGGACGACAATCTTGAAACTGGATATATTGAAGAAGTTAGTAAATTGCTTTACGATGATCCTTCAATGGTTATAGCTTCATCATGGATGCATACTTTTGGAGTTTTAGATGCAGTAGTTTGCCCTACTGGTGGAAATATAGTGTCGTTTTTATCTCATAATTGTTGTCCTGCAACACATATTCTCCGTAAAGAGTTTTATGAACAATGTAAAGGTTATGATGAAGCAATGCGTTCTGGCTTTGAGGATTGGGATTTCTTTTTAAGTATGTTAGAAACTTCGCCAGATGCTTATGTTGGAATTGTTGAAAAACCATTGATTAACTATCGAACTGCCCCTACTTCTGCAAATATAAAAAGTATGAATAAACGATTTGAGCTCATGCGTTATATCATAGAAAAACACAAGAGTAGTTATAGTAATAATCTCACGGATGTAATACTTGATGTTGAAGCTATTTCTGATGCGAGGTTATTTGGATGGGAAAATGAAATTATTCATTCAATTAAAAATAATCAGAAGTTAAGCAAATCAGCAGATAGATTTATTAAGAATCCAACATATGGCGATGGTGGGATGGCCTCAGCAGTTAGGATTGCATCCGTTAAAAAGTAGCTATAAACGAAGCATTAAGTTGCTGACAAATCCTAATTTATGGAGGTGTTTCATTATGGATAAACGTAAAAAAATAAAAGTAATTACAACAATAATTTGCCTGTTATTAAGTATATTTGCTTTATATACTTTTATTTTTATTGCAGAAGTTTCTAAAGGATGGAGAATTGTCTTAATTATAATAGCGATATTTTGGATAATTTCAGGAATATCTAACTTATTAGAATATTTTGGAAAACAAAAATGATAAAAAACCTAATTTAGAAAAGAAAGGGTGATTTTTTATTCATGATATATTTAAGAAGTTTTCAATTGAGTGATTCACAAATATCTAATCCTCATATTTATCCATATAGTGTTTTTAGAGATAAAGATATAGAGCCTTTTGTATTTTCTTCAATAACAGTCTTTTATGGCAATAATGGTTCTGGAAAATCAACATTACTAATATTATTGCTAATAAATTAGGTATGAGAGGTCAAGAAAATGCTACGAGTAATTTATATGGCACAAAAAATTACTACGATGCATTCTGTTTTGAATGTTCTTATTGTCTAGGTGAAGATGAACTTGGTCATAAGATTAAATGTCTGCCAGTGAATAGTCGCTATATCAAAAGCGAAGATATTTTATATGAGGTGAAGAAAATTCAACAGAAACAAGTGTTATCAGATGGAATGTTGTATGATTATGTAAAAAAGGGAATGACAAAGGAAGAAGCAAGACAATATTTGGAATCAAAAGAAGGTTCTAGACAGATGGAATATATCATGTTTGCTCAAGAAAAATATTCTAATGGTGAAACATCTATGCAGTACTTCGATGACTTCTTGCAACCGGATGCATTATATTTATTAGATGAACCTGAGGTGTCTCTTTCTCCTGCAAATCAAGTTGCCTTAGCTAAAGAAATCAATGATATGGCAAGATGGTTTGAGTGTCAATTCATTATAGCGACTCATTCACCTTTTATGTTAGGAACTTTGGATGCAAAAATATATAATCTTGAT
Source organism: uncultured Massilimicrobiota sp. (assembly GCA_944325245.1). Taxonomy (GTDB): domain Bacteria; phylum Bacillota_I; class Bacilli_A; order Erysipelotrichales; family Coprobacillaceae; genus Allocoprobacillus. The sequence continues at coordinate 4,974 of CALUZM010000092.1, read as the reverse complement.
TCAAAGGAATATGCCATTATGAAATGGAGCAATTTAGAAAATGTGAGATATTTTTATGATTTTTTTAAAAAGAATGAAAAAGAATTTGAGTAAATCTTGTAGATATTTGAAATTTTTGTTTTTCAGAGAAATTGTAGCTTATTGAACACAACTATCATTTGATAATTAACTGATAGTAATGCAACGATAATATTTTCGTTGCAAAAAGAATGAAGTACATCCCCATCAAGCTATTTCTCGATGGGAGAATCGTCAAAGTAATATTGAACTTCAATTATGAAAACCAGAAGCTACTGAAGATAAACACTAATATAACATTAATGAATTTAAAAAGAAGAAGTATTGTTTCTATTGACTTATGCTCATTGCTCCGATGATTATATGACTAGTCATAATGTTGATACTATTATTATTGAAATGATTTATGCTGATTTTAATTTTATTCATTTAAATCAGTTAGTTTATATGATTAATTGCTTTTTGAATTGATATATAGTTGTTAAATATAGTGTTTATGCAGGTAGTGAAAAAGTTTATTTAAATTGATTGAAAGAGTTTAATAATGAATGTTATGGTCATACTTTTTAATAGTTATTTTTATCGTTGCATATGATTTGGAACGATTTTTTCTTTCGTTGCGATAAAAATGCAACGATAATATTTTTCGTTGCAAAACGAATGGAACGATAATATAATATATTCAAGGAGGAGACCGTTATGAAAGAATCTAAAAATTTAGAGTGTAAAGAAACAATACAATCCAACACATTTCTCAAGACAGTCAGTGCTTTCGCAAACTATGGAACAGGAAGAATTGTTTTTGGAATTGATGATGATGGTCAAGTCAAAGGAATAAAAAATACAATAGATGATTGTTTAAGTATTGAAAACAAGATGAATGATAATATGAATCCTGTGCCAGTATATGATTTGAATATTAATGATGATTCAACAATTACTCTTACTGTTTATGAAAGTGACTTCAAACCTTATTTATATAAAGGAAAAGCATATAAAAGACACGATACATCAACTATTGAAGTAGATAGACTAGAATTGAACAGACTGATATTAGAAGGAAATCATCAGTCATATGAAGAACTTGTTGCTCGAAAACAGGATTTAACGTTTCAATGTTTAGAAAAAGCTTTGAAAGATAAATTGGCTATACAAAAAGTCAATGATGATATTTTGAAAACATTAGATTTATATACAAAAAATCATCAATATAATAATGCTGCAGCATTACTTGCTGATCAAAATGATTATAAAGGTGTCGATATGATAAGGTTTGGTCAAGATATTGATGAAATTATGGATAGAGTTACTTTAGAAAATAAGTCTATCTTGTTGTTATTGGAAGAAAGCGTTGAAATGTATAAAAAATATTATCAATATGAAAAAATTGACGGAACTTCTAGAAAGATTGTCACACGTATTCCAGAAAATGCCTTTCGTGAAGCTATAGCCAACGCTATTATTCATCGCTTCTGGGATATTGATGCATTTATAATGGTTAGTATGTTTGATGATAGAATTGAGATAAGATCTCCAGGAGGACTCCCTTCAGGAATGAGTGAATCAGAATATCTTGATGGACAGATTTCAATGCTTAGAAATCCAATTATAGGTAATGTTTTCTATAGACTGAGATATATAGAAATGTTTGGTACAGGAATCAAAAGAATCAATAAATCCTATAACAATTCTTTAACGAAACCACAATTCAAAGTCTATGAGAACTCTATAACAATCATATTACCAACTGTATTAGATGTTACTAATTTAACAAGTGAAGAACAACAGATTATACAGATTTTTCATGGGAATTTAAAACTATCAAGAGCAGAAATAGAAAAACAAAGTCATTATAATAAGGCAAAGCTTATTAGAATACTGAATTCATTATCTGATAAAAATATTATTTATAAGTCGGGGAAAGGACGAGCTATTAAATATCAGTTACGATAGAAAGAAAGTTGATTCACAAAATACAAATAAAATGAATCATGATATTTTTCAAAAGACAGATAAATGAATATATTATATGAGAAGTCTAGCCTATACAAATGAAGTTTTGTATAGGTTTTTACATAAATAACAGATTTTTGAACATTGTGAAATCGTATATGTTTATTGAATATCTGGAGGTACTTGAAATAATACATTGTTTTTGATGAAATCTTAACTTGAAATAAAGATTATGAACATATTGTTTTCATCTCGATTTGTTATACTGAAATAAAGATAAGAAAAAGGGAGAGAATTTTATGTTGTATATGACAATGCCAGAATTTGTTTTCTTTATGGGACTTACATCTTGTATAATAAAAGAAGTGGTTTTTGATAGATATGTTTTCGAAGGTTCAAAGAGATTATATATCATAGGAAGTCTAGTTATAGGATTATTTTTGATTTATGTATTACATTGACAAGATCAAAATCTTGATGATATAGGTTTTATTTGCAGGAATAGATTTTTATAAAATACAAAATCTCATTCTATTATTGAATATTTTTCAGGGCAAGAAAATATGATTTTAAAGGTTTGTGGAACTTCTATAGTTATTATACTTTTAGCTTTGTTGATCATGATTAAGTTTATATAAAAAAGAAATAGCTTGATTTTGCTATTTCATTGAGAATATATCGTTTCTAATTGATTATCTAAGTTTTTTTGTTTAATTTCTTTGATTTGATTTTGACTATTGTCAATTATTATTTCTAAAGGGTAATTCTTTCCAGAAAGCATGGATCCATACCCCTGAATTTGATAGATACCATCATCTAATTGATTGAGTTCATATGTTTTATAGTGATAGTGACCTGAACCATCAGAAATATGAAGAATAATCTGAGATTGTTGCTTTTGGGCTTGATCAATATAGAAATAGACAGGAACAGTTGTGAAAGTATCTGCGATAATCCATGCAATGAGAATAGATGCAAGGACTCCTATAACCAGGTATATTTTCTTTTTTTTCATGGTAATCACCCCTCATTTATATTATACATAAAAAAGAGATGAAAAAAATGAAAGAAATCTTGAATTAAGTTTTTGTCGAGGAATAAATTAAACATCTTGACAAATTAAATTGAAAGGGATTACATTATAAATAGTATACAGTGATTTGATTCGTATCAAAGATGCAGTTTTTATATCAATCATAGGTAGTTTTTAATCTTGTGATGAAGGGATAAGGGAGGAGATGGATAATGATTGTATTGTTGTTAAGAAATAATTATCTTTCCTCAATGGTTTTGCCAAATAAAATTCAGGGACAGTTTTGGCTCAAAGATCAGGGGAATGCATCGAATGAAGAGACTGTTGCCATTGAGGGACGTAATGGGCAATGGGTTTTGAAAGGAAATAAGAATTTTAGATTATGTGATGGACAAGAGAATGTTGTCCTTCAGGAGAATGTCATTTATAAGTTGGAAGATCATCAACATGAGAAAATATTTATATTTATAGAGGGTGAAAGATATCATACACACCTTAAAAAATACAAAGTTTCTTCTCAAAAATGTATTATTTCTTTAGGGAGAAAAGGAGATAATACAATTGTTGTTGCACACCCTTCTATTTCCAGATATCATTTCAAGCTCTCTTATTCTCATGGACAGTGGGAAGTCACTGATTTACAGAGCATGAATGGGACATTTGTGAATCAGATGAGAGTACAGCATGCAAAGCTTAAAATGGGTGATGTAATTTATGTCATGGGTGTTAAAATTGTTATTGGAACAGATTTTTTAGCTTTGAATATTAATGAGGATATGACTGTTGATTCGAGTGTCTTATTGCCAGTTGATGCATGTTATTGGAGTGGATCTTCATTTGAAAGTAGAGAAATTCCTTTTGAATTGTTTAATAGATTACCAAGAAGAAGAGTCGCTATTTTGAATCATGAAATTCTTATTGAATCCCCTCCAATGTCACTTCATAGCAATCAGATACCATTGATGTTAAGAATGGGCAGTACCTTAGCTATGGGAGGACAGAGTTTATTATACGGGAATATTTTCTCGATGCTTAGTTCACTGGTTTTTCCAGTCATGAATTCTAAATATTCTGAAAATCAAAAGAAGGAATATGAAACAAAACGTATTCAAAAATATACGGCTTATTTAAGGAAAAAAGAAGAGGAAATACTTAAAGAAAAGGCAGAAGAAGAAAAAATATTAAATTATAATTATCCACCTCTTTCAGAAGTTTTAACTTTTGTCAGTCATCAGAGGAATCGTTTATGGGAACGTAGAAATATCGATGATGATTTTTTGAATATAAGAGTTGGTGTAGGGAATATACCTTTGCAGGCCAAATATCGTTATCAAGAGGAAAGATTTGATTTGGATGAAGATGAGTTAGAAGATAAGATGTATGAGCTTGTGTCTAAGGAGGTTTTGCTGGAAAATGTTCCTATCATGAGTTCTTTTAAAAATGATTATATGTGTGGGGTCTTAGGAAATAAGCAACTTTCTATAATGTTTGTACAAAGGTTGCTGACACAGATTGTCATGACGCATAGTTATGATGAAGTGAAAATCATGATTTTGGCAGATGAAAAAGACTTAGAAGATGATATCATGCAGAAATATCAATTGCATTATTTACCACATCTATGGAACAACCAGAAAACTATGCGATTTATTGCGACGCATCCTTCAGAGGCATTTCAGTTGGGGGAGTTTTTAAAAAATGAAATTGAAGATGATTTAAAAAATCAGAGATCATTGGATCAAATTTTGCGAGAAAGACCTTATTATGTGATTTTTGCGTTAGATAAAAAAATCTTTGATAGCATGGGCGTTTTAAAAGATGTCATGCAGAAGGAAACGAATATTGGGGTATCTGTGATAACAGCTTTTGATGATTTACCAAAAGAATGCACTCAGATATTTCAAATTGAGTCTCAATATAAGAGCCAGATTATTCATATTAAAGAATTAGATAAGAACGATATATCTTTT
>CALUZM010000091.1 GCA_944325245.1 uncultured Massilimicrobiota sp. | reverse complement strand
TCTGTCTGACTATTAAACCCCAAAACCGCCTGAACGCGAACACCTTTTTCTTTTAACGTCTTAGCCAACTTATACATTGGTGGAACTCCAAGACCCCCACCAATCACAACAGCTTCTTTCGCATCAAGATCAATAAAACCATTACCAAGACCCATAAGACAATCTAATGACTCACCAATCTTTTTTTGTGATAAAATTTTTGTTCCTTCTCCTACCACCTTAAAAATCATTGTCATTTGTTTCTGAGTATAGTCACAAATACTCATTGGACGTCGTAAATATGGTTGTAATGAATCATTAATTTTAATATTGATAAATTGTCCAGGAGCTTCAATAAAACTAGCAGCATCTCCTTCTAAAACCATTTCATAAACATCTCTTACAAGTTCTTTTTTAGAAACAATTTTCATCATTCCCTGATAGTTCACCATCTATTTTTCCTCCAATTCCATGAATTTACCATTAATGATATTTGCAAAAATCTTACCATAACATTCAACTCCTAAAAAAGGTGTATTAATTGATTTTGATTGAATGTCTTTTTCTTCAATTGTGAAAGATTGATTTAAATCAAAAATACATAAATTAGCTAAACTTCCTTTTTGAATTTGACAATCCAAATTCAAAACTTGTGCAGGACCAATCGTTAATGCATCAAGCACAGTTTCTAAAGAGACCAGATTTTTTTTGACCAAATAAGTATACAATAATGAAAATGCATGCTGTAAACCAATAATTCCAAATGGTGCTTTATCAATCGTTGTATTTTTTTCTTCTCTGGCATGAGGCGCATGGTCTGTCGCAATAACAGTAATTGTATGATCATTCAATCCCTGAATTAAAGCTTGATGGTCTTCCTGACTTCTTAAAGGAGGATTCATTTTATAATTTGGATGACAATCTTTAATATTATCTTCAGTCAAAATCAGATGATGTGGTGAAGCTTCACCTGAAACAGACAAACCTTCTAAGCGAGCTTGCTTTAATAAAGCAACTGTTTCTTTCGTTGAGATATGGCAAATATGATAACGATTATGATATTGTCTGACAATATTAAGATCTCTTGCAACCTGTTTAAATTCTGAAGCACTGTTAATTCCTACTAAACCATGTTCTTTGGCATAATGTCCCTCATGAATACAACCACCATGTAACTCACTTTCATCTTCACAATGAGCAACAATAATGGAATCAAGATTGCCTGCCAACTGCATTGCTAATTCCATCATCTCATCACTTTGGACACCTTTTCCATCATCAGAAAATCCCAAAACAATATCTTCCTGAACAAGTTTAGCCATATCAACAAGTTTTTGACCCTGTAAATTTTCTGTAATAGCACTATATGTATAAATATTCACATGCCCATCTTGAGCAACACGTTGTTTAAAATCTTCCACAGTTTCTACATCATCCATACATGGTAAAGTATTCGCCATAGCAACAATCGTTCCATAACCACCATATAAAGCACTCAAACTACCTGTTTCAATTGTTTCTTTATGTTCATATCCTGGTTCTCTTAGATGTGTATGAATATCAATAAAATTGTGAGAAACCAGTTTTCCCTGTAAATCAATCACAGGGACATCAGCAGTAATATCACGATCAATATCAACAATATAACCATCTTTGATCAAAAGATCAACATTCTGGAATTGTCCTAAATAATATAAATAAGCATTTTTTAATAAGTAACTATTCATCTTCTAATACCTTATGAAGCATAGCCATTCTTACATAAACACCATTTTGCATTTGTGTAAAAATACGGCTCTTCTCACTTTCCACTAATTCATCTTTAATTTCCACATCTCGATTAATAGGTGCAGGATGCATGATAATGGCAGAATCTTTCATACGTTTATATCTTTCTAAAGACAAACCATAAATTTGATGATATTTTTCTTTTGAAAAATTTTCATCCCCAATATGTCTTTCATGTTGAACACGAAGCAGCATAACAATGTCCATATCTTCAATGACATCATCAAAATGAACATAATGATAACCTTCCTGCTTATATTCCAATGGTCCAGAAGTATAAACGTTCATTCCCAATCTTTGCATAACATGATAGTTTGAATGGGCAACACGTGAGTGAAAAATGTCTCCCACAATCACAACATTCAATCCTTCAAAATGTCCAAATTCTTCTTTAATTGTCATTAAATCTAACAATGACTGTGATGGATGATTGCCTCTACCATCTCCCGCATTTAAAATAGGAACTTTCAAATTTTCTAATTGTTTATAATAGTCTTCTTCTGGATGACGTATAACCAAGGCATCACATCCTATACTTTCAAAAAGTTTACAAGTATCATATAAAGTTTCGCCTTTTTTCAAACTAGAATTGCTTGCTTCAAAATTTTGTGTTCGACATCCCAAATTGCCAGCAGCCATATCAAAACTATAATGTGTTCTTGTTGATGGCTCAAAAAAAAGATTGGCAACAACCTTTTTTTGATGATAATCAATAGTTTTTCCTTTTTTAAAAGCAATTGCTTCATCAATAATATCTTGAATTTGTTCCAAAGATAAATCATTTAAATCTACAATTTTTTTCATATATCCTCCTTATCTGACTCATATCTATACTCTACCTTTATCATATCAAAAGTCATTTTGTTTGACAAATATTCAACTTATCTAATTTCATTTTTAAAGCTTTTTCCACAACATCAGGTACCAAACCTTTTACACTATGCTGATGTGAGGCAATTTCTTTCACTGAAGAAGAAGAAATATAAGAATGATTAGGTCTTGTCATTAAGAAAACCATATCAATGCTATCATCTAAATATTGATTAGAAAAAGCTAATTGCGATTCATATTCAAAATCCATTGTCGCACGTAATCCACGTACTAAAATCTGCGCACCCATTCTTTTGGCATATTTGACAGCCAAATCATCACTTGCGTCTATATAGACATTATCATACTGCTGAGTTACACTTTTTAAAAGTTCCAATCTTTCTTCTAAAGAAAATAATGTTTGTTTTTGAGGATTTATAAATATTGTTACATAGAGCTCATCATACATTTTACTGGCACGCTCTATAATATCTAAGTGTCCATTTGTAACTGGATCAAATGTTCCGGCATAAACTGCTTTCATTATTTCTTCTCCTTATATTCCAATATTTCCATCATTGTTATTCCATAATTTTGAATTTTTTTCAAAACAAAAGGTTCATGAACCTCTATCTTTTCTTCTTTTAAATCTTCAATAACAATCACACAGCCATCATTTAACATCTGGTGCTGATTTAAAAAATCTAATATTTTCTGATGTATCTTCATTCCATAGGGAGGATCTAATAAAACCAAATCAAAACGAATTCCCTCTGTTGAAAAATTAAATAGAGCTTTTGAATAATCTGATTTATAAACATGAACCTGATTTTCAATTTTTAAAAGTTTGACATTTTCCTGTATTGTTGTAAAAGCACGATATTGATGATCTACACTATATAATTCATCCATCCCTCGACTGATGGCTTCAATTCCTAAACCGCCACTACCAGCAAACAAGTCCAAACATACACCACCTTGAAAATACGGGCCAATCATATTAAAAAGATTTTCTTTATTTTTATCAGTTGTCGGTCTTGTACGTTTTGAATCAACGCTTTTCAATTGTCGACTTTTAAATTTTCCAGCAATTACTCTCATTTTCCTACCTCATATTTTCCATCGATCTTGCTTCAAATCAGAACTGATATTCTGAAAAACAATTTCTGTTACTTCTTCTAACATATCATTTAATTGATAATATGCCTGATAATATTTTTGAATATCAGGATTTTGTTTGATTTCTTCTTGAATCTCTTTTAATGACGCCTTTAAATCATCTTGTCCTACATCATGTGAATATTTTTTTATTCTCAAATAATTTTCCATTAAATCCTGATATCTGGACAATAACGCCATTGTATGATTATCATAGAGCTCTTTTTGTGCCTGCTGATAAATTTGAAACTCTGAAGTCTGTATAATAGAGTCAATGAGATTATTAATCATTTCATACATATTTTTCACCTATAATAACATTTCTAACATTTGTAATACTGTTCCTACTTTTTCAATACGATCTGCTAAAGTCAGTTTATTTTCAACTTTATATTGCTGTAAAAGTGTTGGAAACTCCTGTGGATATCGTGAAAGAATCAAATACCACTTAGGATGTAAACGCAAATATTGTCTCATCTCTTCATTAATCATCATACCACTGCCTATTTTGTGATGACGGTTGTTCTTTAACAACAAAAGTACTGACAATATCTAAAATTTTCTGAAGGCCTTCAAAACTTTTAGATAAAGCATCCAAATCCACATTTTTTAAAATATCCAAAATAGCAGTGAAATCATTTTTGTTTTTTTTATATGGTTCCCACATTTTATCATCTTCGCCATATAAAACATAAAATTCATATAATTGTTGCCAAGTATAATGTCCTTTGACAACTTCTTCCCTAATTGCAGGGATTGTTTTTACAAAAGCTTTAAATTCATCTATTTGCATATTCTCACCACTATTAGAATATGCATCATTACTCAATTTGTTCTTTTAAAAGATCTCGATTATATTTTGCAATTATAGATTGAGCAATTCCCAATCCCATCATTGCTGCCAAAGTTGAAGAGCCCCCTGAAGATATTAACAACAAAGGAACTCCTGTCATAGGAATAAATCCAGAAACACCACCAACATTTACAACCAAATGAGTAAAAAAGTACAAACCAACACCATAAAGAATCAGTTTACTTTTTGTATCTTTAATCTGTATCGCATAATGAAACATTTTGTAGATAATAATAAAGTAAGGTATCAAGAATAATAAGAATCCTGCTAACCCCAATTCTTCATAAATAATCGCCACAATAAAGTCATTGTGAGATTCTGGAATATATCCATATTTTTGAGTAGAAGCACCAAATCCCTTTCCAAAGAGACCTCCTGTTGCAAAAGCAATCAATGAGTTTGTCAATTGCCATCCATCACCTTCAATATCACCTAATGGATTCAACCATGTATAGATACGTCCTAACTGATAGGGTTTTAAAATAAATGTTGCACCTAAAACAACCAGAACAATCCCTATTCCCAATAAAATCAAAGCTAATTTTTTATACTTAGTATAATATGGTCGTGGAGTAATAAAAAATAGCATCATACAAATAAAAGCCAGTATTAAAGAACTTCCCATATCTCTTTGTAAAAAGGCACCTATAAAAAAAGCAATAAAAATCATTAAAATGGGTCTAAAGATACAATACCATACTTTCTTCTTCTGTAATCTTTCTTTTTTTGTTTTCGATATATTTCGTGGAATTTGACAATACTCTTCGATTTCTCCGAAATGAAAAGACAGAAAAAGTATCATAATGATTTTCATAAACTCTGCTGGTTGAATACTAAATGAGCCAATACGTATCCATGCATGAGAACCATTTCCATCATCAAAGAATAGACAGAAAACCATCAAAGCCAAACCAATGACATAAAAAATCCAGGTTGTACGATAGGTTACCCAGCTTTTTTTGAAACAACGCGTCAAAAAAATCATCAATCCAAATCCAACAAACACAAATATCGCTTGTCTGATCATATTCATAGAAGCATACATTGCACCCATTTTGGCTGACTGACCTACTGATGCACTTCCAATCATAACAATTCCATAAATAGCAAGAATAACCACACAGAAATATATTGTTTTATCTACACCTCGACTTTTAAATATTTTTTTTAGAAAACTAATCATCGCATGTCAATCCAATCATTTTCCTGTGCTTTTTTAAATACCTGATATATTGAATAATGTGATACTTTCTCAAAAGCTGTATCAATTTGTTTTTGTTCACTTTTAGAGTCAACAACAGATGTATATCGACGATAACAATTCATAAACTCCTCTTTAGAAATGCCTTCTTCATAAGCTTTTTCTACAGCATTATATAATGCCATAACATCTATAATATCTTGTGTATCCCAAAAAGGACTTAATGGATAATCGTACATGTTTTTTCACTTCCTATCTTTTTTCATATTATACATGATATTATTTAAAAATAAAATAAGAATTAGGTAGAAACACTAGCAAATTTGTAAATAAAGAATAGTTTAAAGTGAAAGGAGGGATTTCAATGAACTCTTGTTATAACTATGGAGGATGCGGATGCAATAGTTTTATGCCAACATTTGGATGCAATCCATTTGGATGTGGTGGATGTAACAGCTTCCCTATCATGACAACAAGTTGTGGTGGCTTCGGTTGTGGTAATGGCTGCACATGGTTTGCGATTGTCTTGGTTGTTTTCTTATTATTAATTATCTGTGGCTGCACAAAAATTTGTTAAAAGAGAAAATATGCTAGATTTCTAGCATATTTTTTTTGTTTATGATACAATACTTGGCGAGGTGATTAAAACTATGATTTTAATGAAAGATATTATTGATGATCATCATCCTTTGATTCGTGAAATTTCTAAGCCGGTTGAGATGCCTCTAAGTCAAGAAGATGAACAATTATTACTAGATATGCATGAATTTCTTGTCAATTCACAGGATGAAGAGATGTCTGAAAAATATCAATTAAGACCTGCTGTTGGAATTGCAGCAGTACAGCTTGGCATTTTAAAAAGAATGTGTGCAATCCATGTTCTAACATATGATCAAGACGGAAATATAAAAAAAGCAGATGACTACGCTTTAGTCAATCCAAAAATTGTTTCTTATACTGAAAAACAATCTTATCTGAAAGATGGTGAAGGATGTTTAAGTGTCAATGAAGAAAAGGATGGTTACGTACCAAGACATGCAAAAGTAACAGTTAAAGGATACGATGTTTTAACACATCAAGATGTGACAATTGTAGCAAGAGGATTCTTATCTATCTGTTTGCAACATGAATTAGATCATTTTGATGGCATCCTTTTTTATGATCATTTCAATAAAACCAATCCAAAAGCACCTATTCCAGATGCTATGATTGTTGAATAAAGATTCTATTCAAATAATGAAAAATGCTTTATCTTTTCGATAAAGCATTTCAGACTGTTGACAAAGTGGTAGAATTTTTATTAAATCTACCACTTCTTTTCATTTTTTATGTAAATTGATAAA
>CALUZM010000090.1 GCA_944325245.1 uncultured Massilimicrobiota sp. | reverse complement strand
AAATCAGTGGAGAAACATGTATTAAAGTTGAGGTTAAAGATGAGGAAGAAATCTGGGATGATTTAGAAGATATTGAAATCAATCCGCATTTTATTAAAGGATAGTGAGAAGAAGGTGCTTTAGCATCTTTTTTCATATCGAAATCTTTTCTTTATTTTGCAAAATATGATATAATGTGTAGGTTATTAAAGGAGGGATATCGTGAAGCAAAAATATTCACCAATGATGATGCAATATCTAGAAATTAAAGAAGAAAATCAGGATGCCATCGTCATGTTTAGATTAGGAGATTTCTATGAAATGTTTTTTGATGATGCCATTCTTGTCTCTAAGGCTTTGAATCTGGCTTTGACAGGTAAAAATGCAGGTGTTAAGGAAAGAGTTCCTATGTGTGGGGTTCCTTATCATTCTGTGACAGGATATATTCAAAAATTAATTGATTTAGGTCATAAAGTAGCGATTGTTGAACAGTTATCAGAACCTGGAAAAAAAGGAATTGTGAAACGTGGAGTTGTTCAGATTATTACTCCGGGAACAATCATGGATTCTTCTTTAAATGAAAAAAGAAATAATTATATTGGCGCATTAGGTATTTTTGATTTTAATTATACATTAGCTTATTGTGATATCTCAACTGGAGAGTTTTATGTAGTGAATATTGATAAAAAGGATCATATTCTTAAAAATTATATTGATTCATTAGGTTTGAAAGAAATGGTTGTTGAGGATGATTGGACAATGGATGGATTGTTTATCTCACAATATAAAAATGATCAATTTAATGAAAAGTATAAAAAAATATTTGAAAATATAAAAGATTTAAAAGAAGTCAAGATTTGTTCACTTTTATTAAATTACATGTTAGAAACTCAAAAAAGAGAGTTAGAACATATTCAAAAGATTCAGGAAGTGAAAACTGATGATTATATTTATATGGATTCATATACCCAAAAGTCTTTAGAACTGATTAAAAATTTAAATAATGAAAATTATGGAAGTTTATTATGGCTGTTAGATGATACAAAATCAGCTATGGGTGGTAGAATGTTGAGACAATGGATTGAAAGACCACTTGTGAATCAGGAAAAGATTGAAAAAAGAATGGATATTATTGAAATCTTTATTGATAATTTTATTGAAAGAGAAACGATAAAAGATATTATTAATGATATTTATGATCTTGAAAAATTAGCAGGAAGAATTGCTTTTGGAAATGTGAATGCAAGAGATTTGAAATGGATTGCGTCTTCGTTAAAAGTTATACCTGAGCTTAAGCATCAGCTTTTATCATTGGATTATTCATATACTCATGAATTAGCTGACCAGCTTGTAGACTTAAATCATTTAACACAAACGATTGATCAAGCGATTGTTGATAATCCACCATTAACGCTTAAAGAAGGTGGATTGATTAAGGAAGGTTATAATCAGGAGTTGGATGAATTAAGATATATTAGAGAAAATGGGAAACAATGGTTGAGTGAATTTGAAGCCAAAGAGCGTGAAAGAACAGGAATTAAGGGTTTAAAAATTGGTTATAATCGTGTTTTTGGATATTATATTGAAGTCACAAAAAGTTATTTACCAATGATTAAAGATGAATTTGAATATACACGTAAACAAAGTATTTCTAATGCTGAACGTTTTGTTACACCTGAATTGAAAGAAATGGAAGCAAAAATATTAAGTGCTAATGATAGAATGATTGCTTTGGAATATGAAATCTTTGTTCAGATACGTGAATACATAAAGAAAGATGTGCATCTGATTCAAGATGTTGCTGCTGTGGTCGCACAGATTGATGTTTATCAGTCATTAGCTTCAAAAGCCAGTCAAAATGGTTATGTGCGACCAAAATTTAATAGTGAACATACTTTAGACATTGTGAATGGGCGCCATGCTGTGGTAGAACAAGTAATTTCTCGACAGAATTATGTACCTAATGATATTCATATGTCCCAAGATGAATCTATTCTATTGATTACAGGGCCTAATATGGGTGGGAAGTCAACATACATGCGTCAAATTGCTTTAAGTGTGATTATGGCACAAATTGGTTCTTTTGTTCCAGCAGATGAGGCCAATATGCCTGTCTTTGATCAAATCTTTACACGTATTGGTGCCAGTGATGATTTGATATCTGGACAATCAACTTTCATGGTAGAAATGCTAGAAGCAAATAATGCTTTACGCTATGCAACCAAAGATTCACTTATTATCTTTGATGAAATTGGACGAGGAACAGCAACTTTTGATGGTATGGCTATAGCACAATCTATGATTGAATATATCGCAACTTCTATTCAATGTATCACTTTGTTTTCAACCCATTATCATGAATTAACTATGATGGATGAATCTTTTCATATTCAAAATGTTCATGCCAGTGCTTCAGTAGAAAATGATCATATTGTTTTTCTCTATAAGATCAAGCCGGGACGTAGTCACCGTTCTTATGGAATTAATGTTGCTCAACTCGCTAAGCTTCCAGATGAAGTGATTCAACGTTCACAGGTTATTTTGCAGTCTTTAGAAAATAATAATATTGAAAAAGTTGTGAGTGATGTACAGGAACCACAAACGATTCAAAAAGAAAGTGCAGTGGAAAAAGCTTTAGAAAGAATTGATCCTATGTCTCTTTCTCCATTGGATGCTTTAAGTACACTTATTGAATTGAAGAAATTGTTATAAGAGGTGTTGCTATGGGAAAAATTAGACAATTAGATGATGTTCTATCTAATAAAATTGCAGCTGGAGAAGTCGTAGAAAGACCTTCCAGCGTTGTGAAAGAACTGGTTGAAAATAGCATTGATGCCAGTTCTTCAAAAATAGATATTTTTATTGAAGATGGCGGATTACAAAAGATTAAAGTTTGTGATAATGGTGAAGGTATGGAACGTGTTGATGCACGTTTGTGCTTTTCAAGACATGCCACAAGCAAAATTAAAGATGATCAGGATTTGTTTAATATTATGACTCTAGGTTTTAGAGGTGAGGCAATTCCTTCTATTGCATCGGTTAGTCGTTTTGAATTGAAAACGTCTACAGGTATGGAAGGAACTTCTATTGTTTATGAATTTGGAAAATATCAACGAGAAGATATATGTGATTTACCAAAAGGAACACAAATCACAATAACGAAACTGTTTCAAAATGTTCCTGCCAGATTAAAATATTTGAAGTCAGTCAATAGTGAGTTTGCAGCTATTCATCAATATGTAGAAAGAATGGCATTAGCTTTTCCTGCTATCGCTTTTCATCTTTATCATAATGATAAGCTGATTTTCCAAACAAATGGAAAAGGGCAATTGCTGGAAGTTATTGCCAATATGTATGGAATTCCTACTGTGAAAAATATGATACCTGTTCATTTTGAAAATGATGAATTTACGATAGAAGGTTATATCAGTAAAATTGATACATCTAGAGCTTCAAAAGCCAATATTATTACCTTAGTGAATCATCGTTATGTCAAAAATGTGATGAGTATTGATGCGATTAATAATGCATATCGTGCTTATTTGGCAGATAATCGTTTTCCAATTGCTGTTATCAATATTCAGGTTGATCCTTATTTAGTGGATGTGAATGTTCATCCTTCTAAATTGGAAGTTCGTTTCTCAAAGGAATATGAGCTAAGAGATTTGATTTTTAATGGTGTCAGTGAGGCTTTACAGCAAGTGAATTTAACTTATCAGGCTAAAAATAAACAAACTGAACGTGAGATATTTAAACCTCAATTGGACCAAATAGCATTGACTTTAGAGGAACCTACTTTGGATGTACATCCATCAGCTAATCTTGATCATCAAAATACAAAAGAAAATATCATTCAAGAACCTGATGTGACATATTCTGTTCCATCAGAACATAAACATAGTGAAGAACAAGAGCATATGCAACAAACGCAAAAGATTGTTTCGGAAGTCAAACCACGATTGTTAAAAGAAAAAATTTATGCTAAGGTGCAAATTCATGGAACATATTTGATTGGTGAAAATGAAAAAGGTATGTATCTGGTCGATCAACATGCTGCACAGGAACGCATTAATTATGAATATTACAAAGAGAAATATTCTCACTTAGATTTAACGATGCAACCTTTGCTTGTGCCATTACAATTTGAATATCCAATGAGTGAATTTCTTGTTTTAGAGGAAAGAAAAAGTCTTTTGGATCAGGTTGGTATTCATTTAGAGGTTTTTGGCCAACATGGTTATATTGTGAGAAGTTTACCATTATGGATGAAGAATATTGATGAAAATGTTTTTGTTGATGAAATGATTCAGGAAGTATTACATAAAAATCATTTAGATGTTGTAGAACTGCAGGAACATGCAATTGCAACATTAAGCTGTAAGGCTTCATTAAAAGCCAATACATATCTTTCAGAAAATGATATGCAAACAATTTTTGATAATCTTATGCGTTGTGATAATCCTTATGTCTGTCCTCATGGACGACCAACAATTATTTTTTATAGCAGTTATGATCTTGAAAAATTATTTAAGAGGGTGGTTTAATGCGAAAAAGTATTTTTCATTTAGTCTTAGAATTTATTTTAGGTGGCGCTGTCATTATGATCGTTACATATATATTTCCACAAGTTTATGTTAAAGATTTTGGTGTTGCATGTTTAATTGCTATTGTTTTGGCATTATTAAATACTTTTGTAAAACCTATTTTAAGTTTTATTGCTTTCCCTGTAACATTATTATCTTTAGGATTATTTCAATTGGTCATTAATGGATTTGTTTTAGAATTGGCTGAAATGATTTTAGCACCTGATTTCTATATTCCTTCTTTTGGTTTAACAATTATTATTTCACTGATTATTTCAATATTATATAGTTTATTAGGAATAGGGAAAATCAATGAATAAAGTTCTTGTTGTGATTGGTCCAACAAGCGTTGGAAAAACAAAGATGGGTGTTGCTTTAGCAAAACATTTTAATGGGGAAGTTATCAGTGGTGATTCTATGCAAATCTATAAAGGCATGGATATAGGAACAGCTAAGGTCAAAGAATCTGAAATGGAAGGTATTAAACATCATTGTATTGATATCTTAGATCCTTTTGAAAACTATAGTGTTAAAGATTTTCAGACACAAGTGAGAAAGACTATTGAAGATATTGTCAGTAGAGGTAAGTTGCCTATTATTGTAGGAGGAACTGGACTTTACATTAAAGCGGCCTTATATGATTATGAATTCAGTGAAACTGAAGATAATCATGATGAATTTAGAAAGAAGTATAGTCATTTAAGTGATGATGGATTGTATGATTATTTAAAAACAATTGACCCTCAAAGTGCTTTAGAACTTCACCCTCATAATCGTCAACGTGTTTTAAGAGCAATTGAGATTTATGAACAAACTGGGAAAAGAAAAAGTGATATTGTTAATTCTCAACAGCATATTTGTTTATATGATGCTTATTTTATAGGATTGACGATGGATAGAACATTACTTTATCAAAGAATAAATCAACGTGTTGATTTGATGAGAGAAGAAGGGTTGGAAAAAGAGGTTGATCAATTATACCAATCTGGTTTGACAAGAGAACATCAAAGTATGAAAGCTATTGGTTATAAAGAATGGTTTGATTATTTTGAAGGTTTGATAAGTCGCGAAGATGTTTATGAAAACATCAAGAAACATTCAAGGCAATATGCCAAAAGACAATACACTTGGTTTAAAAATCAATTTCCAGTTCATTGGTATGATGTTTGTATAGAATGTTTTGATCATACTGTTCAACAAGTGATTGAAGATATTGAAGAATGAAAAAAGGAAACCGCGGTTTCCTTTTTTCATTTATTTTTTGTTTAATTCTTTGATACGACTCGTGCGACCATGTTTTAAGATACGACGATAATTTTCTGCAAGTGCCTTTTCATAGGAACTTGTCATCCAAGGAATATAAAACTGCTCTTTTTTGATAGGATCAGGAAGATATTGAATATATTCCCAAAGTTCGGGACGATTATAATCATATTTTTCATCGTCTTTTAAACCTACTGGAGAAAGTCTGAGATATGATGGGGCAGGATATGGATGCTCTTTTAAGGATTGTAATGCTGCATCAATTGCTGTTTCAGATGATTTAGATTTTGGAGATAGACAAAGATCAATAATAGCATTAGCAATTGGAATACGTGCTTCTGGGAAACCAATGATTTTAGCGGCCTGAAAAGCCATAACGGTACGCATACAGGCATTAGGATTTGCCAGTCCAATATCTTCATAAGCAGTTGTAATGACACGTCTTTCTAAGGATTCGATATCATTTGCTTCAATCAGTTTTCCTAAATAATACATGGCGCCATTAGGGTCGCTACCACGAATGGATTTTTGCAGTCCACTTAGTGTATCATAATACTGATCTTCATCTTTATCGTATTGTGCATTTGCTTTTAATATAGAATTTTGAACAAGTTCTAAAGAAATATTCGACTGAGGGGCTAATATCGTACAGACTTCCAAACAATTATAAGCATAACGGATATCACCACTACTTATTTTAGCAATGAATTCGAGAACACCTGGTTCAACTTGATATTCATTATTTAAACCCTCTTCTGCTGTCAATGCATGTTGGAGACCTTTGATAATATCTTCATGACTTAATGGTTTCACTTCTACAATTTGACAACGAGAACGAATGGCAGGATTGATAGAATGATAAGGATTCGCCGTTGTACATCCGGCAATAATCAATAAACCATTCTCTATATGAGGAAGAAGATGATCTTGCTTATCTTTATTAAGACGATGAACTTCATCAATAATCACAAAGAGTTCACCATACATTTTGGCTTCTTCTATAATAATATCCATTTCTTTTTTGTTGCCAGTTGAAGCATTAAATAAACGATAAGGAATATTGAGATCGTTTGCCAATGCTGAAGCAAGAGTTGTTTTGCCACATCCGGGTGGACCATAAAGAATAGTGGACATTGGATGATTCTTTTTAACGAATTGAGAAAATAGCGCATTTTCTCCAATAATATGTTTTTGTCCAAGGACATTTTTTAAAGTTTTTGGTCGCATGCGATATGCTAGTGTTGTTGCCATAAAATCTTTCCTTTTTCTTTGAATTTGATATAATGATTATATCATTTTTATAAAAATAAGGATAGGTGAAAATAATGAAACTTGTTATACAAAGAGTTAGTGAAAGTCAAGTAACAATTGATGGTCAAGTCAAAGGAAAAATTCAAAAAGGTTTTATGGTTCTCGTGGGCTTTTGTGAAGGAGATACAAAAGAGATTGTTGATAAGATGGTGGATAAAATGATTGGTTTGCGTATTTTTGAAGATGAGAATGGAAAAATGAATCTTTCTTTGGAAGATGTGAAAGGAAGTTTATTATCAATATCACAATTTACTTTATATGCTGATTGTAAAAAAGGAAGAAGACCAAGCTTTATCAAAGCAGCAAAACCAGATGTTGCTATACCATTATATGATTATTTTAATCAAAGAATCATTAGCAAAGGCATTTCTTTAGAAACAGGCGTTTTTGGTGCTGATATGAAAGTTTCACTTATAAATGATGGGCCAGTGACAATTATATTGGATAGTCAAGAGATATGTTCATAATAAATGAAAAAAATTTAAAAAATGGGCAAAGGAAAAAGTATAGTTTTAATGGGCTTTTTTTAAGAAGGAGAAAGAAGATGAACAAAAAAATGCAAAAAAAATGAAAAAAAGGGTTGCAAAAGGGGAGAGGAGATGGTATTATAGATGAGCACTCGG
>CALUZM010000089.1 GCA_944325245.1 uncultured Massilimicrobiota sp. | reverse complement strand
CAAATAGCATCCTATGTTCAAAATAAAGTTGTAATGATTACTGGTGGAGGAGGTAGTATTGGGAGTGAGTTATGTCGCCAGATTGCTGCTAATCAACCAAAACAGTTAATTATTGTTGATATTTATGAAAATAATGCTTATGATATACAAATGGAATTGAAGGAGAAATATCCTCAATTAGATTTACAAGTGCGAATTGCTTCTATACGTGATGAGAAAAAAATGGATTGTCTGTTTAATGAATTTCGTCCTGAACTTGTTTATCATGCTGCGGCTCATAAACATGTACCTTTAATGGAAGACAGTCCAAATGAAGCTGTCAAAAATAATGTTTTTGGAACATTGAATTTAGTCAAAGCTGCAGATAAGTATCATGTTAAACGTTTTGTCCAAATTTCTACTGATAAAGCTGTTAACCCGACTAATATTATGGGAGCTACAAAACGTATTTGTGAGATGATTATTCAAACATATGATAAACATTCACAAACTGATTTTACAGCTGTGCGTTTTGGGAATGTTTTAGGGTCTAATGGTTCAGTTATACCATTGTTTAAAAAACAAATTGCTCATGGTGGCCCTGTCACAGTCACTGATAAAAATATTATTCGTTATTTTATGACGATTCCAGAAGCTGTATCATTAGTTATTCAAGCAGGTATTTATGCTCATGGTGGAGAAATATTTGTTTTGGATATGGGAAAACCAATGAAAATAGATGATTTAGCAAGAAATCTTATTAAATTATCTGGATATACACCAGATGTTGATATACCAATTGTTTATACGGGACTAAGACCTGGAGAAAAATTATATGAAGAGTTGTTAATGGGAGAAGAAGGACTTCAAAAGACGGAAAATTCGAGTGTGTTTATTGGACATCCCATCCAATTGGATGAAGAAAAATTCTTTAAACAGTTGACAGAACTTCATCATATGGTTGAAAATGAAGAAGATCATGTTAAAGAGAAAGTTCGTGAGATTATTCCTACATATCAACCATATGGTCAATCAAAGGATTAAAAATAGTGAAGAAGGGAAATATACTATGTAATGGTGTATTTCTTTTTCATATTGAAGAGGGTGGTGGCATGAAGAGAAAAATGATAATTATTATCTCGATTTTATGTTTGTTAGCTTTTGCTTTTATTTACGAATTATATGTATCATATTATACTCTTGATGCGACATCGTATAATATTGAAAGTGAAAAGATTAATGAAGATGTTCATATTGTGATGATTGGAGATGTTCATGATGGCCATTGTCAAATAAAACAAAAAGTTATTAAACAGATAGAAGAATTAAAACCTGATCTTATATTATGTGTTGGTGATATTATTGATGATGGATCACAAAATGATAAAGATACTCTAGCTTTTTTTAAATCATTAACTGAAATTAGTGATGTTTATATGAGTTTAGGAAATCATGAAATAGCTTATTATCAAGAACATAGTCAAGATTTCAAACATCTTAGTGAAATTGGTGTCACTCTTTTAGAAGAAGAATATGTAGATATCACAATTCATAATCAAAAAATAAGGTTAGGAGGTATGTATAATTATGCTTTCAGTCAAATGACAGGTGGTATAACAAAAGAAGACATGCAAAATAGCCCAACCTATCAATTTTTACATGATATGACAGATACAGAATCATTTCAATTAATGATGGCACACCGCCCTGATAGTTTTATCTTTGCTGATGCAAATCAATGGAATATAGATTTGGTTGTGAGTGGACATTATCATGGAGGACAAATTATTTTACCTTTTATTGGGGGATTATATGCTCCAGAACAAGGATTCTTTCCAACCTATGATTATGGATTATTTCAGTTAAATCATATGCAGATGTTAATTACAAGGGGAATAAGCAGTAGTGGAGAGTATTTGCCTAGGTTTAATAATCCAGGTGAAATTGTTTATATCACATTAAAATAAAACAGTAAGTCTCAAAACTTACTGTTTTATTTTAATTTCCTTGTAGAATGTTATTGATACGATCTCTCACTTTTTCTATTTCTCCATCTGATGGATAAAAATAGTATAAATAATATCCTTTTTTAACCTCATCATAATGCCATTTATATTCACCATCCATAGAATATGTTTCAATATTCATAAGTGTATCTCTCATACTTAAAAAGAGTTGAAATGCATCAATAAATTGATTTTCAGGCAAATTCGTCATAAAGTTTTCTTGAATACTATCTAATGCAGACATCATATAATCATATGATGGATTTTCAAAAAGTTTATTCATAATACCTTTAATAATTTCCATTTGTTGTAAACCACGAGATCTTTCATTTAATGGTAAAGACTTACGTTCTCTCGCCATTGCGAGAGCTTGTTCTCCATTAACATGATTCATTCCCTTTTGATAATGGAAGTCATTAATTGTGTAATCATAATGACTATAGACATCAATTCCACCAATTTTATCAATTAAATCAATTAAACCATCAAAATTAATTTTGGCATAATAATTGATTTTAACACCTAACTCATGTTCTATACTTGCAATTGAAGATTGAACACCACCCCAATTACCACTATATGATAATTTACTATGTGCATCTTTAATTGGAATATAGCTATATAAGTCTCTAGGAATAACTTGCATAGATGCTTTCTTCGTTGTTGGATTAATAGTCAATAAAATATTGACATCACCTCTACCAGTCCCATTGATTTTTCCATTACAAGATAAATCAACACCACCTAAATAAACTGTAAATGCTTCTTTCGTGATATCTAATTTTTCATTTTGAAAAGTATTTTCAATTGCATATTCTTTAATAAATAATGGACGAATATGATCACGATAATCAGCAACATCCTCTTCTAAATAACTAGAACTTAAAGACGTGATCACTATCATATCAATTTTGTTATCCAACAAGTCCTGATAAGCATCCTTCATATTGTCATATTGCTTTTCTTTCACACCTGTTTTTTCATGTTCTTTTAAGATTTCTCTAGCACGTGTTAATCCTGTGGAATCATCTAAAAAACAACCCATTGTTAATCCATCTAAAGAGCTATTTTCATCTAATGTTGATTCCTTTAATACATCAATTTCTACAGTTTCAACTTCATCTGTTTGTGTAATTTGATTTGTAAAAGAAGAAGCACGATTAAAAACCAAACACCCAATAACTAAAAGAATACAAAGAATAATATGAAAAACAAGACTTAACTTAGGTAATTTATAAGTACATAAAATCAAAAGTAATAAAATAACAATGACAACAAAAGAAACTATAAACAAAGATAAAGTATTAATATATGCACTTAACTGAAATAAGTTATAAAGGCTTAATATGAAGTTTATTCCTAATAAAACAATACATATTTTCCCTATAATTGAATTCCATATTTTGAAAAACATTGTTTTCATCATTCCCATCCCCTCTTTATAATATAGAATATTATAACATGAAAGAAATCATATTGACAAAAAAAACAAAACTCTCCATAATATTTGTGTAAAAAAGGAGAAAATTATGAACCAAGAGTTTTTAACATTATTAAAAGATGCAAGAAAAAATGAAAAATCACAAATCGTAGATTTAGATTATACACAACTCTATCATTTATCTAAAGAACATGAAGTACTCGCTTTAATATATAATCAAATATATTCATTTCCATCATTTCCAACAGATTTAAAAAATCAATGGAAAAGAGAAGCTATTAAAATTAATGCTATTCAAACCATTAAAACTGATCGTTTTTTAAAGGTTTATCAAAAATTTATTGAAGCAGATATAATTGTATTAGTTGTGAAAGGAATCATATGTCGTTCATTATATCCTCAACCAGAAAATAGACCATCTAATGATGAAGATCTTTATGTACAACAAAAAGATTTTGATAAAGCTAAAAATATTCTTTTAGATAATGATTTTGTATTAGTTGAAGAAGGAGAAGACGTCAGTACATTCTTAGATAGAATCAATGGTCTATCTATTGAATTACATACAAGCTTGTTTTCTCAAGAATCAAAAGCATATGGAAAGTTTCAAGATTCATTTGAACATGCCTTTGATTCACCAATACAACATTGTATTCACAATGTGAATGTTTATTCATTATCTTATGATTTGCATTTCTTATTTTTATTAATGCATTTAATTAAACATTTCTTACATGGTGGGGTAGGTATTAGACAAATATTAGATATTGTCATGTATGGTGAACAATATGGACAGTTTATAAATTGGAATTATATCTATACAGTGCTTAAAGATTCCAATTTCTATGTGTTTATTATGAACGTTTTTGCATTAGCTCATGATCTGCTTGATATGTCCTTTGAACATATACAATTATTAGATGACTACGAAACAATCAATAAAGATTATCAGTCATTATTAGATGATATTTTGGATGCGGGAGTTTTTGGAAAATCGACACAAGAAAGACTTCATTCAAGTACAATGACATTGAATGCTATGGAAACAGGGAAGAAATCATTAAAAAAGAGTTTATTTCCAGAAAAATCATATTTAGAAAAGAAATATACTTATCTCAAGAAATATCCGTTTCTACTTCCTATTGCATGGATATCACGTATTATTAGCTATATAGGTAATAAACAACAAGGAAGTGGACAAAAAACAATAGAAATAGGAAATCAACGCATTGAACTATTAAAAAAATATAAGATTATTAAATAGTTATGCACATACTTACGCACATATGCACAAAGTTACGCACACATGTGAATAACTTTGTGCATAACTAGGAGAACAATATGGGAAGAAAAATAAGAGAAGTTGATATAAATGAATATTTACCAATATTACAAGATATTATTAAAACCGGTAAAGACGTCAGCCTTTTGGTATCTGGCAGTTCCATGTCACCATTTTTAATTCATCATCGTGATACAATCATTATATCAAAACCAATGCAACCATTAAAAAGAGGAGACATGGTTTTCTATCAAAGATTAACGGGACAATATGTCATGCATCGTATTCATCATATTGATAAAAAGGGAAACCTCTATATCACAGGTGATGCCCAAACAGAAATAGAAGGACCTGTTTCTCCTAACCAAGTTTTTGGGATTATACATAAGGTGATTCGTAAAGGGAAAAAGCTTCAAAAAGGAAACTTCTGGTGGTGGTTCTTTGAGAAAATATGGATACGCATAGTTCCATTAAGACCATATGTTATAAAAATGGTCTCAGTAGTAAGAAAATAGGTTTGCATGTAATAGGCTTAGAATCGTTATTTCTAAGCCTTTTTTGTATTAGGCTATTATTTTTTAGGCAAAAGAAAAGACCTAGAAATTGATGCTTCTAAGTCTAATTACCTTTATATTATGATTTTGCAGTTTCCCATGAATTCATATCTATATTTTTGGTACAATGAACATTATCACCATTTTCTCCACGCCATATAATTACTTTTTGTGGTTGTCCTACTGGAACGCCGAGAACATTTTTTTTCAAATATCCTTCAATAAATTCATCAGTCGTACTTGCGTAATGTGTTTCACCACATTTATGATATGATCCTAAGCTTATATCATCGTCAGTACTCATAATTCCATCTGGACCATTAGTATATACTGTAGACCCTGTTATCCCAGTCCAACCGGCATCACATACAAATTTATAAACAGTACCATGATCACCGCATGCTGCAACGTATTCATTGGCTACAAAAAGTTCACTATCCATCGTAGGTTTTACATATTCTCTCATCTATATATCCCTCCTAGTTTTATCTACTTTCTACAAATAAGATTATACTATTCTTAT
Source organism: uncultured Massilimicrobiota sp. (assembly GCA_944325245.1). Taxonomy (GTDB): domain Bacteria; phylum Bacillota_I; class Bacilli_A; order Erysipelotrichales; family Coprobacillaceae; genus Allocoprobacillus. The sequence continues at coordinate 1,995 of CALUZM010000089.1, read as the reverse complement.
AAATAAAATGCAAACAATTATGAGAAAAATGTGAGAAAATTATGAGAAATTCTTGAGAAAAAATGTATATTTATGAAAAACAGAAAAATTTAATATATTTATTATTATTTTTAAGAAATTGAAATATAGATAAAATTAGCATATAACATATTTTTGTCATATTTTCTGATCAAAAAATAATGACAAAAACATGTCAAAATTAAAAAATAAAGGAGAATAGAATTATGAGTATTAGACAAAGAAAAAGCAAAAAATCCATAACAGGATTTACTTATCAAGTGTATTTTAATTATATTGATTTTTTAACGCAAGAACGTAAAAGTTTTTCTAAAAGTGGATTCAATTCATATGAGGATGCAGAATTATATGAAAAACAAAAAAAATTAGAATTGAGTTCTACTCAAAGATATATAAAAAAATATAAGATAACTATTGATCAAGTTTTTCATGAATGGTTAGAACTAGAAGCTATCTTTCATTACCAAGATAACACTATTATTGATTATAAGAATAGATATTATAAGCACATTCAAGATAGATTAGGAAATATTTTAATTATAGATATTGATTATAAAGTATTTCAATCTTATTTTAATAATAATAGTCATATTGGTTTATCAACAAATTATAAGTTGAAAGATATTTTAACTGTGATTATGAATTTTGCTATCAAATGTAATTATATTGAGCATAATCCTTTACGTTTAGTTCATATTGTTGGTAAAAGCAATAATAAATCTAAGGATAATCTTGTTTATAAAGATTCAGATTTTCATAAAATCATAAACGAACTTTTAAAAAGGCCATCTGAAAAACGATATGCTTATATCATTGCTTTATATATTGGTAGATATACAGGGTTACGTATATCAGAGATTTTTGCTTTAGATAAAGATGATTTTGATTTCCAAAATCAATATATTTATGTTTCTAAAAAAATGGTTTATGCTAATAAAACTAGAGATGAATTATTTGTTACTGATAAAATGAAAACAAAGACTTCTGAAGCTGTTTTACCATTTCATAAACATTTACAAGAAATATTATTGAAATGGTTTCAACATCACCCTCATCAACATGTCATTAGTGATCAATATGGAAAATATCTAATGACTTAGATATACATTTTCATTTTCATATGTTAAGACATACACTAGCTACTAGATTAGTAAGTAATGGTGCTGAATTAAAAGCTGTACAAGAATTATTACGTCATGCTAATATTACAACAACAATGAATATATATACTCATGTTAATGAAGTAAATAAAAGAAAAGCATTATACAAAGCTTTCCCATTAAAAGCGAAACAAAAATCAATAGTCAATCCTTAATTGTATGCATATATCTTTAAATTCAATATAATAGAGTAATACAAGAATTATTTAATTGAATAAATTTATGATCTAAAAACTAGCCTAGTATAATCTTATTTGTAGAAAACAGATAAAACTAGGAGGGATATATAGATGAGAGAATACGTAAAACCTATGATGGATAGTGAAATCTTTGTAGCTAATGAATATTTCTCTGCATGTGGTGATGAAAATAAAGTTTACAAATTCACATGTGAAGCTGGTGGAGGTGGAAATGGAACAGTTTATTTAGACTCTAATCATAATGGAGAGTGGAATCCATTAAGTGATGAACTTTTGACTTTAGCTGGATATCATGCTTGTGGTGCAACTCATGAAGCACCAACAACAGATGATTTTCAGGAAGGATTTTTTATCACTGGAGTTGTGCCACCTTATAATGTGCAAAAAGTTATTGTGTGGCGTGGTGAAAATGGTGATAATGTTCACTGTACAACAAACCTCGATATGACTACATGGCCAACAGCAAAATCATAATATAGAATATTTGACTTAGAAGCCTTGATTTCTAGGTCTTTTCTTTTGCCTAAAAACTAGCCTAGTATAATCTTATTTGTAGAAAGCAGATGAAACTAGGAGGGATATATAGATGAGAGAATACATAAAACCTATGATGGATA
>CALUZM010000088.1 GCA_944325245.1 uncultured Massilimicrobiota sp. | reverse complement strand
ACAACCTGTGCAGGCTGTGCATTAAATTTATTTAAGGCGGCTATGCTGCGACCTTGAACAACTTGTGCAGCTGGCGTTGTACTTGATGATCGTCCCTGATATCGCATTACTAAAATCACCTGAGGATCATCATATGGTGCCATTCCCACAAAACTATGTGTATAGAAACCACTACGATAACCACCAGACTCTGAGGCTACCTGTCCAGTTCCTGTTTTACCAATCAAATTGACATCATCCATACGATAATTATATCCCGTACTTCCTTTTTCATTAATAACACCTTGAAGTAAATCTCTGACTTGTTTCACAGTATCAGTAGAATAAATCTGTTTAGAATATTGTGTTTTTGCCTGATATAAAACTTCTTGTGTATCACTATTGACTACTTTTTCAACTAAATATGGTTCAACCATTTTTCCATCATTCGCAAAAGCACTGTAGGCACGGATTAACTGTAAAGCTGTAAAAGTTGACCCCTGACCAAAACCTGTTGTTAAGTATTCGAGAGTTCTTTCTCCTTCACGTTTATATCCTGCAAAACCTGCAGCTGACTGCAATCCATCAATACTGCTTTCTTTAAAAAATCCTAAATCTTCATAATCTTGAAGCAATGATTCTTTATCTGTTTTTTCAGTTAAAATATGACAAATTCCCGTATTACTTGAATAATAAAATCCCTGTTTATAACTAATCGTTCCCCAACCTCTACCACTATTGTGGTCATTGATTGTCGCAACAGTTTTTCCATTCACTTTATAATAATATTTTCCAGATTGATATGTATCATTGACATCCAACTTATTATCATTAATTGCATTTCCGTAAACAAATGATTTAAAGACTGAACCTGGTTCCACTGCTTCATTCAAGAAAAGATCTACATAATTTTCGATATCTCTCTCATTAGGATTAAAAGATGGATAATTAGAGATGGCCAGCAATCTCCCTGTCTTGGCATCCATAATGCCACAAGTCGCTTTTTCTGGTTTTAATTCTTCAACCATTTTTGACATCTGTAAATCCAATTCAGTTTGCACATCCGTATCCAGTGTCAAATAAACATCATTTCCTGCCACTGGCACCGTTTCACTTAAAATTCCATTTGGTAAGACATTATTATTATTGTCAGCCAGATAAGTTCTTTCTCCATCTGTTCCAGATAATTCATCATCAAAAGCCTTTTCAATTCCCATCTGTCCAACCAAAGCTTGAGTTGTTTTACCATTAATTTCATTTGTGACAGCTTGAGCATAACCAATTTCATATGAAGCAAAATCTCCATAACGATAATTTCTTGTCGTAATTTCATCAAATTCCAACCCTGGTAAATTCAAAGCATCAATCTGATCCTTCACAAGCGACGATAAATTATTTCCATAACTTCCAAATTCAACCTGATAAGTTTCTTTATTCAATTGAGTTAAAATATCTTCTTCATCCATGCCAATAATAGGTGATAGCTCTTTAGCTGTTTTTTCTTTATCTACAACATAATCCGGTTCTTTGTCAAGTGTCAGATGTGTCGTAGATAAAATCGCATAAAGCTTATATGTTTTCATATCACTTGCAATAATTTCATTATCACTTGAATAAATCGTACCTCTTTTGGCCGAAAGAATCTCTGTTTTACTTTCACCGCGACTTTCAGCATATCCTCTAATGTCATTTCCACTGACGAGATGTTTCCCCGTTGCTCCCAGATAAATAACATTCAGGACCATACAAACAATAACAACAACAATAATACAATATACAATCTTCGCACTATTGTTATTATTCTTCTTCTTTATAGCCATTATTCTTGAGAATCTCCTACTACAGCAGCAGTCGCAGCGCTTTGTTTATATGTATATCCCTTTTCTTCAGCTACTGATTCAATACGAGAAAAAGAAGCCAATTCTAACTTTTTCATATCCAACCCATCAATATCTGATTCAATTGTTGTAATGTCTTTTTCTAATTCTTTACATGCTACATTGATTGTTGATTCATAAGAATTCAAAGCAACAATTCCCACAACAAATACAATAAAACTCATAATTAATAAACGTTTTGAAAATCTTAAAAATCTTGGTTCTTTTTTCTTAGTTCTCATCTTCATATATCCTTTCTATAATTCTTAGTTTTGCTGAATGGGCACGATGATTTTCTAAAAGTTCTTCATCACTTGCCACAATTGGTTTTCTTGTTATTTTTTGAAACTTAGGTTTTAAATATTCAGGAACAATCGGCATCCCTCTTGGTAAATCTGGCTGCTTGGTCACTTCCTGAAATGTATATTTACAAATCTTATCTTCCAAAGAATGAAAGGTAATGACGGCAATACGTCCATGCACATTTAAGATATCTAATGCATCATTTAGAGCGATATCAAACACATTCAATTCATCATTCACTGCTATTCGTAAAGCCTGAAATGTTCTTTTGGCAGGATGTCCACCTTTTCTTCTAGCCGGTGCCGGAATAGCTTCTTTAATGATATCTACCAGTTCAAATGTTGTTTCAATAGGTTTCACTTGTCGATGACGCTCAATTGCTCTGGCAATCTGTTTGGCAAATTTTTCTTCAGAATATTTATAAAGAATTGTCACAATATCCTGATAGCTATAAGAATTCACTATGTCATATGCTGTCAGAGTCTGATTTTGATCCATACGCATATCTAATTTTGCATCATAGTTATAACTGAATCCACGCTCTCCATCATCAAACTGTGGAGAAGAGACGCCTAAATCAAAAATAATACCATCAACATGTTCAACACCACGTTTTGCCAATTCTTTTTTCAAATCTTTAAAGTTAGCATAGATGATCGTAAAACGATTAGAAATCTGCTCCAATCTTGCTTTGGCTGCTTCAATTGCATGCTGATCCTGATCGAAACAATAAAGATGTCCAGTTGTCAGACGCTTTAAAATTTCCTGACTATGTCCACCACCACCAAGTGTACAATCAACATATATACCATCTTCTTTGATATTTAAGCCTTCAATGGTTTCTTTTAATAAAACACTGATATGATGAAACATAGCATCCTCCTATTCTAAATCATCTATATTTTCTGATATATCATCAAAATCATCCATGTTGTCATTATAGAACTGATTCCATGTCTCACTATCCCATATTTCAATATGGTCTCCTGCTCCCACAACAACACATTCTTTTTGAAGTTTTCCTTCATTTCTTAAAACAAGAGGGATATTGATACGACCTAACTTATCAAATTCACACTCTGTTGCACGAGAAGTTACTAAACGTATAAAAATTCGGGTCTTTTTTTTGGTTTTAGGTAAAGCCATGAGTGATTGATAATAAGCTTCCCATCCAGCTGCTGTATATACTGCCAAACAACCTTCATTACCACGGGTTACATAGACTTTTTCACCACATTCAAGGCGCATTTTTGCAGGAATACTCAATCGTCCTTTTGTATCAATATTATGTCTATATTCCCCAATGAACACTTCAAAATCACCCACTTTTATACATTTCTATACATTTTTTAACACTTCATACCACTATTATATACTATTTATACCCTCATGTATAGAAAAAAAGTGATCTATTTTTTGATTTTTTCCACAAAAAAAGTGGCTTATATTCGCCACTTATAACTATTTTTCCATATTTTAACAAATTATCAAAATAAACATGATTTCTCCTACCAAACTGTAAAATCAAATGCTCATTTTCCACTATTTTCCTTTCTTCTTTCATATAAACATCCCATAGCATTTTCAATCAAACCATGTTAAACTCAAATTATCCAATAATCATGATTAATTTAATGGGGTGATTCAATGAAAAAAGCATTAATTATTGGTTCCAGTGTCTGTGATGTGAATATTTTTGTCCATGAATTTCCACATTTAAGTGGAGATGAAAACATTTTACACCAAAATATGTCCATGGGTGGCTGCGCCTGGAATGTAGCTTCTCTTTTACGAGAACAAAAACTTCCCTATACCTTATTTTCTCCTGTTGGTCAAGGAATATATGGAGAATTTGTCAAAGCCCACTTTCATCAATATCATATTCCCATTCTTATTGAAACAAAGCAAAATAATGGCTGTTGCTATTGTATTGTTGACCAACATGGTGAAAGAACTTTTCTATGCGAACATGGTGGTGAATATCACTATCAAAAAGACTGGTTTGCACAACTCGATATGTCTGAATATCAGTGTATTTATATATGTGGTTTAGAAATCGAAGATGACCATCATCATATCATCTATGACTTTTTAAAAGACTATTCCCATCTACCACTATATTTTGCTCCGGGACCTCGTCTTTGCCATATTCCCAAACAAGATATGGAAGACATCCTCTCCCTTCATCCTATTGTCCATCTCAATCAAAAAGAGCTTTTAGAATATACCCAACAAACCAATATGCTTCAAGGCTGTCAATGTCTCTATCAAAAAACACAAAATGCCATTGTCGTAACATTAGGGAAAGATGGCTGCTACTTCTATCAGCCTTCACATTCATTGACTGTCCCATCACCACAAGTCAGCGTCTATAATACCAATGGAGCTGGAGATACACATATGGGTGCATTGATTGCATCTCGTATGCAGGGAGACGATTGGTATACAGCATTACAAAAAGCCAATCATGCAGCTGCACTAAAAATATCTACACAATAAAAATGCTCATAGTCTTTTTGACCATGAGCGTTTTTCTTAAATATCTAAACCATCCAAAACATCTTTTAGAGCTTTGGCACTTGTTTGTAATTTTTCATTTTCATCATTATTCAAATAGATGTCTACAACTTTTTCTACACCTTGCTGTCCAATAACAGTTGGTATACTTAAACAAAGATCATGCAATCCAAATTCTCCTTGCATCAAACTAGAAACTGGTAAAACTGCATGTTCATTTTTAACGATTGCTGTCGCAATACGTTTTACAGCAACTGCTACACCATAATAAGTTGCGCCTTTTCTTTCAATAATTTCATAAGCACTGTCACGCACTTCCTGTGCCAGTCTTTCCATTGCTTCTTCATGATTGAAATGACCACGTAACTCACAGAAATGATTGATATGAATACCTGCTACCTGTGCCCCTGACCAGACAACCAATTCACTATCTCCATGTTCCCCAATAATATAGGCATGGATATCACGAGGGTCAACTTGTAAATGTTTACCTAAAACATATTTTAATCTTGCTGTATCAAGAACAGTTCCTGAACCGATAACACGATGAGATGGGAAACCAGACAATTTCAATGCAACTTCTGTTAAAATGTCTACTGGATTTGATACAATCAATAAAATACCTTCACAATTTCTATTTTTAATTTCTGGAATAATACTTTTAAAAATTTGTACATTCTTTTTAACTAAATCTAATCTTGTTTCATTTGGCTTTTGATTAGCACCTGCTGTAATCACAATCAAACCAGCATCCACAATATCATCATAAGTTCCTGCATAAATATTCATTGGAGTCAAATATGCACTCCCATGACTTAAATCCATGGCCTCTCCTTCAGCTTTTTTTGTATTTGCATCTATTAAGACCATTTCTGAAAACAGACCTGTCTGAATCAAACTAAAAGCTGATGTTGCTCCAACAAATCCGCATCCAATCACTGCTACTTTTTGCATATTAACCATTTTATCACCTTCCTGCCTCTAGTATACCTCAAAAAAAGAATAATTCAAACTATATGCACATATAAACTTCAAAACTTCTTACAAATCACAAGTCATAGAAAAGTTAAGAAAATAATTACTATAAATTTCAGGCATAGAAAATGTCGGATAACTTGACTTTTATCTTAAAAATACCTATACTTCTAAATGTAATTAAATATTATAAGGGGTATGTATATGGAGGAAACGAATACACAAGAAAAACAAACAAGACGAAAAATTCGTATCAAAAAGAATCACGTCATAAAAGCTTCATTGATTTTGGGAGCTATTATTCTTGTTGTTTATCTTTTTGGATGTTTTTATTATCATAACCGCTTTATGAGTCATACAACAATTAATGATATTGATGTTTCAGGTTTAACATATCAGGAAGCATCATCTACACTTGAGAAAAACCTCACTCAACAAACTTTAACATTAACATTTGTTGATGAAAAACAGGAAACATTAAATCAAGATGATTGTGGTATAACTTTTAATCAGGATAATCATATCCAGGAAGAATTAAACAAACAAAATTATTTTTTATGGTTTACACATTTCTTCCAGTCAACAAACATCACTTTAGATGATTTATTAGTGACTGATGAAGACAAATTAAACGAGGCTGTGACTTCTTTACAACATGTTGAAGATGAGCAGATTGCTCCAGTGGATGCAAAAGTTGAATATAAAGACGATGATTTTGTGATTACACCAGAAGTCTTTGGGACAACCATTCAAAATGATCAATTAATCACTGCCGTCAAACAAGCTTTTGAAACACGTCATGATTCTATCAACCTAAAAGAACAGCATATTTATCAGGAACCAGAATTAACATCAGAAGATAAAATCATCACAGATTTACAAACATTAGCTAAAGAATATTGTAATGCCCAAATTACATATCAGACAACTTCTGGTAATGTTGTATTAGATGGAAATGATATCATTCAATGGTTATCTATTGATGAAAAAGGAAATTATTACTATGATGAAGACGAATTTAAGACACAAGCAACAAAATTCGTTGAAGAAGAGCTTGCTCCTAAGATTAACATCATTGGAAAATCAAAAACTTTTAAAGGAGCCAATGGTACACGAACTGTTTCTGGTGGAAACTATGGTTATAAACTGAATCAAAGTGATGAAGTTGAAGGATTATTAGCCGATATTAAAGCCCATAAAAAAGAAACCAGAAGTCCTAGTGTTTCAGGAGTTCAGGCCTCTTATAGTAATGGTGGTTTAGGAAATACGTTCGTTGAAATTGATATGACAAAACAACATATGTGGTTTATCAAAAATGGACAAGTTGTCTTAGAATCTGATTGTGTCACTGGTCTTCCTAGCGATCCTGATCGTAAGACACCTGGTGGTACATATTATATTTATTTCATGCAACGTAATCGTGTATTAAAGGGACAGATTCAAGCTGATGGAAAGCCAGAATATGAAACACCTGTTGCTTACTGGATGGCTTTCAATGGCGGTATTGGATTACATGATGCAACATGGCAGTCTTCTTTTGGTGGAGATCGTTATAAAACACATGGTTCTCATGGCTGCATTAATTTACCACTGAATGTGGCTGCATCTTTATATAGTCAATTAAAAGTCAATATTCCTGTTGTGTGTTATTACTAAAGATATGAAGAAATTCATATCTTTTTCATATCTTTATGTTAATATAAATACATCAGGAGGGGTTTATATGAAACTTTTTCTTAAAAAATGTATTCAACTGATACTCTTTATTTTCTTATCTTATCTTTACTTTTTCATAGCCAGAAAAATCTCCTTCCATTTTTTCTCTGGCACAACCCTTTCTTTTGATAATATTGTTGCGATTTGTGTTATTATCATTTATATTGTGATTTTCATTCCTATCTCCCTTATTATCATTCAAAAAATAGATATCAAATAAAAAATCTTACTTTTTAGCAAGTAAGATTTTTTATTTCCTCATGATTAATAATAGAAAAGCATATCATATCATAAAACGAATAAATGCCAAACTTCTTTGCACCTCTTAACATGTTTAATCTTCTTTGGCTACAACTTGTATACATCCATCTTCCATCATTTGCATAGGACTATTATAGAATTCTTCCATGACACGAATCATATCATAAGAATCCTTCA
>CALUZM010000087.1 GCA_944325245.1 uncultured Massilimicrobiota sp. | reverse complement strand
ATATTATAATAATCATATTTTTTACCACTCATAATCTCTTCAACACTTCTTCCATATAAATGAGAAAGAATTTTGAGCTCACTAACAGTTACATCTCTTTTTCCATTTTCTATGTCTGAAATGGCAGAATGTGGAACATTAAGATGAGAAGCAACTTCTTTTTGAGTAAGATGTTTAAAATTACGATACACTTTCAAGCGTTTTGCTAAATCCATATCTATTGCCATTATGCCACCTCCATATATTCATTATATCATGGACAAAAAAAGAAGGCAATTTAGAAATTAAAAAAAATCTTTTTATGAAAGACATAAAAAGATAAAATTTGTCATATTTCTTTAAAATAACTGGAAGTTATTTTTATTTTTTCTCTAAGAATACTTTTCTGATGTTGAAAAATAACATTAACAAAATCATCCATTATCCATTTGACTGTTTTTTGATCTTCATCAGTAAAACGAATCATAATCCCTCCTACTGACAAATTCTGAAATTTCTCATAATAAAGAGTATGGGCATTTAACAGATGCATGCGACATTGTTCATCAACCATAATATGAAAAACTTCCTTTTTTCTATCCATTAAAGCAAATTGACCTTGCTGACACATATGGCAATGCTTATTTTGATATCCAAAATAATATTGTGAAATTGGACAGTAATCACTAATCATATTTTCCGTTTTTCCAAATATCTGAACAATGCATTGTGATGGATCAATTCGTAAATGTTCAATTTCATTAGCAGACATTTCCAATGAAGTCACAAATGGATGAGAATAGTAATTCGCCGCATAAGAATTATATATGTTTAAACCCGAACCTGCAATGACATTTTTGTCGCGAAATGCATGATAGCTTCCATAATCATTGACTAATATTGTATCTATAGATTGATAAATATGGGAAGAAAGGATATCTTGAACTTCATTATCTTTCATAACAGGTGATGTCATCATAATCATTTTTTTGTGATGTTTCTGACAAAGGTCAAATGCCTCATCGATATCCTTCTGATATGGATAAACGATAATATCAAAAGAATAGTCAACAACAATTTGTAATTGTTCTAAAGAATATACCACAATATAAACATCTTGATGTTGAGATGGATTTTGGCGCTTCAAAACAGGTAATTTTGTTAAGGATTGACGATGATGAATTTTTTGAGACGATAATTTCTGTGATAAATCATCAGTTGCTTTTCTACGCATTTCATTTAAATTTTTAATTGGCATAGAAATATTATCATCACTAGATATTTGAATATCTTTGGCTTCAAAAGGCGTAGAACCTAATTTTGAAAGTTGTTGAAAAATACGTTGTCTATCCAATGGTGTTTTTCGGGCATATTCGACATCACAATCAGATTGAACTGTTACACTTGCGTTTGGTGTTGTAAGTGTTAATTGGGCTTTGTGGTTAAGCTGAGCATCGAAATTCATAGTCACCGGTATTTTTCTTTGACTGGTCTGATAAGTTTGTTGTAAGCTTTCTACTACCTTTTTATCCAATGTTTTTCTCACATTTCCTTGGCTTACATACTGATCAAACTCAATTTCAATAATATCTTGCGCATGAGCTGTATGAACCAATTTTTTTTGCAAATACATTTTATTAACTGGTCTCCCTTTATCAATGTGCTCAAAAACTATGCTATCCCCTTGACAAAGAGTATCTGTAAGTTGGATACCTACTCTCTTGTGTTTCTTATGATAATATAAAACATGACCAACAAGAGTACCCTTATGTCCAGAATAATCCCCATCTACAAGATGTGTATCATGTTTTAAATAACCTAATGTATAATTGCGATTAAACATTGACTTCATGTCATGAATAAGTGGCTCTAAGTCCACTTTTTGACGTGCATAATAGGCATCAATAGCTTGACGATATGCGCGTGTAACACTCGCAACATATTCAGGCCTTTTCATGCGCCCTTCTATTTTTAAAGAAGAAACTCCTGCTTCAATAAGAGATCCAACATGTTCAATAGTCATCATATCTTTTGGTGATAGAAGAAAGGGATATTTTTCAGGTAAAACCTGGTTGTCCTTTAATAATCGATATGGTAAACGGCATGGCTGAGCACACTGCCCTCTATTTCCGCTTCTTTTACCTATCATACTGCTCATTAAACATTGTCCTGAATAACAGACACACATAGCTCCATGAACAAAAACTTCGATGTCTATAGATGTCTTTTGACAAATATGTTGAATTTCTTCTAAAGTATTTTCACGTGCGAGCACAACACGTGCGGCTCCACATTTTTCAAAATAGTCAACACCATAGAGATTCATAATTGAAGATTGTGTACTCATATGTATTTCAAAATCCGGATATAAAGTTCTGACAATATCAAACAATCCAATATCTTGTATGATTAAGGCATCAACTTGAAATTGATATAATTTATCAATATATGAAACCAAAGTTTCTATCTCTGTATCTTTGAATAACGTATTCACAGTTACATAAATTTTGACGCCATATAAATGCGCATATTGGATTGCCCATTGTAATTGATCATCATCAAAATTTTTAGCAAAAGCACGAGCACTAAATAAAGTTCCACCTAAATATATAGCATCAGCACCATTTTGTACTGCTGCTATTAATGATTCCTGATCTCCTGCAGGAGCTAATAATTCAATTTTTTTCATAATGTTCCTCCTCGAACAAAAAGCAATAACAGTATGTTATTGCGATAATGTTGAAATGAACTGATAACACATTTTTGCAGATGCCTGACTGGCCTTTTTGAGATATTCATCAAATTGAACGTGATTTTCTCCTTTTTGATAAATATCACTCAAAGATCTGGTAATGATAAATGGAATCTGAAATACATGACAAACTTGAGCGATAGATGCAGCTTCCATTTCTGCGCACATAGCTTCAGGAAAATCATTTTTAATTTTATTAACCTGATCCTCACGTGAAATAAACTGATCACCAGAAACAATTAATCCCAGATGGTATGGTTGTTCAAATTCCTGTAAAATATCTTGAATTTTATTCAAGGCATTCAAATCCGGTTCAAAAATGCATGGCATACCAGGGACTTCCCCCAATGGTCTTTGAAAAGCCGTTACATCTACATCATGATGTAAGACTCCTGTAGAAATCACAACATCTCCTACATTCTGTGATAATGACAGACCACCAGCCGAACCGATGTTGATTAGAAAATCAATTTCATAATGACAAAATAACAGTGTTGTAGAAATTGCAGCATTCACTTTCCCAATTCCGCCTTGAACAAGAACAACACATTGGTTACTCATTTTTCCTTCATAAAAAGTATAACCATTCAAGACCTTTTGAGATTCAGTTTCCATATATTTTTTAATTTCAGCAACTTCTTCTTCCATGGCACCAATGATTCCAATCATCGTCATACCTCCTTACGACAAACAAATATAACTCTTTCACATTTTTCTTGATATGAAGAAAAATCACTATAATACTCAACTTTTTTAAAGCCAACATCATGAAGCCAATATAAATATTGAGAAACAGGATATGTTTTTTGATAATGTTCTTCATCAACAATCTCATTTTCTATTTTATCTTCAATATAGACATGATGATGAACATATCCATCTGCAATTTTTTCAACTTTCCACTCAAATGAAAATTCTTCATCTTCTTCCTTTTCAATGTATTGATCTAAAATAACATTCATCTTATATAAACTATCAACATCAAAAATAAATGTTCCTCCATCTTTTAATGAACGAAAAACATTTTGGAAAGTTTTAACAACTTGTTCAGGATCCAATAAATAATTGATAGAATCACATAAGCATAAAATCAAATCAACGGGACGTGATGTTTCAAAATCACACATATCCACTCTTTGTAAAATCAGATTGACCTGATGAGTTATAGCTTTTTGTTTGGCAACTTCTAACATATCAGAAGATAAATCAGAAGCAAAAACTGTTTTTTGATCTTGAGCCATTCTGATGGCGATTTCTCCTGTTCCACATCCAAGCTCAAAGACCTCATCAAAATCACAATGACTTTTAATAAATTGGTAATAATCATCATAAAATTGAGAATCCATTAAACTATCATAGTAATAGGCAAAATTTTCATAACTCATTTTGCTAACATTCCCTCAACGTTAATTCTAGGCATATCTCCCCAAAGTTTTTCAAGATTATATGTTTCTCTTTCTGCAGCCTCAAAGATATGGCAAACAATATCACCAAGATCAATAAGAATCCATTTGGAATTTCTTAAACCTTCAATACTTTTAATTTCAAAATGATTTTTTGCGCATTCTTCCTGAATATTATCTTTAATAGCTTTCATTAATCTTTCATTACTGGCTGTACATAAAACAAATGTGTCAAATATAGGACTGGCATCACGCATATCAATAGCAGTAATGTGAGTTGCCAATTTATCATCCATTGCTTTTACAATACATTCTAATTTTGTCATCACTTTTCTCCTTTTACTACATAATAATCATAAATTTCATAAAAACATTCATCGATTTCTCTATTCTTTTTCTTCGAAAATTGGTAAAAATCAATCAAGGCATTTCTAAACCCTTCATCAATATCCTTTTTGCATATTTCTATTTGTTGAGATGAATCATATCCTCTTAATGGATCTAATTTATCAGCAACATATAGACATTTTCCTATAGGTGAAATATGTATAGATGCTGTTGTATGATCTTCAATCGCTTTTAAAATAACAGGATCATCAATAAAAAATTCATGTTCACAGACATATCTTGAAAGCCATTGATGCCACACTGGAACTGGTTTTGATAAAAACTCAGGAAAATTTTCTTTCATGATTTGATAAGCTTTTTTTTCATCCATTTCCTTTGCAATATCATGCATCATTCCTGCAATATAAGCCTGTTGGCCATTCAAGTGATTAGCTTCAGCAATATCTCGAGCCAATCGAGCTACACTGCATGTATGTTTCCAGCGTTTTTCTTTCATATAAGGAACAATCATTGTTTCCAGATATAAACCATGATTTGAGATATAATGCAAAACCTTTGTATCTAACATTTCAATATGTCCTTGACGGACCTCACTGCTTGAAGCATAAACGGGTTCATTATTTAATGTTATAAAATGATATTGTTTTAAAATGTCATGATGAGGCTCATATCCTCCTCTTTGAAATGCTACCAATTGAACCAATTGAGATATTTTTTCTGGTTTTTTCCATTGATGAAAAGAATTAGCCTGATCCATTCCCATAATATAATAATATTGAATATCAGGATTTTGTTTTGTGATTTTCTTAAGTGTATGAATGGTATAATTTTTTTCATCATTCTTATTTTCTAACTCAATAGTATTGACAGATAATTTTGGATATCCTTCAATAGCTATATGAATCATATGCAAACGTTCTTTTGCATTAGCACAACTCTGATTTTTCCATGGATTATTTTTAGTAGGAATAAACTGAACTTCATCTAATTGTAACTGTTCTATAGCATGTTTAGCGATTTCAATATGTCCTTTATGAATAGGATCAAAACTTCCTCCAAATAAACCTATTTTTTTCATGGTAAGCGATAGATTCCTTGTTGAGATTTCTTATATAAAACTATTGTATGTCCAATAATTTGAACAACTTCAGCCTTTGTTTGCATACTTATTTCAACAGCTACACTATTAACATCATCTGGACAACTATCTAATAGTTTCACCTTAATCATTTCCTGAGCTTCTAGAGCTTCTTCTATACCTTTGATTTGATTAGCAGAAACACCATCTTTTCCTACCTGAAAAATGGCTTTTAAATGATGAGCTTCACTTCTTAAATAACGTTTTTGTTTACCTGTTAACATATAAATCTTTTCCTTCCTATATAATTGCTTCTCTTATCATAACTGAAACCTTTGGTGGAACATAAACTTTCACTTTCCCACCTTGTGATGCGATTGTTATAAATCCTAATCCAGAAATAACAATATCACATTTTCCTGGTTTCAAATGAAAATGGTATGTTTTCATATCATCAATGTTTTTCATATCATCAAGTTCATATTGAAATGTTTTATGACGATTATAAAGAGCATCAGCATTTTCTGTTTTTGTACGATGTATTTTTAAATTGTTTGAAAAGTAAGTAATAAAACTTGCCTGATCTCCACTCAAATAATCTATTCTACCTAATCCATCAAAATAAATCGTCTGTTTTTCTTGAAGTTGAAAAACAATAGGTCTTAATTCACTTTGTGGCATTATTTTCTTTAAATTCTCTGCCTTGACAAAATGTGTTATCTGATCATCATTCACTATTCCAGGTGTATCATATAGTGATGAATGTTCGTCTAATGGTATTTCTATAAAATCAAGTGTTGTTCCAGGGAATTCAGAAACTGTAATCAAATTTTGATCTTCTACTTGGGCATAATGTTTCAACAAAGCATTAATAAATGTTGATTTTCCTACATTTGTAACTCCAACAATATAAACATCTCGATGTTTACGATATGACATAATAGCATCATAAATCATATCCATATTCATATTCTTTTTGCCACTGGTAATCATGACATCTACAGGTTTTATGCCCTCTTCCTTTAATTGTCTTCTAACCCAGTGTTCAAGCTTTCTTTCTTTCACCGATTTTGGTAATAAATCACGTTTATTTCCTAAAACAAGTACATCATTATATCCAATATGTCTCATTAGTCCACTAATAAGACTTCCATTAAAATCAAAGAGATCAATCATATAGACAACTAAGCAATCTTTTTCTCCAATGTAATCCAAAAGATTCAGAAAGTCATCCTTTGTTAATGAAGTTTCCTGCAATTTATGATAATTCTTTAATTGAAAACAACGTTGACATAAAATATGTTCTCTGTCAGCCGCATTTTTAGGAACATATCCTATATGCTTTTGATCTTCACTTTGAATAATGGCTCCACATCCATAACATCTTTTTATCTTATCCATACATACCTTCCTTCTTGAATATTGTATACTATTTCTATTTTGATGAAAAGAGATAAACATAAACATCGACAAATTTCATATAATATTTTGAGGTGAATTATGTTTACAACGATTATTACATTATTACAACAATTTCTCTTTGTTTCATTCATTAAAACGCAAGCCTTTAAACCACAGCTAACCCCTAAACAAGAAAATGCCTTATTAGAAAAATACTTTCAAGGTGATCAAAATGCTAGAAACGATCTTATTGAACATAATCTAAGACTTGTTGCACATATTGCAAAAAAATACGAGAACACAAAAGACTTACAGGAGGATCTAATAAGCATTGGAACAATTGGTCTTATTAAAGCAGTTGATAGCTATAATGCTGATAAATCAACCAAGCTTGGAACTTATGCAGCTAAATGTATTGAAAATGAAATACTGATGCATCTGCGTCATAGCAAGAAAGCTGCACTTGATGTATCTTTAAATGAAGTCTTAGGCGTTGATAAGGATGGTGGAGAGATGACTTTATTAGATATCATTCCAGCTCAGCAAAAAGATATTATTGAACAAATACAAACAAACGATCAAATTCATAAACTACAGGAATATTTTTCTCAATTGTCTCCTCGAGAACAGGAAATACTTATTTATCGCTATGGTCTCAATAATCATCCTGTTTATACACAAAAAGAAATAGCCCATATGATGAATATTTCACGTTCATATGTTTCACGTTTAGAAAAACGTGCACTGATTAAGCTTTTAAAAGCTTATCTTCATAATAAATGATTTATTCTTAAAAATCATCATTAAATAAATCATCAAAAGAAATAGGTTCAAAATGTTTATCTTGTTCTTCTTTTGAATTTTGATTATTCGTTTGACTCTTTTGTGTATCTAAATTCTGATCAATATTCTTTTCCATCTTTAGATTTTGAAATAAATCTGTAGACAGCGATTTTTTGATATAAACATTAACAATTGTTTCATTTTTCATAGATTGAATAACACTTGGTTTTTGTTGAATCTGTGATAATGAATAATCTTTAATGTTGATTGTTTCTTTATGTTCAGATGTTTCAACTTCAATTTGTTCATGCGGATCTAAAACAAAAGATGTAATAGCATGTATTGGATTTGTTTTCGGAGATTTAAAGACTAAAGTTCC
>CALUZM010000086.1 GCA_944325245.1 uncultured Massilimicrobiota sp. | reverse complement strand
ATTTCAAGGTTAGTCATGAGGTGGCATGTGTTCTAGGAGCCTTGACACATGATAAAGAGATTTACAATCATATCGAACAACAGAAAGGAGACGTAAATATGGGACAATATGTATTAAACATCAGCAAGAAAGCCAGACTTGAAGGAAAAGAAGAAGGAAGAAAAGAGGGAATAAAAGAAGGAAAAATAGAAGGCAGAAAAGAAGGTTTACATGAAGGAGTCATCAATACACTACTTCAACAACTTCAATCTAAATTTGGAAAACTATCACCAAAGACTATTCATCAGATTCAAACAAGTAATGATGAACAACTACATGCTTTAACGATACATATTTTAAATATGAATAGTGAAGAAGATGTTATGAAGATACTTATAAATGGATAGGGTACATCTTAATTCAATTTGTTTGTTATTTTTCATGTTCATAAAATAGAAAAAGACAAGCTTGAGAATAGATATCCACAAAAGACGAAATGTGATTTTAAATCAAAACATTTCGTTTTTCTTAAACTACACATTTGTTGAAATTCGTAGTAAAATAAATATATAACAAAGGAGGTTGTACTATGAATAATTTTAGTGAAGATTTAAAGAAAGTCTTACTTGCAGGCATTGGAGCTGTTGCTGTAACAGCTGAAAAATCTAAAGAAGTTGTAGAAGACTTAGTGAAAAAAGGAGAACTAACTGTTGAACAGGGAAAGGTTTTAAATGAAGAATTAAAACATAGTGTTGCTGAAAAGCTTAGAAAACCTGTCAGTGTGGAAACAGTAGAAAAAGATTTACAGGATATGGACGTAGAAGACTTGGAAAAATTAAAAGCACATATTGAAGAATTACAAAAAGCAAAGAATGAAACAAAAGAGTAGTTTAAGTACAAAACGACGTCTTGCACAGATTCTGGCAATACTGAGAAAACATCATTTAACAAAAGGTATTGATCCCGTTAAGTTTAGAATGATCCTGGAGGATTTAGGTCCAACATTTGTCAAAATAGGTCAAATCATGGCTTCTAGACAAGATATGTTTTCTCAGCGTTATTGCCGAGAACTCGTGAAATTAAGAGATAATGTTGCACCTATGAGCACTGAAGTGGTTAAGAGGCTGATAGAAAATGAATATCAGGAAAGTCTTGATCAGGTGTTTGCTGAATTTGATAATGAGCCATTAGGAAGTGCTTCAATTGCACAGGTTCATAAAGCAATATTGAAAGATGGTCGTCGCATTGTTGTGAAAGTTCAGCGTCCAGGTATTTATGAAATGATGGAAAGAGATATTTCTTTAATCCGTCGAGCTGTCAAAATTTTAAAGTTAAATGATGTTTTAGGTAGTGTTGTTGATTTAAATATTGTTTTAGATGAATTTTGGCATACAGCCAAAGAAGAAATGGACTTTTTAAATGAAGCACATTTTGCCAGAAGATTTGCCCATTTGCATGAAAATATACAATACATAGATGCTCCGATGATTATTGATGAGTATAGCACCAGCAAAGTTCTGGTGATGGAATATATTGATGGTTATGAAATTGATGATCGTCTGACATTAAAGAATGCTGGGTATGATTTAAAAGAGATAGCTGCCAAATTGGCAGAAAACTATATCAAACAAATTGTTGATGATGGTTTCTTTCATGCCGATCCCCATCCAGGAAATTTAAGAATTCGTGATGGGAAGATTGTTTGGATTGATTTTGGAATGATGGGTATCTTAAATCGTGCTGATAAAGATTTGTTGAAAGATGCTGTTTTGGCTATTGGTCAAAATGATACACAGAAGCTTGTTGATGTGATTTTAACGCTAGGAGAGCATGATAATCGTATTGATTATGCTTTGTTTTATGATAATATTGAAACTTTTATGAAGCATTATGTATCCATGGATTTAACGGATATTAATTTAGGTGATGTGGTACAGGAAATCTTTGTGATTGCCCATCAGCATCGTATTTCCATGCCAAAAGGTGTTAGTATGCTGGCTCGAGGACTTGTGACGATTGAAAGCACTGTGATGCTTGTTGATCCTCATATCAGTATTATTGAAATTGCTGCCAATCATGTAGCCAGTCATATGTCACAACAGTTAGATTATAAAAAAGAATTGACGAAGTCTGCCAAGAAAATCTATGATGCCAGTCAAAATCTATTAACGCTTCCGGCTCAGTTTTCAGATATTATGCGTATGATTATGAAGGGTAGATTAAAAGTCAATCTGGATATCATGGAATCCAGTGTTCCAATGAATGCTATTAATCATATGGTCAATAAACTGATTGTTGGTATTGTCAGTACAGGTCTGCTTATGGCAAGCAGTTTGTTATGTACAACACAGATGACACCTAAAGTATTTGGTATCCCGGCTTTAGGTTTTATAGGTTATATGTCAGCCATTTGTTTGGGAATCTGGTTGTTATTCACTGTTTTGAAGGAAAGAAGGCATAAAAAATAGCTGTATTCATTTGTATAATAATGAATACAGTTTCTTTTTATCTTTGATAATTAAAGATTTATAACGAATTTCAATTAAACCCTCTTTGACAAATTCATTGAGAACTTTGGTGACTGTGACTCTTGATAAACCTAAGATAGAAGCTATTTCTTCGTGAGTATAGTTGATGATTGAACTTTGATGAAGATCCATGCGTCCTAATAAAAAAGCAATTATTTTTTCATAACGATTATAAGTATAAGATCTTTTGATCATATTGGTCAGATAATCACAAGTTTGTGATAATGATTGGAAAATAGCCACCATGAACTCCTGCGATTGCTGAAAATAGGGATAAAGCTGTGTTGGATAACAGGCAAGTAGTTCTACATGAGTGAGTGCTTCTATTGTTGTAGGACGTTTGGCATCTGTGATAAAAGCAGATTCACCAAAAATCTGCCCTTCCTGCAAGATATCCATTGTCACCTCTTTACCATTGGAATTCATGACATAAACTTTGACTTTTCCTTTGATAATTAAATAAATCAAATCAGCCTCATCTTCTTGCATATAGATTAAATCCGAAGGATAATAAATTTGTTTTCTTCCAGCTTTTTCAAAATAAGGAAAGAATTCTTTTTTTATTTTCATCAACTTTCACCACTTTTCTTGATAATTGTAACATAGATTACATTTTAAAAAAAGAGGATATGATAAAGTCTTGAACGAGGTGAGGGAATATGAAACAAAAAGCTTTAAATCTCATTTATATCATTGTTGGAAATATCTTTATTGCTTTAGCAGTCAATACTTTAATTTTAGAAAATCAAATTATTGTTGGTGGAACTTCTGGAATTGGGAATGTCTTAAATCATTATTTTAATATTCCAGTTTCATTAAGTGTTGGTTTTTTAAATGTTTGTTTATTTTTTATTGGACTTTTCTTCCTAGGCAAAAAATTTGCTATGACAACATTAATATCAACATTCCTGTTCCCAATTGTTTTACAATTCTTTGAAACACATGATATGTTTCATCATTATTTAAATGATCCACTTTTAGCTGCTATCTTAGCAGCCTGTCTTGTAGGTGTAGGAATTGGTTTGATTTTAAGAGCGGGCGCATCTACAGGTGGTGTTGATATTATCGCTATTCTTTTGAATAAAAAATTTGGCTTCCCAGTACATATTGTTTTAAACTGTATTGATTTATCTGTTTTGGTTTTACAGTTTACATTTAATGATACAACACATGTGATTTATGGTGTCATGATTGTCATGATTACAGCTGTTGTTTTAAATAAAACATTAACACAGGGAACAAGTCTTGTTCAATTAACTGTCATCAGTGATCATTATGAAGCCATCAAAGAATCTATATTACATGAATTTGATGCTGGTGTGACATTACTTGCCAGTGAAAAGGGATATACAAAGGAAAATTCTAAATTGATCTTATCTGTTCTTCCTTATCGTAAATTACCAGCAATTAAGGCCAAGATTCATGACATTGATCCATTAGCTTTTGTGATTGTTTCCCATGTTGAAGAAGTTGGTGGCAAAGGATTCACATTAGAAAAAGTGTAGAAAATAAAAAGTGCATATACGTTGCACTTTTTATTTTTGTATGATAAACTGCAGATAGTTAGTTAAAGCTAACTAAAAATATGTATAAAATTGAATAGATATGTTTAAAATAAAAATGGAGGTCAAAAATATGTCATTAATCGGAAAAGAAATTAACGAATTTAAAGTACAATCATATCAAAATGGAGAATTCAAAGAAGTTACAAAAAAAGATTTATTAGGAAAATGGAGTGTTTTCTTCTTCTATCCTGCAGACTTTACTTTTGTTTGTCCAACAGAGTTAGAAGATTTAGCAAATCTTTATGAAGAATTTAAGAAAATCAACTGTGAAATTTATTCAGTATCTTGTGATACACATTATGTGCATAAAGCATGGCATGATGCTTCAAAAACAATTCAGAAAATTCAATATCCTATGTTAGCAGATCCAACTGCAGCCTTAGCAAGAGATTTAGATGTTTATATTGAGGCTGATGGAGTTGCTGAAAGAGGAACATTTGTGATTAACCCTGAAGGAAAAGTTGTTGCTTATGAAGTGATTGCTGGCAATGTAGGACGTAATGCTGATGAATTATTAAGACGTGTACAAGCTTCTCAGTTTGTTGCTGAACATGGAGATGAAGTTTGTCCAGCTAAATGGAAACCAGGAGAAGAAACACTGAAACCATCATTAGATTTAGTAGGCATGTTATAATGTCAAATATTTATGATGCAATTATCGTTGGAGGAGGCCCTGCCGGGCTTTCTGCAGCGATTTATTTATCCAGAGCCAAATACAGTGTCCTGGTTTTAGAAAAAGAAAAAATTGGTGGACAGATTACGATTACTTCAGAAATCGTGAACTATCCAGGTGTTCTAGAAGATTCTGGAGAAGGTTTAACGACAAAAATGCGTCAGCAGGCAGAAAATTTTGGGGCCACATTTCAAGTGGCGGAAGTCAAAAGCTTAAAATTAGACCAGACGATTAAAAAAGTGGAAACAAATCGTGGAACATTTGAAAGTGTTGGACTGGTCTTAGCCACAGGAGCTCATCCTAGAAAGCTAGGTTTCCCAGGTGAAAAAGAATTCCAGGGACGTGGGATTGCTTATTGCGCAACTTGTGATGGTGAGTTTTTTGAAGGGTGTCAGTTATTTGTCATTGGGGGAGGTTTTGCAGCTTGTGAAGAAGCTATCTTTTTAACGCAATATGCATCCCGTGTGACGATGATTGTCAGAGAAGAAGATTTCACTTGTGCTAAGACAATTGCTGATGAAGTGCGAGCTCATGATCAGATTGATGTTGTTTTTGAAACAGAAATTGTGGAAGCAGGTGGGCATGAAACTTTGGAATATGCTGTTTTTAGAAATAATCAAGATCAGTCATTATGGCGCTATGATGCTAACAAAGAGGGACCATTTGGTATCTTTGTTTTTGCTGGATATGTGCCTGAAAATCAACTATTCCATTCGCAACTATCATTGAATCCACAAGGTTATCTCATCACAGATCGTCATCAAAAAACAAGCATAGATGGTGTTTATGGGGCAGGTGATATCTGTGAAAAAGACTTACGTCAAGTTGTAACAGCGGTTAGTGATGGCGCCATTGCGGCCACATCACTAGAAAAATATATCACAGCGATAAAAGAACAATATCATTTAGAAACCAAAGCTTATCAAAAACAGACAGTTCAAGCAAAACATCATCAAACAGGAAACAGTCAAACTTTTATCAGTCAGGACATTCGTGAACAATTAAAACCTATTTTAGAGCGATTAACTGAAGATATTTATTTGATTGGGAAATTATCAAATGATGCCTTTTCATTAGAATTAAAGAATTTTATGGAAGAATTTGCCTCTTTAAGTCCTCATATTTTCTTAGATTATCAGGATATGGAAGAGAGTCCTATGATGTATATTGCCAATGACCACCAACAGGATTTAGGTATTCATTATCATCTTGTGCCAGGTGGACATGAATTTAATTCATTTGTTTTAGCTGTTTACAATGCAGCGAGTGTTGGTCAACCTTTAGATGAAAAGATAGTGGCAGCTATTCAAAATTTAAAGTCACATCATATTCAGGTCTTTGTATCCTTATCTTGTACAATGTGCCCAGAAGTTGTACAGGCAACGCAACGTATGGCCTTATTAAATAATCAGATTCAAACTTCTATTTATGATTTATCACATTATCCTGAATATAAAGAACAATACCGTATTATGAGCGTTCCTTGTATGGTCATTGATGGACAACAGGTTCATTTTGGTAAGAAAAATATTGAAGATATTATAAAATTATTATAGAAAGCTTCATGAAAGTGAGGCTTTCTGTTTTTTTACCTAGACATTTCACCAAAGATAGCATAGTTTATATGGAGGTGAAACGAATTGGACTTTAATGAAAATCAATATGAATATGATGATTCCTATATGCCACGAGCTATGATCCAACCATGGGGCTGGTGGTGGTTCTTCCCACCATTTTTTGGACCACCAATGGTTCCGCCAAGACCACCCCATCATCAGCCGAGGCCGCCAAGACCACCAGGACCACCTAGACCACCAAGGCCTCCTCGACCAAGAAGTATAACAGAAGAAGACACAATGTATTAAGTTGTGTCTTTTTTACGTCTATGAGATTATCAGTCTATGTTGTTGAGTTGTGTAATTTGTTGCCACTGATCACAGAGCTTTTCTAAGGAATAAGCAGCATTAGCTGGAGATGTGGAAGGTAAGCAGATGTCTAAGAGTTTCGCTTGTGGATAACAATATTTCATATAGAGCTGATGCGCTTTTTTGCCATTTGTATAAATATGTGCAATTTGTGTCTGTTTCAATAAAGTCGCTATATCATTAACGACAACATGTTGAATGGAACTATCACTTGAGCCTTGAATATCACAACTTTGAATAACATCCCATACAGCAATATGATGATGAATCAAAAAGCTTTTCTTCTCTTCAATTGTCATCAAAGGCGTATGATGATAGAGAGCTGCAAGCACTTTCCAAAAACGGTTTTGTGGATGATGATAGAAAAACTGAGCTTCACGTGATTTGACAGAAGGGAAAGAACCAAGTATTAAAATTTTTGAATTCTGATCATAAATAGGATCAATATTATGTTTTGCTAGCATGCATATCACCTCATCACAATATTATAACAAATTTTATATATTTATTTACAAAAAAGTGAAATGGGTATATGATAAGAATACAGATTGTGTCAATTCAATGACCGGTTTTCAAAATTGAATAACGTCTTTGTGGCAGGGTGTAAGTCCCTACCGATGGTGATAGTCCATGACTCGCGAAAGCGACTGATCTGGTGAAATTCCAGAACCGACGGTATAGTCCGGATGAGAAAAGACATTTTCTGTGCAACTTAGACATTTTTGTTTAAGTTATTTTTTTTTGAAAAAAGGAGACAGAAAAATGAAAACAAAAAAATTGAATGTGAAAAGAATTGCTTTAATTGGTATGTTAGGAGCATTAGGGGGACTGTTGATGTTAATCAGAACACCTTTGCCATTCATGCCACCATTTATGGATTTTGATTTGGCTGCATTGCCTGAAATTATTGGAGGTTTTGCTTTAGGACCTGTGGCAGCCGTTTTGATTGTGATTGTCAAACTTTTGGTAAAACTGGCGATTGTAGGAACCAGTACAGCTTTTGTGGGAGAGCTATCTAATTTGATTGTCAGCTGTGCCTATGTTTTACCAGCCATCTGGATTTATGATCGTCATAAATCAAAATCATCAGCTTTAACAGGGATGATCGTTGGAACTTTGGTTTGTACATTGGCTGCGGTGATTTCTAATGTTTATATGATTATTCCTTTCTATGTGAATATGATGGGATGGTCAGTAGATACAATTATTCAGATGTGCCATGCTGTATGTCCACTAGTTAATGATTTGTGGTCATTGGCTTTATTTGGCGTTGTGCCATTTAATCTGATTAAATGTGGTGTAGCATCTATTATTACCTTTATTGTCTATAAAAAAATCAGTGTTCCTTTAAAACATTTTGCGAAAGCTGGTGTGTAGACAATGAAAGTCAAAAAGATTGCAACGATTGGTATTCTTTGTGCGTTAGCCATGATTGTGAACATGTTTGCGTTTATTCCGCTTGTTCCAACTGTGACATGGCTCACCTATGATCCTAAAGATATTATCATTGTGATAGGTGGGTTTATCTATGGTCCAATGACCTCTTTGATTATGAGTGGAATCTGTTCTGTATTGGAAATCATGATCAAAGGTGGAACAATCTTAGATGTTTTCATGAATATGATTTCAACCTGTTCATTTGCTTGTG
>CALUZM010000085.1 GCA_944325245.1 uncultured Massilimicrobiota sp. | reverse complement strand
AAAACGGAGTGATTAGACTCCGTTATTTTTGTAAATATGACATTAATGGTTGTTGAACACGATTGACTACATAACCACTACCACCACGATTTTTCACATCTTCCACCATTGTTGTTATGACAATTGGCTTTGATGAATCCGTAGATGCAACAGCCAACCAGCCAAGTTCTGTTCCTGTCGTGTCATCTTGAGATGCTTTAATTTCTCCAGTACCTGTTTTAGCAGCTAACTGATATTGGCTGTTATTTAATGCATGAGCAGTTCCATTACTATCTTCAACAACTTGAATTAAATCTGCTTTAATTTCATCTGCTGTTTCTTTGGAAAAAGGTTCTGACCAAACTGATGATTCTGTTGATTGAACAACATGTGGTGTCATCATTTTTCCTTCATTCATAAATGAACTATAAATAGAAGCCATCTGAACTGGATTCATTAAAATCTCACCCTGTCCATATCCACTATCTGCAATCTGAATTTCATCATCAAATGAATCACTTGTATATTGTGATTTTGTAAGTGCTAATTCAAAAGGAATATCTTCACCTATCTTTAATGACTGATATCCTTTGACAAGATTATCTTTTCCTATTTCTAATGCTGCTTTCGCAAAATAAACATTATCTGAATAAATTAATGCATTTCTTAAATTATTAGGGTTAGGTGCATGTAATGTTGTGACATAATAATCTCCCCAGCTGGAATCTTTTTGCCATTTCATCTCTGCTCCAAAATCTTGAGATGGATCTAATGAATTGGTTTCTAATCCAATGGCAGCTGTTATAGATTTCATTGTTGAACCAGGAACCCATGTTGCTCTAAAACGATTCGTTAATGGCTGATCTTCATCATTGTTTAAATCATCCCATTCTTCTGTTGAGAAACCATAAATAAAATCATTACTATCAAAAGATGGTGTGCTGACCAATGCCAAAACTTCTCCATTTGTTGGATTCATAGCAACAGAAGCACTTTGATCTTCTTCAAAAGCATTATATAAATCTCTTTGTAAATCAACATCAATTGTCAAAGTAATATCTTGCCCATCTTGTTTTTCTTGAGAGGCCACTTCTGTTTTGACACTTCCATTTTCATCAACAATAGAAATAGTCGCTCCATTTGTTCCTTTTAATTGTTTTTCATAAGCTGCTTCAATACCACTTCTTCCAATCATTGAAGTTTCACTATATCCTTCACCTTGATGTTTTTCTAAGTCTTCAGCAGTCACTTGTTGCATATATCCAGTGAGATGTGATGTCACTTCACCATATGGATATGTACGGACTTCAACTGTATTAAGCTTAACTCCAGGAATCTGTAACAATTGATTTTCTAATTGTGTATCTGTTGATGGAATTGTTGTTAATGGGACAAAAGAATCATCTTGAATCCATGATGCACTCATTGTTTTTTGAATACTTTCTTTCGTTAAATCTAATAAATCAGCTAACTGATCATAATCATTTTCACCATTCAATTTTCCTCTTACCAACCCAACAGAATAAGCATTTCCTTGTCCTGCCAGCATCTTTCCATTACGATCCAAAATTTGTCCTCGCTCAGCTTCATCTTCTGAGACTCTGACTCTATCATTTTGTGTTAAATCAGGGAAAATAAAAGAATCATCCCAGACAATTTTTCCATCTTCAATTGTTGTCTGATTTTCAAAAGTCACTTCTCCAGCCAACGTATTCATCTTCACTTGATATGTCAGTTGATGATCTTGTTCATCTGTCACTTCAATTTGAAAATCACTTGCTTCTATCCCCTCATAAATATTTTGATTTCTTTCAATAAAAGTTTCCTGAGGATACTGATTTTGTGATTCTTCACTTATATTGTTATACATCTCCTCATAATTCTTTTCTGATATTTGTGTATAAAAGTTTTTTAATGTTGCCTCATCATTATTTCCTCCTAAAACAAAAAATAAGACAACAGCAATAATAGCAACAATAACAATGACGCCACCTATCATGATATATTTCTTGCGATTATTGTTTGTATAAACAACTCCCATGTCTTTTCCTCCTCATCTTTGTAAGTTTAGTATATCACTTTTAGCAAAGAAAGGAAATATTTCAGTCGTAGAGTTTATCTCTTATTAAGAGATGTACTAAAAAAATGACTAACACAAATGTTAGCCATCCATTTTTGGAGTGTTGAGATTTGTAATAATAGCTAAAATAGTTAAAATATGTCCTAGTTTTGTATCAGCAATTGCCCTTACAGTTTCTCTGAATTCGTTATTACTTTGATTGTATGTGAGTTTACGATACTCCAGATATGAACTTATTTCTAATTTTAAGATTTCATTAAGAACTGCTCTATATCCTCCCTGTAAATTAATTTCAGGAATCATAGGATCATAATTCACACCATATTCTAACTTATAGAAGTAGTTGAGATAATTCGCATTTGTTTCTGCATTTTGAGCAAATGCCAACAAAGCATTCTTTTCTTCTTGTGAAGAAGCCAACGCTGCAGCTCTACGATATAATTGAGCTAAAAATTTTTCTGTATAAATATAAGATTGAAGCTGATCTCTCATCTTTGACACCTCAATTTAACATATGTTGCCTGACCTAAAAACGTGAAAAAAGATTTGCTTATTTCAGCAAATCTTTAATAACTTCACTAGCAATCAATAGTCCTGCACTTGAAGGAACAAATGACGTACTTCCAGGTACAGTTCTTTTATTGGTCACCTCATTAGATTGTTGAGGTTTGATTGGTATTTCTTTAGAATAAACCACTTTGAGATGTTGAATATGACGTTTTTTTAACTCTCTTCTCATGACTTTCGCAAGAGGACAAACAGATGTCTTATAAAGATCACTGACTTCTAGTAAGGCTGGATTCATTTTATTACCAGTACCCATAGAACTAATAAGAGGTATTTTTTGATTACAACGCACTGCCAACTCTATTTTAGAAGTGATTGTATCGATCGCATCAACAACATAATCATATGATGATAAATCAATCTGATCTGCTGTTTCAGGCAAGTAAAACATATCTAATGTTGTGACATCACATTGAGGATTGATTGATAAAATTCTCTTTTTCATCACATCAACTTTCTTTTGACCAATTGTTTCCTGTGTTGCTATAATTTGACGATTTAAGTTAGACAGTGACACAACATCATTATCTACAATTGTGATATGTCCAATACCACTTCTTACCAATGCTTCAACAACATATCCACCAACTCCACCAACTCCAAATACAATAACATGAGCCTGATTTAACTTTTGGATATTCTCTTCTCCTACTAATAACGCAAATCTCGAAAACATTTTATTCTCCTTTATGATAATGATCTAAAAAATGATGTTTTCCTGTTTCATCACTATATGAAATAATGGTTGCCAGATTCACATTTTCTACACTTTTGAAGACATTCTTTTTCACATTAGGATTCATTGTCTCTAAGTACTTCAATAAGTTCTTCATTTCCTCACGTTTAGAAGTATGATGCACTTCTCCTAATTCTTCCATTTCTTCAGTAAAACGGCAGGCACATTGAATAAAAGACAAATCATTATATTTACACCAATTGATAATATCCTTTTCTTCTATCAAATACATGGGTCTAATTAATTCCATTCCTTCAAAGTTTGTACTATGTAATTTTGGCATCATTGTCTGAATTTGAGAACCATAAAACATTCCCATCAAAATTGTTTCAACCACATCATCAAAATGATGTCCCAATGCTATTTTATTACATCCTAATTCTTTCGCTTTCGCATATAAAAAGCCTCTACGCATTCTTGCACATAAATAACATGGTGATTTCTCAATATTTGTGACAACCTTGAAAATATCTGATTCAAAAAACTGAATAGGTATCCCCATAATTTTTGCGTTCTCTTCAATCTTTTTACGATTTTTTTCATTATATCCTGGATCCATTGATAAAAAAACCAATCCAAAATCAAATTGTCCATGCTTTTTTATTTCCTGAAGTAACTTTGCCATTAACATAGAATCTTTTCCACCAGAAATACATACAGCAATATTATCACCTGGCGAAATCAAATCATATGTTTGAATGGCTTTCACAAACTTTCTCCATATAGGCTTTCTATATTTTTTTATAATACTTTGTTCAATCTGTTTTGTTCTATCCATGTATTTCTCCTTTAACTTCATACATCAAAACTATACCAAACATCTTATCATTTGACAATTTTTATTTACTTTTATCTCATATGATTTAAAAACGAGCAAAAAAAAGATTAAAGCAAAGCTCTAACCCTTTTATTCTTTTCCATCCCAGCAATATGTGCATAGTTTACATGGTTCAATACCAATAGATTCAATCAAATCATCTAAACGATGATATCTTAAAGATGTGAATTTTAATCTCTTACAGATTTCATCTAACATTTGTTGATATTTTTCACTATCAGGATTTGCATATTCAGCTAATACTTCATCAGTGACATCTCCCTGTTCCAAATCTTTAATCACACGACGTGTAATTAAATCTAATTCTGAATTAGAACGTGAGAAATTCAAGTATTTACAACCATATAAAATAGGTGGACAGGCTGGTCTAACATGAACTTCTTTAGCTCCTGACTGATATAAGAATTCTGTTGTTTCTCTTAATTGTGTTCCTCGCACAATAGAATCATCAATTAATAATAAACTTTTATTTTTAATCAATTCTTTAACAGGAATAAGTTTCATCTTAGCAATTAAATTTCTTTGCCCCTGATTTTGTGGCATGAATGAACGTGGCCAAGTTGGTGTATATTTAATGAATGGTCTTGCAAATGGGATACCTGATTCATTGGCATATCCAATCGCATGTGCTAATCCTGAATCAGGCACTCCAGCAACACTATCAGGTTCAACTGTTCCCTGATCACGTTTTGCAAGCATGCTTCCACAGTCATAACGCATCTTTTCTACATTGACACCTTCATATGTTGATGTTGGATAACCATAATAAACCCATAAGAACGAACAAATTTTCATTTGATCATTTGGTTTCACTTTTTGTGTAAATCCATGAGGATAGATAAAACCAATTTCTCCTGAACCTAAATCTTTATAATGATGATAACCTAAATTGAGGAATGCTGAACTTTCAAAAGTGACACAATAAGCATCATCTTTTCTACCAATAATAACTGGTGTTCTTCCTAATTTATCTCTAGCACAATAAATACCTTCACTTGTCATAATTAAAATACTCATTGAACCTTTAATTAATTTTTGTGCATGTTGAATACCTTCAACAATAGATTCTTTTTGATTAATTAATGCAGCCACCATTTCTGTTGGATTAATTTCTCCTCCACTCATTTCCAGAAAATGTGTTTTTCCCTGCTCAAAGCACAATGTTTTTAATTCTTCAAGATTATTGACTCTTCCTACTGTTGTAATCGCAAATGATCCTAAATGCGAATTCACTAATAATGGCTGAGCTTCACTATCAGAAATACATCCAATTCCAATATTTCCGGCAAATTCTTCAACATCTTTTTCAAATTTTGTTCTAAAAGGTGAATTTTCGATATTATGAATAGAACGCTGAAAACCGTCTTTTCCATAAACAGCCATACCACCTCGTCTAGTTCCTAAATGCGAATGATAATCCACTCCAAAAAACAAATCCATAACACAATCATTTTGTGATGCAACCCCAAAAAAACCACTCATACTGTTCCTATCTCCTTTGTCTATAATTTACAAACCTATTCTAATCAATTTTATAACAAAAGTCTACACAGTTTTTATCGTTTCACATGTTTTTTATCATAAAGCAAAATAGTCATCTTTTTGATGACTATTTTGATACAAATATATGACTTCTTTTTTCTAATTCTTGAATAAATTTCTGCTTTTTAACAGGTGAAATCAATATCTCACTATTTCCATTTCTATCTTTTTGCGCCTTATATATGATATCAAGACGATCAAGTGATAATTCACTAGAACTGATTGGATTACGTGATTCTTTAAAAGAGCGAATATCATGATATGGAATATCTTCATGAAAGAAATAAACACATCTCACTTCCAAATAATCATCATGAAACTCATAATAAGTGAAAAATGTACATAAAACAAATAAAACATCAATAGGAACCACGACCAGTAATGTTATCCACATACCCCAATCATCTAATCGCCATGCAACAAGTTCGAATAACATATAGTTACAAAATATCATTCCAACAATTGTTATAAACCACATGATTCCAATTTTTGAACGATAACGTTTCATATATTCTCCTAAAAATAAGTATTTATTCCATCAGCAATACCTTGTGCACATTTTGTTTGAAAAGCATTATCATTTAAAAGCTGATCTTCTGTGGCATTCGTTATAAATCCCATTTCAATATAAATAGCTGGGACTTCACTCCAATTGAGTCCAGACAAATCATTACGATAAGAAACCCCGCGATTTTTTATACCTGTTTTCGCACAATAAGAGCTGATCACATTTTGAGCAAGTCTTGATGAAACACTATAAGAAGCACTATAAATAGATGAACAATAAGGATTATCACTTGCTGGGGCAATTGTATGTGCTCCTCTGGCACTTGATCCAGCACCATCACAATGCAAATAAATTACTGCTGCCGCATTGTTGTTATTGCCTATCATGGCATGTTCTTTATTAGAAATATTAACACTTTGACCTGTTCTTATCATGATAAATGTATAGTCCCGTGTCTGCAATTCATTTCTTAATTTTCTCCTCTTGAAGTATCTTTTTAAAAGATGCATTCTTATCAAAAATGACCCGTTATGCTTGTGCCAATGCGATTTTGCAACTGTTTTCTATATTTTTCATGGTAATCATTTTACCTTTCCTGCAAATTTCAATTAGCCACACTACATTACTTTCTTATAAGTAGGAGCAGTTAATCTATTATTTTATATTCGGCGTTTTCAAGCGCTTGTATCGCTTTTTCATAATTTCCCTTTTTAATCAGAAGATAGTCCGTATTGTAAGTAGAGACTGCAAAAATCGAAATGTTATTATCTGCTAAGATTACTGTGATTTTAGACAATATCCCTATCAAGGAAAATTCCAGAACACCTTGAATCCGAAGTGCTTTCCAGCCATCATCACGCCGAATGACATTAGGCGGAACTTTGCTTGTGAGACAAACAAGAGATTTTTCTTCATCCGTCTTTCCAATGAAGAAATACTCGGAATCTATATTTACAAAAGAAAAATCTTCCACCTGACATATTGAAAATTCGTGATGAATTTTTTTGATTTCCATAATAGTATCTCCTCTCACTTATCACTGTCAAAATTATACAATTACCATTCATTTTAGAAAAGCAAGAATTTATCCAGCATATATTTATGACTTTCTAGCTGTCTTTACAGGCTTTGTGATTGCTTTGTTGTAAACGCAAATGGATATAATTGCGGTAATTACTTCTGTAATCCAAAATGCATTCCAAACACCAATGGCTCCAAAAAATCTGCTGAGTAAAAATGCTATCGGAATGATGACCACTACATACCTACAGAGGGAAATCAGTAAAGATGGAGTCCCTTTCCCAAGTCCCTCCAATGCGCCAGAAGATGTTACAGAAACCGCAGAGACGATAAACCCGGCCCCGATGACACGCAGAGCAGTTTCCCCGACTTGAATCGTCTCTTCTGCATGGGTAAACAACATCATCAACTGGTCTGGAATCAGCAGGCATATCACTATACCAAGCACCATAATGATACCACTCATGCACAAGACAATTTTATAAATCTGACTAACCCTTTCATTCTCTCCTGCGCCATAGTTATAGCCAATCAGAGGGCGCATCCCCTGAACAATGCCATTTGCTGGCAGATAAATGAATGTTTGCAATTTGTAATAGATGCCCAAAACGAGAATATACACTTCGGAATATGCTGCCAAAATAGCATTAAGTGCCGAAATCACAAGAGACGGAAGCGCAAGGTTCAAGGTTGCGGGAATGCCGATGGAGTACAGCTTTATTACCATCTTTTTGCTGAGCAAAATGTACTGCCTGCGGATATGTACACGAATTGGTCGCACAAAATAAACGACCAGATAAATCGCAAGCGTCAAGGCCTGCCCGATGCCGGTTGCCAGCGCGGCGCCTTCGATTCCCATTTCAGGGAATGGACCATAGCCAAAAATCAGAACGGGGTCTAAGACAATGTTTGTTATACACCCACACATCAAGCTGATCATGGTTGTTTTCATGTTTCCTACAGCTTGGAATAGTTTCTCGAATGTAACACCAACAATGATAATCAATGTAAAAGCGAACGCAATAACAGAATAGCGGACGCCAAGTTCAATCACTGTCTTGGATGAAGTGAACATTCCTAAAAAAGCCGGCATGATTGTAATACAGCAGATTGTCATAACAATGCCATGAATCACGGCAAGCACAAGTCCCTGCGTGGCTGCCTGATCCGCTTTTCTGTGATCCCCC
>CALUZM010000084.1 GCA_944325245.1 uncultured Massilimicrobiota sp. | reverse complement strand
ATATTAAAGAATTAGATAAGAAAGATATATCTTTTCATTTTGATGATATAGACCTTCAACAGTTGGAAGACTCCATGAAAAAACTGGCGAATACGCATCTGAGAATTATCAGTGAAACTTATACGCTTCCTAAAGTTTTTACATTTTTAGAAATGTTTGGTGTTGGGAAGGTAGAACATTTAAATGCGGTACAGAGATGGAGAGAAAATAATCCAGTGAATACTCTGTCTACACCAGTTGGAATGGGAACGGATGGAACCTTATTTGAATTAGATCTTCATCAAAAATATCAGGGTCCTCATGGACTGATTGCTGGGATGACAGGATCTGGGAAAAGTGAATTCATTATTACGTATATTCTTTCGATGGCTATTAATTATCATCCTGATGAAGTTGCCTTTTTCCTTATTGATTATAAAGGTGGCGATCTGGCAGGTGCTTTTGAGGATAAAACCAGGGGAATTCATTTACCTCATCTTGTTGGAACAATAACCAATCTGGATGGCAGCATGATTCAAAGATCATTGATGTCTATTCAAAGTGAAATTGTGAGAAGACAGAAAGTTTTTAATGATGTTAAAAAGATGACAGGAGAAGCTTCACTGGATATTTATAGTTATCAGAGCTTATATAGAAGAAAAATTGTGAAAGAACCGCTTCCGCATTTATTTATTATCGCAGATGAATTTGCTGAATTAAAGCAACAGCAACCTGAATTTATGGAACAGCTGATCAGTGCCTCAAGAATTGGACGTAGTCTAGGCATACATTTAATTCTTGCTACACAAAAACCATCAGGTATAGTTAATGATCAGATTAGAAGTAATACGAAATTTAGAGTCTGTTTGAAGGTTCAGGATAAGACAGATAGCATGGATATGCTTAAACGAGGAGAAGCAGCAGAATTAAAAGATACAGGAAGATTTTATTTGCAGGTAGGTTATAATGAATACTTTGCATTGGGACAATCTGCATGGTGTGGAGCAATGTATGAGCCACAGGAGGAGGTTGTTCATGAGAAAGATAATCGTGTTCAGTTTATTGATTATCTGGGTCAAACAATCATGGAGGCTAAAGAAGAACCACATCGTATCAATACAGGGAAAAGTCAGTTATCAGCTATTGTATCTTATTTATCAGACCTGGCAAAGAAGGAGCATATCAAACCCAAACAATTATGTTTGGACCCATTGGTTCATAATGTTGATATCAGCCAACTTCCTTTTCAGAAAAAAGATAGCGAAATTGTCATTCCTTTAGGTATTATTGATAATCCAGGAAAACAATATCAACGTCCTTATTATTATAATTTACTGAAGGGACATCATTTAATGATTGTTGGAGATGCACGAAGTGGAAAAACAACATTAATTCAGTCAATGTTATACACTCTTGCAAAATATTATACACCGCAGGAAGTAAACTTTTATATATTGGATTATTCTAGTCGTCTGCTCTCAGTCTTTAAACAGCTGCCACATTGTGGTGAAGTCTTAAGTGAAGATGATGAAGCACAGTTACCGTCTTTCTTTAAGCTGATTCAGGATATACTGGAAGAACGAAAAAAATTATTTAAGCGTCTAGGGGTTGATTCCTATGAGTCGGCAAATAAATTAGAAAAGATTCCTTTGATTCTGGTTGTAATTGATAATCTGACAGGATTAAGTGCCAGCAAGACAGGTGAGAATTATGTCTATCATTTATCAGAAATATTAAAAGCAGGAGTGAACTATGGTATTCAATATGTCATTTCCTTCAATCATTTAAATGAAGCAACATTACGTGTTAAGCAGGAATTGTTAGATCGTATCACTTTTCATATGAAAGACAAATATGACTATAGTGAAGCTTTGTCGCTGAAATGTCAGTATACACCACCAGATATTCCTGGTAGAGGTATGGTTGTTTATGAAGAGGAAGCTCTGGAATGGCAGGCAGCTATGTATATGCCTGAGATAGATGATGAGGAAAGATTAAGTTGTTTAAAAAAAGAACTTCAGACGTTATCGGTTTCATATCAAAATGGTATTCGCGCGAAGTCTTTTGTGAAAATACCTGAAGACGAGGAATATGAGATTTTTGCTAAGCAATTTCCTTTAGGGAGAATACCTTTAGGATATTCTTTGCTAGATGTAAAACCAGTAGCCTTACCATTAAGACAGTTTTCAAAATTGGCTGTTTATTTTGGCAACTTAAAGAGTCAAGATAAGGTTTTAAAAAATTTCTTGTATATAGCACAAAGAGAAATGATGGATATCAGGATTGTCAAAAAGAAGAGCGGAAGCGTATTTACTGATGAAGGTGAGGCACCTATTCCGATAGATTTGTATCAGAAGGCTCAACTTTATGACTGTGAAGATCAGGACTTATTGGATTTGTTTAAACAATTGGCACCAGAACTGATTCGACGTAAGGAACTATTAGAGGCATATTGTCAGAGTCATCAATTAGATTTTCATCGTTCTTCTATCACAAGGGTGACATTTGATTATATGAGAGAGCAGACCCAGCCTATATTAGTGGTGTTTGAGAGTTTTCTGGATATGTGTGAAAAGACAAATCAACAAATTTTAAAAGGGTTTAAAAGTTATTTTCAGATTGCCAGAAGATATAATATATACTTTATAGGTTGTTTTTATCCAAATGATGCAAAGCAATTAATGGGTCATTCATTTTTGGATATGTTTCTTAATGAAAAAATGGTTATGTTATTTGGTGGAAATTTCCATCAGCAGGGATTGATTCAGGAATTACCATCAGATTTCTATAAAATCAATAAAGACATTCCATTGAATAAATGTATCATGCTATATCGTGGAAAAATGTATTCTTTACAAATGCCTTGTGGATCATTAAAGGATCAGATTTTATATGAGGATGAACAGTCTATTTTTTAAGGAGTATTGATAATGGATGAGGATTTATTGATGATTATGAGAGAATGTCAAAAAATAATTGATTTTATGGAAAAAGATAGAGATAGTATTGAGATGTGTTTAGGTGGTGATTTATCTCAGGTATATCAGGAAACAGTAGAATTGGAGCTTGATGCTTTAAATAAAATAAAGGATCATTTAAAAAATATTGAATGAAGAAATTTTCGTTTTTTTGACTCTTGATGAATAAAGAACTATAATAAAATAAATAGAAAGTGAGGAAAAACAGATGGCAAGTGGATATGATCGAGATTTTAATGTAGAAAAAGCAAAAATATGGAAAGTGGAAGTAGAAAATGAATTGAATCAGGTTTCAACAATTTTAAAAGAAGTCAATGAATTATGTGCTTCCGATCCAGTGGATGGTGATCCTATTTTGGAAGGAATTATTGAAGTTAATGATGTTCTTCAGGAAAAATGGAGTGAACTGGAAAAAGGATTTAAAGCTGTTATTAAAGGATTGGATGATATTATTCAGGATGTCTTAAAGGCAATTGAAGAAAATCTTGATAAAATTAATGTATTCAAAGAAAAAGCTAAGAAATTATAAGGTGGGTGATTGATTATGTTAGGATTAAAATATACAAAAAAACATTATGAAACTAAGATTAATAAATTAGAAATTTATGCAGGTCAAATTCAAAGACATTTGAATATACTGGAAGGATATGAACAGGAAATCAATAATTTCTGGAATGATGAACAAGGTATTGAGTATGCCAAGAGAATATCAAAGGCTATTATTGG
Source organism: uncultured Massilimicrobiota sp. (assembly GCA_944325245.1). GTDB lineage: Bacteria > Bacillota_I > Bacilli_A > Erysipelotrichales > Coprobacillaceae > Allocoprobacillus. The sequence continues at coordinate 4,828 of CALUZM010000084.1, read as the reverse complement.
ATGTAGAAATGCTCTTGATAGAGTTGAAGGAGTGAAAGTTATTTATGCTGAAGCATTTGGCTCTTTGGAAAAAACAGACGAAGGAATTAGTGAGGCTTTAGGAGATATTGATGCAGTGATGGGTGCATTGGGTATCGAAGGCGATAAATAATGGCTGAGTTAAAAATAAATCTAGATGGATTAAAAATCCATCTAGATTATTTGGAAAATGAAACAAAGTGTATTCGTTCTTTACAATCTCATATCAGGCATTATATGTCTCAGATACAGACGTTGTCTGATAGTGGGTGCTATTTTTGGCAGGAACAGTTAGATATTCTTAAAAAGATAGAAGATAATATCGAAGGACGAAAATCTTTTCTAGAAAATATAATTCAAACACAACATATATTAACGAATCAAATATCACAAAAAATGCAGGATATAACAAGCATACTGGAAGTGATTGATGAGGAGATGTAAGTATGGAGAAAGTATTAATTCATCTTTATGTGCCAGGTATTCATCAGTCGTATGATGTTTATGTGCCTAATCATATAAAGATTCAATCATTAGTTGCATTGCTGGCCAATTTATTGGAGAATATTTCCATGAATGAGTACATATCATCACATGAAGAAGTTCTCTGTGATGAAAATGGTATCGTTATGGATAAAGAAAGATATCTTCTGGATTATTGTGTTCAAAATGGAGATAAAATCATGCTGATATAAAGAGAGTGATATGATGAGTGAACATTACTTTTTAGATTGTTATGTTATAACACATATGGGAAAAGTGAGAGAAAAAAATGAGGATAATTTTTATTTTTTTCATCATGTTTTAAAAGAAAATGAGACTTTTAAAAATGAAGGAGCTTATACAGATCATCCGTTATTATTTGGTGTTTTCGATGGTATGGGTGGTTTGTCATATGGGGAACAAGCCTCTTTCATATGTGCAGATGTCTGTTGCCATTATGATTTGCATGAACAGTTTTTAAAAGATGATATGATTGCGATTTGTCATATTGCCAATGCACAGGTCAATATAAAAAAACGTCGTTTGATGACTGAAATGGGAAGCACTGCAAGTATGTTGACCTTCTTTCGTAACGACGTTTTTTTATGTAATATTGGTGATAGTCCGATTTTTCTAATGAGGTCCCATCATTTGAGGCGTATCTCTAAAGAACACACGGAAAAAGACCTGTATGAAAAGTTATATGGTCCTTATCATCAGAAAACGAAATTCAGATTGACACAGAATATTGGCTTATCTGATGCAGATATGCATATTCAGCCTTATACTGATCAGATAAAATTGCAGGATGGAGACATTTATTTGATCAGTAGTGATGGTTTAACGGATATGGTTAATGAAGAGGATATTGAAAAAGAGTTGGATTGTTTTGATAATCAGACAATTCATCGTTTGTTGAAAAGGGCACTAGATCGTGGTGGAAATGATAATATTACGATTATTTTAATGAAGGTGAGCAGGGAGGAAGTATTGTGGAAGAAATAAAAAGAATATGGCCTAAATGGGAAATTGTAGAAAAATTGGGTGAAGGTGGATTTGGAGAAGTCTATAAGGCTAAAAGAGAAATTTTAGGAGAAGAAACGTGGAGTGCTATTAAAGTTGTCCATATTCCACGTCATACATCAGAATTAAGAGAAATGGAAACTTCTGGACTGACAGAAGATTTCATCAAAGACTATTATAAGCAAAGTGTAAATAGCTATGTTGGGGAAATTAAGACCATGGAATTGATGAAATCAGCAAGTCATATTGTAGCGATTGAAGATTATGAGGTTGTTGAAAATGACGAGGGAATTGGTTGGACGATTTATATTCGCATGGAATTATTGACTAATTTGATTGATTATATAAAAAAACATCCTATGATGAAAGAAGATGTTATTCAATTAGGTATCCAGTTGTTAACAGCACTAGAGTTCTGTCATAGCAAAAATATCATTCATAGAGATATTAAACCAGCCAATATATTTGTTTCACCTTTTGGGGAATTTAAATTAGGAGATTTTGGTATTTCAAAAGAAGTTGAAAGAACAAATGCCACATTATCACAAAAAGGAACAAAATCGTATATGGCTCCAGAAATGGTAAGTGGAAGGAAATATGGCAAAGACGTTGATTTATATGCATTGGGATTGACAATGTATGAATTGCTGAATCATAATCGTATGCCATTTTTACCACCTTACCCACAGCCATTTTATCCACAGGATAGAGATGAAGCAATATTAAGGCGTTTAAATGGAGATGCTTTTCCAGATATAGAAGGAATAGGAGAGTTGAATGCTATTTTCAAGAAAGCCTGTAATAAAGATCCTAAAAATCGATATCAAAGTGCCAGTGATATGAAAGCTGCATTAGAAGCAATCGCTACTACCATGCCTTCATCATCAGATAAAGAACAATCTAAGAATACCGTTCATGATGAGACAGCATGGATTCAAGATGATGAGAAGACTGATAATATATTTGATATTCATGATAAGAAAAGTGATTCAAAAACAATGAAAGAATATGTGCCTGATCATGAACTTGAAAAATCTATTGTAGAATATATCATTGAAGAGTATTTAAATACAAAAGGAATTGACTTAAGTCATGACGAATATGCAAAAGATATGTTATATGATGAAGTAAGAAAACAATTAACAAGTGGAAAGAAATTTCCTTTGACAATTCAAATTCCTTATATCACAGTTAATGAATCAGGACCTCAATCACTATCCCTAAAAGTGAGAAAAAAAGATCTTGAAATGAAAAAGAAACAAACAGCAGAAGGCAAGACAACATCAAAAAAGCATATTGATGAAGAGAATACTCAAAATCAGGAAAATAAACAAAACCTGGAACCTTTACAGGTTCAATGTCCTTATTGTCAAGGAACTTCGTATTTGAAGTTTAGTCATGGATATCTTTGTGGGAATTGTAATCAGATACATTTAACAGAAGAGACTACAACAACATTAAAGCTTAAGGCTTTATATGAAAAGGTGTTATCTTTAAAAGATGCAGATGAGAAAACAATTTTAAAAATGGCAAAGGAAATGGAAAAATTAGATCCTCATCAATCTCAGGTGCTGACTTGGATAGGATCAAAATATGGATCATATGGACATGAAGAAAAGAAAATCAAGTATTATCATAAAGCCCTTCAATACGACCAGAGGGATGCCGTTTTATTTAATAATTTAGCTATTATAGAAATTATTAATGCGCATTATCAGAAGGCCTTGGAATATTATGAAAAAGCTTATCAGTTATTTATAGATGAGCAGTTTACTGAACCCAATATTGGTGCAATTATCTATGCCAATTATTCCATTGTTTTAGAAAAACTGCATCGTTCAGAAGAAGCTTTTCAATTTCTGTTGAAGGCAAAACGTTTAGGATATGATTCATGTGATAAATTGGTCAATGATTATGATGTTGGAGGAGAATATATTCGTCCAAAAATAAAGGAGATTCTTGAAAGAAATCAACAACATCTATCTTGGAGTAATAGAAATATTATAGATAATCTTCAAGATAAGGAAACTGTATACGCTTTTCATATGTCTGATCATACTCAGTTTTACATGTATATAAGTCCTTCACTTCTTTCTTTGTCAGCCAATCTTAAACGTGGAAGTGGAATAAGAGAAGGATTGATTATTGCAGATAATTGCATTTATTTCTTATCAAAAAAGAAAAATAAAGGGAATTATTATGCATCATTTGTTACTCTGGCTTCTTCACAAGTATCATTTTCCAAACATAATCTGACAATTGAAGTGCCTCAAAAGAGTGGAGGAAAAGCAACCTTTGTTGTCAATGTAGGATCAGATGTAGGGGTGGCTTGTAAAATTTTAAAAGAGATTCAAAAATTGTATACTGACTAGATTTTGATTTTATACACAGTTATTTTCTGATGAGGAATAGCTGTGTTTTTATATAACAGAAATATTGTCACAGAAATTTCATAACTTTTTGATATAAAAAGAGTGGTGAAAAAAATGGAAGAAATCATTAGAGAAATTGTTTATATATGTGTTATGTTTATTGGCATTGTATTATATGAAGTCATGAGTGATAAATGTCTGGTTTGTATTCTAGATAAGCCTCTGTTTCCAGATTTATTTAAGAAAGAATGGAAAAGAGAAGTCATTCAAGATTGGCTGGCAGTCCTATTCTTATTTGTGTTTCCAGGTCTCTTTTTATCTTTTGGGATAGCCTATATCAAGATAGCGCTGCTAGGTATTGTGGTGGTTTATGAAAGCAAAACCTTACGTAGACTGAAAATCAGTCAATTTGTTGCTGATAAGCATTTTTTTAAGAGGGAAGAAGGGTAAGATGTTATATATGACTCCAGTAGAAGTTTTTTTCTTTGTATTTGCTTCAACATTGATTATCAAAGATGTGGTCTGTTGTGATTATCAGTCATATGGTTATTGGAATACATATAAGTATTCTAAGGGACTTTATTTTACAGGGATAGGGCTTGCTGTTGTACTTTGGGCATATGTTTGTGATTTGTTTTCAGGGTTCAGTGCGAATTCTTTGAAATTGTATATCATATTTTTAATTTTTTTAGGTGCTGAAATTTATAAAACAATAACACAGCAGTTAATAAGTGAAAAGTTTTCGTGGCTATCTTTTCAACAGGAAAATAAAGTGTTGAGAATTTGTGGAACAGTTCTTGTTATTGGAGTGTTGGCTTTGATTATTGCGATAAAAATATAAAAAGAGGCTGAAATAAAATTACTTTTTAAAGAGTTGATTTTGTTTCAGCCTTTTTTCTGTTTTGGATGCAATATGCTTATTTTTCTCAAGA
>CALUZM010000083.1 GCA_944325245.1 uncultured Massilimicrobiota sp. | reverse complement strand
AAGGTTAGTCATGAGGTGGCATGTATTTTAGGCGCATTAACACATAATGAAGAGATTTATCAAATGATAGAAAAGGAGAAAGGAGAAACCGATATGAGTGAATATGTATTAAAAATTAGCAGAGTTGCTAAACAGGAAGGAAAAAGTGAAGGTATTATCACAACGCTCATGAAACAACTGACACAAAAACTAGGACAATTGTCTAATGAGACAATTCAGCAGATTCAATCAAGTAATACGCAACAGCTTGATAATCTGACAATACATATCTTTGATATTGAAAATGAAAATGATATTTTAAAAATATTATCTTCTCACGATTCCATCGTGCATGTGTGATTGCTGATATTTTTTATATAACAAAGAATAAATAATACTTAAGACATACTGAAAGGATAGCTGTGAATAAAAAGTCGCTATTTTTTCAGTTTTTTCTTTTTGAGGAATCAGAATACGATAACGGCTGTATTTAAACAAAACATCATTATGATTAGAAGTCATTGTAATAATCGGACAATGATGACGTAATAAAGCTTGAACACATTCTTTATAAGAATTCTGTTTGGAATAAGTTATAAATAAGGCCACATCATTTGATGTTGCTGATTGAGAAAAAAAGAGCTCCTCTCTATTTTCTGTCGCAATGTAAAAGAATTTTCCAATCTTGACAAGTTTATTGGTAAATCCCATAGCCGTAATCTTTGAATCTCCTGTTGCATAAATAAAAACTCTTTGACTGGAATCCAAAAGATCAACAATTGCTTCCAGCTCATCTATATTCAATTCACTATTGATTAAATCAATACTTTCTTTATAAACCTGAGACAAACTGTTTATAATTTGCCATGTAGGTTCATCACTATGAAATGGAAAAGAAAAATCAATATCCTGATTCACATATTTTAAAGATTCCATCTGACGGATATAATCCATTTTAAAGTCTTTGAACCCATGATAGCCTATTTTCTTGCATATTCTTATAATGCTTGCATTGGAAGAATATGTGGCCTGCGCCAATTCTCCAATCGACATATTCAATAATGAACTGGGATGTTCTTTGATATAGCGAATAATGTCTTTCTCTGTCTTGGTAAAAAGATCCTGACGTTCTAATTTTTCCATAATACTCATTTTTATCACATCCTTTTCAAATTATAGCATGTCTATTTTTCATTTGACAAATTTTTTTGTCCCCCTACTTTGTCTAATGACACAAACATGATATAATGCAACCAAAAGGAGGAAAACTATGCATAAATTAGCCTGCCCAAAATGTCATCAACCACTTATTCTAGAAAATAAAAGTTATCGTTGTTCAAATAATCATTGTTATGATATCGCAAAACAAAAATATGTTAATCTCTTATTGAATCCTGATAAGGCTTCAAATAATCCTGGAGACAACAAAGAAAGTCTTCTTTGCCGTCAACAGCATTTAAACAATGGTTATTATGATGGAATATTAAATGAAGTTGTTCATTGCATTCAAAAATATAGCTCCTCACCTCGTCAATTATTAGATTTAGGATGTGGAGAAGGTTACTATACTTATCAGATGAAAGAGGCATTAAATGATGATTCAACAATCTATGGCCTCGATATTTCTAAAGCTGGTATTCAGATGGCTACTAAATATACAAAAGATATTTATTGGATTGTTGGAAATTCTAAAAATATTCCTATTTTAGATCATTCTCTTGATATTATCACAGCTTTATTTACAGTTGTTAATGATCAGGAAATTAAACGTTGTTTAAAAGAAAATGGATATATGATTCATGTTACTGCTAACCCTTATCATTTAGTAGAATTTAAAGAATTGATTTATGATGAGATCAAAATCAAATCTGATCAGCATCTTCGTTTACCTTTTGATATTGTTGAAAGCTATGATTATAAAGAAAAGATTCATCTACAAAATAGAGAAGATACTCTTAATCTTCTCAAAATGACACCTCATTATTATCATATCAAAAAAGAACGTCGTCATGTTTTAGAAACTTTAGGTGAAAAAGATGTCACAATTGATATTCGCATAACAGTTTATCAGGTCTCATGAAATATCAGGTTTATAAGCCCTATTTAACACTGACCATTGATTCACCTATTTCTATTGAAGACTTATTCAAACAATTTCATCTATCTAAAAAAACAATTCATTTACTCAAACAAAATAAAGATTATCAGGTTCACCATCATTTTGTATCTCCTTCAACAATTCTTATTAAAGGGGATCAGATCACTATCAAAGCTTTTAATCAGGATGATGGTATGTATACACCCGTTTATGAAGACATAGACATTGTTTATGAAGATGAATTTTTATTAATTATCAATAAACCACCTTTCCTTCAGGTTTTCCCTGCCCATCAAAATGATACGCACTCTTTAGCACATAGAGTCAGTGGCTATTATCATCTTCAGGGATATGATTTACCTGTACGTTTTATTCATCGTTTAGATGAGGAAACAAGTGGTTTGATTATTTTTGTGAAATGTGCATTTGTTCAACCTTTACTGGATTATCAGCTTTCTGTTAAAAAAATCAAGCGACATTATCTGGCTGTTGTTGAAGGGAGTTTGAAAGATCAGCAATGGCATATGATTCATCAGCCTATTGGTCGTGATCGCCATCATCAACAACGTATGATTGTCCATGCGCATGGCAAAGATGCCTGTACTCATTATCGCTGCCTCGCAACACAAAATAACATGTCACTCATTGAATGTATTTTAGAAAGTGGCAGAAAACATCAGATTCGTGTACATATGGCCCATATTGGTCATCCAATTGTCGGTGATGCTCTTTATAGTCAACCATCTCCATGGATATCACATCAGGCATTACATGCTTACAAAATAGAAATGATCCACCCTATCACTCAAGAAAAACTCATCATAACTTCTCCGCCACCATTAGATATGCAAAAACTGATCAAAAAAATAGATCCTCATGGTTGAGGACTATTTTTCATTCTCATCATTTTCATGATATTTTGCGGTTGGATATCAAACAGAATCCTTGCATCTATTTCTCTACGCTGTCCACAATCAGAAAAAACAACAGTTTCCTGATTTTCATATTGCTTCCAGCCCGTTATACAAACCCAATGCCAATTATCATCTTCCAGCTGGGGAGATTGATGATGTAAAATCAATAATCCTATTGGATGCTTGTCTAAAAGACTCTTCATCACAAAATCTTTAGCCTGCTGATAACTTTGTGGCTGTTTCATATAAACAGGTTGAAAATAGACCTGTTTGTCTTTCATGACCTGACAAAATGTTCTGGCAAATTTATATAAAAAAGGATACCCCATCTTTCCAGGAGTAAAACATTCAAACATCTGATTCATGATAGCTAAAAAAGCATGTTTTTCAATCTTTGTGATATGAGAATAATAAGCATAAAGATTACTAGCTAAAACACTGGCACAGCCGGCTTTTTGAGCCCATGTTTCTAAAAACCAGTCCTGATTGCCACCATAACCAATCATCTGATTATTTTCATAAATCCTTGTGATTTGAAGTTCTATATCCATCTTTCTAACCTCCATCATAAGGATTTTAACATATTTTAAAAAAGTTGTATAATAGAACTGTTATTGATTACAAACAGGAGGGATCTATATTGGCTAACAATTTTACAGATACAATTAAAAATCAAGGACACCTTTCTTTAAAAGAGAAGCTCAAAATCATTATTCAATTAAGTATTCCAACAATTTTATCACAGATATCTTCTATTCTGATGCAATATATTGATGCAGCTATGGTAGGGCATTTAGGTCCAGATGCATCTGCTTCCATTGGTATTGTCTCTACAAGCAGTTGGTTATTAAGTGGCTTATGTAATGCTATGGCAACAAGCTTTGCAGTTCAAGTCGCACAATTGATTGGTGCTGGTAAACATCAGAAAGCACGTCGCACTTTCAAGCTGGCACTTGTTATTTCCTTTCTTTTTTCTTGCTTATTGTTGTTGATCAGCGTAATGGGTAATCATAGCCTGCTTCGATGGCTGGGTACTGATCCTTCTCTTTTCAATAATGCTTCAGCATACTTTTTGGTCTTTACTTTAAGCCTGCCGATTGTCCAAATCAATAGTCTCTGTAATTCCATGCTGCAATGCTGTGGAAATATGAAAACACCAAGCATCCTGAATGCTTCAATGTGTGGCTTGGATGTTATTTACAATTTAATCTTTATTCAATATTTTGGGGTTGTTGGTGCTGCCATTGGTACACTTTGTGCACAACTGACAGTCTGTCTTATTAACCTCTGGTATACAACAATGCATTCTCCATTGCTCAAATTCCATAAACAAGAGACTTTAACTATGGACAAAGAGACACTTAAAAATGCTTTTCATATTGGTACACCTTTGGCATTTGAACATATCGCCATCTGTGGTGCTATGATTATGTCAACAAAAATCATTGCGCCATTAGGTACCATTGCGATTGCTGCTCATTCCTTTGCAATTACAGCTGAAAGTTTATGTTATATGCCTGGTTATGGTCTTGAAGCAGCCGCCACAACATTGGTTGGTCAAAGCATTGGTGCACAAAGAGAAGATCTTGCCAAATCATTTTCTAATCTCACAATTGCATTTGGGGCTGTCATCATGGGTATCATTGCCATTCTGATGTTTTTTATATCCCCTTATGTTTTTGCGATGCTGACTCCTGATGTTGCTACACAACAATTAGCCACAGAAGTCTTAAGAATTGAATTATTTGCTGAACCTCTTTATGGAGTCTCTATTGTCGCTTCTGGAGCACTAAGAGGAGCAGGTGACACTTTCATTCCTAGCCTACTGAATCTTTTTAGCATTTGGGGTGTTCGTTTATCTTTATCTGTTCTCTTTGTTCAAAAAATGGGATTACATGGTGTCTGGCTGGCTATGTGTATAGAACTTTGCGTCAGAGGACTTTTATTACTTTACCGTCAACAACGTGGTAAATGGATTCATAAAGCGATGTCTTAGTTTCTCACAAAGATTTTTTCAAACAGCCAATGTGTCAATGGTGCTGCTGCAAACATATTCCAGAAAAAAGCCATCGGAAAGTTTTTTAACAATGTGCCAATAAACAAAGGAATCAATGCCATCACAGATTGTCCACCCATAACAATCTGAAACAAAATTGTTGCAACCATACTCATAGTCGGACACATAATAGAAACAGTTCCAGCCTGACGTAATAATTGACAGATATAGGGTGAATCCTGCTTTGTGGTATGTTTTTCCATAAAACGTTCACCTATTTTATTCCCCCATAAATAAGAGAACAGCAAAACAAATAAACCCATATACAAAGCTTCTTTAAAAGCTTCAACAAGTACATGATAGTTCATGGCATCAAAGCCTCCAAAATTAATGGCCATATTATAAATCTCCATCCCAATGGCCATGGCATAAGACATGATCAATCCAAAAACAAAACCTTGTCCTTTACTTTTTATCATTTTTTTCTTCCTCCTTTTCAATTCATCAAAAAAGCGTACCCTATAAAATAGACTACGCCATAAGACTTATTTCTATTGAAACGAGGATAAACTTCTTCGACTTTTTTATTATAATCAAAAAATAAAATTTGACAAGTTTTTCAAAAGAAAAAGTTGCTTTAAAAAAGCAACTTCATCTTCGATCTGTATTCTTACGGGAAAACGAATACGATTATAGATATTTGGGACATATCTATAATATCATAAATAAAATAAAAATGTTTTCATATTATGAAAATTATCTATCATGAAAATAAATTTCTATTGTGAAATAAACCTCATCTTCCTGATTTCTTCCTTCAATTAAATAACGCTGATGATCTTGAGCCATAAAAATATATACTTTTTCAAGGGGTCTGATTTCTTTACGATAAAGAATATTTAAATCACTGATAAAACAATGATGATGCTGATCAAAATCTATCACATCTAAAGCCCATTGAATATAACGTGTATTATTCATATGCTGATTAATATCCACATCACTATATAAAACTTCTCTTTCTCCTACATAATGCATTTCAAGATCTTTTTGAATAGCTGGTGGTGGAGGTAATTGAATATCATGGTTGACTTCTGGAAACTGAATACCTGCTCTTTTCGGTGGAACCATTCTTCTTTTTTGGATATCTAATAATGTCCATATTGATGAACAGGTTCCAATCAAACGCTGATCTTTTTTAATAAAATAATAACGCGGAAAAGAAACATGTGTTCCTGGGGAAATCGTTGTTGATATTTCAATCGTATCGCGATGACGAATAGGTTCATCCAAATGTAAATATTGTTTTGCTACAACCCATCCATATTTTCCCATCATTTCTTCATTCCAGACACCAAGTTGTGTTGCATTCACTGTCGCAATTTGAGCAAAGCGATTTAAAAGATGATGAAAAAAATACTCTCCCATATCATCAACATCATTGATTTCAATTTGACGTGTTTCATAACTGATTAAATCATTCATTTTTTCACTTCCTTGCTATCTATTATAATAGAAATCTATAAAGATTTCACATATTTTCATTTTTTTCTAGGCGAAATGCAAAATTCTATGTATAATAGAGAAGTATGAAAGGGAGTTTGGTTTTATGCAGGATATTATTTTAATGGTTATTTCATTTCTTTTGGTTCTTATTTTAGCTTGGTTTACATATACTATTGCGAATATTGTTGTGACATTTTTCCGTTGTCGAAAACAAGATCATTCTTTACAGTTCTGCTTTAATACTGCTGGAAAAATCTTTTATATTATTCTCACAATTCTTTATTTAGTTGCTGTGGTGGGTGGTGTCATTGCCATTATATTTGGTATTATTCAAAACAATATCAGCTTCTTCCGTAATGGTCTTAATATTGCTGCCTTATTTACAGTTATCTATGCTTATTTTGCTTCTACAATTGTTTTGGTGGGAAGAAAAAACATCATGGTTGGTAGAATGTTAATTGATTATCGTAAATTAAAGAAAGTCAATTTTACTTACAATAATAAAGTTACTTTTGTTTATGCACAAAATGACTATAGTTTCCCAACACGTTTTGTAGATAAAACAAAATTAAGAAAAATGATTTCTCGATAATAAAACACGAACAAAAGTTCGTGTTTTATTTTTGACTTTCAAACTGACTATAATATAAATGATGATAAAAACCATGTTTCTCTAATAAATCAAGATGTTTTCCCTGTTCAATAATATGACCATGATTCATAACCAGAATCTGATCAGCTTTTTGAATAGTCGATAAACGATGAGCGACAATAAAAGTTGTACGTCCTTCCATCATCATATCAAAAGCATCTTGAATCTGTCTTTCAGTACGTGTATCAATAGAGCTTGTCGCTTCATCTAAAATCAACATTGGAGGTTGTACCAGCATAATACGTGCAATACATAAAAGCTGTCTTTGTCCCTGAGAAAGATTCCCACCATCCTCACTGATCATTGTTTCATATCCATCTTTTAACTGCATAATAAATTTATGAGCATGTGCTTTTTTAGCTGCTTCTATGATTTCCTCATCTGTTGCTTCTTTTCCATAAGCAATATTATCCTTGATTGTTCCCTGGAATAACCATGAATCCTGTAAAACCATACCATATAAACTGCGAACATATTCTCGACTCATTTTCTGAATATCAACACCATCAATGAGAATTTGTCCATTTACAGGATGATAGAAACGCATCAACAAATTAATTAAGGTTGTTTTGCCACAACCTGTAGGTCCGACAATGGCAATCGTTTGACCTGGCAAGGCTTCTATATTTAAATCCTCTATCAATGGCTGATCAGGCTGATAAGAAAAATAAAGATTTTTGATTTCTACATGTCCTTTGACCTGTGGTAATGTCTGTGTATGCTCTTCTTTCTTTTCTGAAGGTGTATCCAACAGTTTAAAAACTCTTGCAGCACAGGCAAATGCTGTCTGTAATTCTGTAAAGACATTGGATATTTCGTTGAATGGCTTTGTATATTGATTAGCATAACTTAAGAAGCTGGATAAAGCTCCTACACTCATATAACCACCCATGACATACAATGAACCGGCAATACAGACACTGGCATAAACAATATTATTGACAACACGTGTACTTGGATTTGCTAATGCTCCTAAAAATTGAGATTTCACTCCACTGACGTAGACACGCTGATTGATTTCTTCAAAGCGCTGCTGATTCTTATCTTCATATCCATAGGCTTTAATGACTTTTAAACCACCTATCATCTCTTCAACATAGGCTCCCAGTTCCCCTCTTAAAGCCAGCTGCTCTTGAAAGAATTTATATGTCTTATTGGCAATAATCGTTGCCACAACAAGTGAAAGAGGCGTTAAAACAATGACAATCAAAGCCACTGTTGCCTGAATATATAACATAAAACAAATTGTTCCTATGATCGTCGCTAAACCATTAAATAAATGAGTAAATCCCTGTAAAAGTCCATCACCAATTAAATCAATATCATTAATCATACGACTTAATAAATCACCATGAGGATGAGCATCAATATAACTTAATGGTAAAGTTGAATATTTTTCAAACAACTGATCACGTAAATCTTTTGTAATGGAATAAGTCATACGATTAGAAAGTCTGACCACTAACCAGTCAAAAAATTCAGCAATCACAACACTGGCTAATATCCAAAGCATTTTTTGAAACAGTAAATCAAACTGAACAAGACCTTTTCCAATAATATGATCAACTGCCTGTCCAATCAATACAGGTGTTAGTAATGTAAAAATAATCTGTCCTGATGAACATATCAAAGCCAAATATAAATATTTCATATAAGGAGCGCAAAATGATAATAAAC
>CALUZM010000082.1 GCA_944325245.1 uncultured Massilimicrobiota sp. | reverse complement strand
AATCACAAAGGTTTTGAAATACCCCGTCGCAAATGTCCAGTGGACATTTGTGGGCTCTGCCCCGGGGTAGTTTATTAAAGTTAATAAAGGGGTTGTGAACATGAAATATTGTGATGAATGTGGACATCCATTAATTCAAAAAGTTTGTGGTATTGATGGAGAAACGCCTTATTGTGAACATTGTCAGACATTTAAATTTCCTATGTTTAATAGCGCTATTTCTGCTATTATTTTTAATCCAACACAGGATAAAATCTTATTGATACAACAATATGGTAACCAGGATTATATTTTAGTAGCAGGGTATATTAATCAGGGTGAAAATGCTAAACAAACTTTAATCAGAGAAATTGAGGAAGAAGTTCATTTAAAAGTGATGCATTATGTTTATAATGATAATGAATATTTTCAAAAAACAAATACATTGATGCATAATTATGCAGTTGTTGTGGATTCTGAAGATTTTTCTTTGACGAGTGAAGTTGATAAAGCAAAATGGATTCCTGTTGAAAATGTGTTAGATGTCATTAAACAAGGATCATTGGCACAATCATTTGTGAAGAGATATTTAGAAAAAAGTAGGTGATGGTGATGAAAAAAATATTTTTCTTTGATATTGATGGAACTTTAGCTTTGCATGGTGTGATTCCACAAAGTAATAAAGATGTTTTAATGAAACTTCAGGAAAAAGGTTATTTGACTTTTATTTGTACGGGAAGAGCACCTTTTTATGCTCAGCATCTTTTTGGAAATCTTGTGAGTGGATTTGTTACATGTAATGGTCGATATATTTTATATCATGCTCAAAAGTTATATGGTAAAGTTTTTTCAAAGCAGGAACTGGCTTATTATCAAAAGAAAATCCAATCATTACATGCTGGCGCAATGTTCGTATCTGATCAGGTGGCTGTTCCTTATTTATTGGATCAACAGCAGATTCATTCTATACAAAATGAGTATGGACCACAGTGTGTACAAATTGAAGATAATGTAGAAAGACCTTTTTATACTTTCGATTTATTTTATCATACACTCCAACAACGTGATGAAATGATAGAGGCCTTTCAGGATGAACTGGTTATCAATGATCATGGTGGAACTGGTTCAGCAGATTGTTCAACAGTAGATTTTGATAAAGGTCATGCCATTGCTTATTTATTAGAACATTTTCAAATTCCTCAAGATCATTCCTATGCTTTTGGAGATGGATATAATGATCAGGCTATGTTTAGAGAAGCAGGACATTGTATTGCAATGGGAAATGCAGTAGATGTTTTAAAACAAAAGGCGACTTATGTAACGGATTCTATTGATCGTGATGGCATCTTAAAAGCTTTACAACATGAAGGTATTTTATAGAATAACTTTTAAAAAGTTGTTCTTTTTTTAAATCATCCTGTTTTGTACAATAAGCATGATTTATGCTATAATAGCTATACTTGAAATAAGAAAGGATTATCATATGGGAAACCTCAAAACAAAAAAATTGGTACAGGGTGCCATGATTGCAGCAATCTTTGGCGCTTTATCTGTTTTTAATACCTATACAGGTAGCTTGTTTGATATTTTTATTTGTTATGCGATGGTGATTCCACTCGTCTGGTTTGGTTATACTTATCGTTGGCAGGATAATTTGCTTGTAAGCTTTGTTGCCATGATTGTCATCATTATAACAGGATTGCCTTTTTTTGCGATTTCATCGTTTTCATCATGTTTGGCAGGTGTGTTTCTAGCTGAAGCTTTAAAACGTCAGGCTCCTAGGACAACACTTTTATTAGGAACTTTAGCTGTCACTTTTTTGAATAATATATTATTATATGAAGTCTTTTCTGGTTTGTTGAATATGGATTTGATTGGCGAAATGAAAGGACTCTATGTATCCATTAATCAAATAATGCCATCTTTAAGTCAAAATATATCTTTATCAGCCTTTTTATCATTGGCACCATTAGTCTTAATGCTGGTATCAGCCATGGAAATGTATGTCATTATTTTGTTATGTCAACTGACATTACCACGTCTTCAAATACCATTTCCTAACTCTTTCCATATTTCACAGATGCATATCAGTCGTCCTATAGGTTTTGTCCTTATCATTATAGTCCTCATAGGATATCTGGTTAAGGATGTTATGCATTTAGATATGATTTTGATCACATATTTATTTTATATGGCACTTATTGCTTTAGCGTTAGAAGGTTTAGCTTTTTTGTCATGGTTGGCTATTATGAAAAATAAATCAGTCTTTATACTTTTAGCTTTTTTAGGATTGATGATTCCTGTAGTCAATAGTCTATATGTTGTCTTAGGAATCATAGATATATTTAGTGATTTAAGAGGAAATATATTGTATAATAAACATAATGAACAATAAGGAGGGAAAATAATGATTAGAAGAATACTTCAAATAAGAAATCTTGTAGCGATTTTATTGATTGGAGAATGTGGACTATTATTTGGTTTATATCTTTTATTGAATGCTCCTATATTGTTAACTTTTAGTGTTTATGCCCTGATTAAAAATATTATTATTGTTTTTGTTTTTATCTATTTATCATATGTCTTAGAAAACAATCAATTAAGTGTTGAAGAAGTCTTGAATAGAGATGCAAAAAATGCTTTTATTTTTGGTGGTATTGCTTTAATTCAGTACGATGAAAATAGAAACATTGTATGGACAAGTGATTTGTTTAAAGAAATGAATATTAATATTGTAGGGGTTAAATTATTGGAATGGCAACCTCATTTGGCAACGCTTTTTGATGATGAAGATATTAAGGTTATTGATATTAAAGGGAAGAAGTTTGAAGCTTATAACAGTCAGGAAACAAAACTGATTTATTTAAAAGATGTGACACAGTTATTGTCATTACAACAGGATTATTTAGATCAGCAGGTATGTATGGCTTATATTACCATTGATAATTATGAAGAAACATTGGAAAATGCTGATGAACCAAAGATGGCATTGATTCAATCACGCTCAAGACAGGTTATTGTGGATTGGGCTTATTCTAATGGAATTATTATTAGACGTTTTAAATCTGGTGGATATTTGGCTTTCTTTAATGAAAGAATTTATCGTAAACAGGTTGAAAATAAGTTTGCGATTTTGGATACATTTAAAGAAATGTCTAAGGAATTAGATGAAGTCATGACACTAAGTATTGGGATTGGAAAAGGCTCTCGTGTTTTAAGAGAACTTGATGAAATGGCCTCTGCAGCATTGAATTTAACATATTCCCGTGGTGGAGATCAGGTAGCAGTGAAATCTGGAGATGATAAGGTTCGATTCTTTGGCGGAAATAGTGATACTTTCGAAAAGAGCAGTAAAGTCCGAGCAAGGGTTATTGCTCAATCATTGGCTGGCCTTATGAGAAATGCAAGTCGTATTTTAGTGATGGGGCATAAGAATTCAGATTTGGACTCGTTTGGAGCTTCTTTAGGTATTGCCAAGATTGCCAAAGCTTATGGAAAAAAGGTCAATGTGATTATTGATTTTGATTCTATTGAGAAGAAAACAAAAGAAGTTGCTGTCTTAGTTAAAGCAGATTCCAGATATAAAGGTTTACTGCTATCTGCCAGTGAGGCTATGGAACATATTGATAAGAATACTTTATTAATAGTTGTAGATAATCATAAATCAAGTTTGGCTTTATCTAAAGGACTTTTAGAGCGTGTTAAAAATAAAGTTGTGATTGATCATCACCGTCGAGGTGAAGAGTTTATCGAAGCACCAGTTTTAACATATATGGAGCCAGGAGCTTCAAGTACAGTCGAACTGGTTATTGAGCTTTGTGAATATCAAAATGTTGATTTGAAAATCAATGAGCTGGATGCTACAATAATGTATGCTGGTATGCTGGTTGATACTAATAATTTCAAGCAGCGTGTTGGTGTACGTACTTTCCAGTCAGCTGCACATTTAAAGGAAATGCAAGCGAATGTCACAATGGCGTATGAGTTTATTAAAGATTCATATGAGGAAACTTTACAACGCCTTTCTATTACTCAGACTGCTTATCAGTATAAGCCTTCTATCTTGATTGCCTGTGGACATGAGAATGAGGAATATACACGCAGTTTATTAGCTAAGTCCAGTAACGCTTTGCTTGAAATTAGTGGGGTTAAGGCAAGTTTTTCCATTGGAAGAGTTTCTAAGACAGTGGTTGCTGTGAGTGCGAGAAGTACAAAAGATATCAATGTTCAATTGATTATGGAATCATTAGATGGTGGTGGACATTTTAGTATGGCTGCTGCTCAATTTGAAAATAAGTCGATAGAAGATGTACGTCTTCTATTGGAAGAAAAAATTCAAGAATATTTAGATGATAGAGGTGAATAGGATGAAAGTCATTTTATTACAGGATGTAAAAAAATTAGGAAAGAAAAATGATATTGTAAAGGTTGCTGATGGATATGGTCAAAATTATTTAATTAAAAATAATTTAGCTATTTTGGCAACAGAACACGGTAAAAAGATGGTTGCTGAAACAAAGGAACAGGAAAGATTACAAGATTTAGAAAATAAGAAAGAAGCAGAAGCTTTAAAAGAAAAAATTGAAAGTTTAACTTTGGAATTTAAACTTTCATCTGGTAAGGATGGAAAAACATTTGGAAGTGTTTCAACAAAGAATATTGTTGAAGAGCTTGCGAAAACATATGATATTAAAGTTGATAAGAGAAAATTTATTAATGCAAGACCTATTCAAGCATTAGGTTATACAAACATGAAGATTGAATTATATAAGGGTGTTATTGCGACAATAAAAGTTCATTTGTCAGAAAAATAAGGAGTGAGAAAGGATGGCTAGAGAATATCCTCATGATTTAGATGCAGAAAGATCGTTGTTAGGGTCAATGCTTATATCAGGTGCTGCATGCCAAAATATTTTACCTTTGGCAACAAAAGATGATTTTTATTTGGATAGCCATCGTATCCTTTTTGAGGCTATGCAAACAATTTATAATCAAAATAGCCCTGTCGATGTGACAACTGTTACATCATATCTGGTAGATAAAAAATTA
Source organism: uncultured Massilimicrobiota sp. (assembly GCA_944325245.1). Taxonomy (GTDB): domain Bacteria; phylum Bacillota_I; class Bacilli_A; order Erysipelotrichales; family Coprobacillaceae; genus Allocoprobacillus. The sequence continues at coordinate 3,941 of CALUZM010000082.1, read as the reverse complement.
TTGGATAAAGTGGGTGGGGTTGAGTATTTATTAGAATTAAGTGAATCTGTACCAACAACTGCTCATAGTGAATTTTACTTAAAGTCTTTAAATGAAAAGTCATTATTAAGAAGATTAATTAAAGAATCAACAGAAATTATTGATAAAGCTTATGGTGATATCGGGAATATTAATGATTTTATTGGAAATGTAGAAAAAGATTTTTTAAATGTCACAAGAGATCGTAATGCTGGAGAATTTCAGGATGTCAAATCTGTTATTCAAAAAGTGACTGATCGTTTAGTTATGTTACAAAAAGCAGATGGCAAGATATCTGGTGTTAAAACGGGTTACTATGACTTAGATAAATTAACATCTGGTTTTCAAAAAGGTGATTTGATTATTTTAGCTGCACGTCCATCAGTAGGGAAAACAGCTTTTGCATTGAATGTGGCTTATAATGTTTCCTATAAGTCTGATGAAGCCGTTGCTATCTTTTCACTGGAAATGCCTGCTGAACAGCTGATTCAACGTATTATCTGTTCGGCTGGTAGTTTAAAAGCTGAGTCTTTACGTTCGGGTTCTATTTTAAAAGAAAGTAGCGAAAGATATTATGCGGCAGCCGACAAAGTTTCTAAATGTAATCTTTATATTGATGATACACCAGGGATTCGTGTTGGAGAAATTGCGGCGAAATGTCGTCGTTTGAAACGAGAACAAGGCTTAAAAATGATTGTGATTGACTATTTGCAGTTGATTTCAGGACCGGCGAATAGCCGTGAATCTAGACAACAGGAAGTATCTGATATTTCTAGACAGTTAAAAATGATTGCCAGAGAATTGGAAGTTCCCGTTTTAGCTTTAAGTCAGTTATCACGTTCTGTTGAAAAGCGTGATAATAAGCGACCTGTTTTATCAGATTTAAGAGAATCAGGAGCCATTGAACAGGATGCTGATATTGTTTCATTTATTCATCGTGAAGATTATCAGGATCCTAAAAAAGAAGCAGAAACACAAGGGGCTACAGATATTATTATCGCAAAACATCGTAATGGTGCCTTGGCGGATATACGCCTGGTTTTCTTGAAACAATATAGTAAATTTGCGAATCCGGCTAGATCAGATCAGCAAATTAATCCTTTAGAAGGAGTTAAAGATGTCAGAACATGATGATTAAGGAGTTTGAAACTCCTTTTTATTTAAAGATAATTGGATAAAGGAGAAGCATTTATGATATTAACAACCAAAAGATTAATCCTTAGACCATGGGAAGAAACTGATGCTGAAAGTCTTTTTACATATGCAAAAGATCCTGAGGTTGGACCGATTGCAGGATGGCCACCGCATCAAAGTGTGGAGGAAAGCCTGGATGTTATTCGACATGTCTTTAATGGAGCTGAATGTTATGCAATCTGTGAAAAGGACAGTCATCAAGCTATTGGAGCTGTAGAACTGAAACTTCATGGGCATACAGATATGACTGAACGCGATGATGAATGTGAACTTGGTTACTGGTTGGGTCAGCCATATTGGGGAAGAGGTTATATGCCAGAAGCTGCTGCTGAACTGATTCGACACGCCTTTGAAGATTTAGATATGAAGACAATCTGGTGTGGATACTATGATGGAAATGTCAAATCTCAAAGAGTTCAAGAAAAACTGGGATTTATTTATCATCATAGCTGTGACAAAGTACCAGTACCTTTGTTGAAGGAAGTGAGAATTGGTCATACAAATTATATGACAAAGGAAGCTTGGGAAAAGATGAAAGAAGGAAACTCATAATGTTATTTCCTTTTGAAGATGCACCCAATACAGCAACGCTTATCTGTTGTCATATTCTTGATCAAAATGATCCTATTTTATATGTTTCCCATGATGAAGATGATGGTATGTGGCAATTTCTATGTGGGCAACAACATACCAGTAGTGAGGCAAGATTGGTTTCTCTTCAATTTGTATACGAATTAGATCCATCTATTGCTGTTTTAAAAGATATGCCCTGTGGCTATTATGCACAAAGAAAGTCAAGACAGGAGAATTGGATAATAAGAAAAAAAGAAAACACACTCTAAGGTGTGTTTTTATATATCTATCCTTCAAATGTAGGACGAACAACCAAATCAGAAACATCAACACCATCTGGCTGTGAAATCGCATATAGCACAGCATTTGCAATTGTTTCAGGTTGTAATCCAAATTGTTCATAAAAACCTTCGACCATCTTTTTATGATCATTTTCTACAACATGATTCAACAATTCTGTTTTGATGGCTCCTGGGTAAATCGTTGTTGTACGAATATTTTTACCTTCTTGATTTGTTTCACTGTTAAAAGACTGCAACATGACTTTCACAAAATGCTTTGTTCCACAATAAACAGCATTTCCTGGAACCAATGTTGTTCCGGCACGTGATGATGTAATAATAATATGACCTGAATTTTGTTTGTAGAATTCAGGAATGACTGCATACATTGAATTGAGGACACCTTTAATATTGATATCAACCATATCCATCCATCCTTTGATATCTAATTCAGACATATTTCCTGCGGGCATAATTCCTGCATTCGCAAATAAGACATCGACTTTTCCAAATTTTTCTTTTGCTAATTTCACAATGGCTTTCATATCTTCTACATTTGTCACGTCTGATTTTAAGTAAATAGCATTTTCACCTAATTCATCTGCCAGTTTTTCTAAACGATCTTCTCTTCTGCCACTTAATACGACTTTGGCACCATGTTTGGCCAAAACTTTAGCTGTTGCTTCACCAATACCAGAAGTGGCTCCTGTAATAATAATCACTTTGTTTTCTACATTTTCCATTTGTTCTTCCTCCTTTTGACAATGTTATTTTATCAAAGCCTTCTATAAAAAAATAATTGTTAAAAATCATAGATGTATGACTTTAAATCATAGTATAATATGATTATAAAACATAAGGGGGCTATATGGAATTAAGACAATTGCAGTATGTTATAAAAATCGCTGAATGTGGCACAATGCTTAAAGCATCGCAAGAGTTATATATATCACAATCAGGCTTAACACGTTCTTTAAAAACCTTAGAAAAAGAGCTTGGTATGGAATTATTTGATCGTATCAATAATCGCCTCATTCTCAATGAATATGGACAAACAGTTGTTGAAGAAGGGAAAGATATACTCAAGCATGTTGATCAACTACAAGAGAAAGTCAAAAATCAATATAATCGCAATATGAATATGTTTATTGGTTCCTGTGCTCCAGCACCATTATGGGCTTTGCGATATACGATGAAACGTCAATATCCTGATATGTCTTTTGGATATGAGATTAAAGCAGATGCTGAAGAATTGATTCAAGGTTTTCATGATCATTATTACTCAGCTATTATTTTAGATTATCCTATACATAAAGAAGGTGTTGTTTGTTTTCAAATATGCCAGGAAGTTTTAAATATTTCAACAACATCCAATCAACCATTATCTTCTAAAAAAGAAATGACTTTTGATGAATTAAATGGAGAGAACTTTTTAGAATATAATAATACAGGATATTGGCATGAAGTCTGCAAGGAAAGCATGCCTGATTCACATTTTATTGTACAGGATGATTTGGAATTGTATCAGATTCTTCAAAGGCAATCTTCTTTGCTCACTTTTAGAACGAGCCTGACAATACCGAGATTTCATCTTTATGAAGACAGAGTTTATGTTCCTATTGTGGATCCATCAGCGACATTAACTTTCTATTTGATATGTCACCAAAATCATTTTGATAAAATAAAAAAAGTTCAAGATCATATCAATGAAGTAGATTGGACGCATTATCGTAGTGAAGATTTTGAGATTAAATAAAAATGTATCAAGGAGCTAACTATATAAAAATCAAGTCATTTTATGAAAAAGTTTGAAAATGTTAAATGATTTGATTATGGTAGCTAATCAATATGTAAGATCTTTGAAATGTGAATATG
>CALUZM010000081.1 GCA_944325245.1 uncultured Massilimicrobiota sp. | reverse complement strand
GTTCAAACGATTGTACATTTTGACGATATAGCCACTCAAAGACTTGTGTTGCTCTAAATTTCTTTTCTCCAAGTTCTTTAAATTCTTCAATCATCTGTTCTTGTGTATAATCATAAATTGATTTCATATTTTCATTCCTTTTCTAATAGACACATATAAAAACCATCACTATGATACTGATATGGTAAAATTGTTAATTCTTTTCTTTTCTTCATATCAGGATACTTTGTCATGAATTTTTCTATTTGTTTTTCATTTTCTTTTTTATTGATTGTACAAGTACTATATACAATATTACCACCTTTTTTCAATAAAAAATATGCATTTTCCAATAATTTTTCCTGGATAATCATAATTTCATCCATAGCTGAACTATCTTGATATTTAATTTCTGGTTTTCTTGCTAAAACACCTAAACCACTACAAGGTGCATCACATAATATTTTATCAAATGTCAAAGGTGGATAAATATCTTTTAACAAAGTAGAATCATGAACATGGGTTTGAACATTTTTCACATGCAAACGTTCTAATTGTTGTTTAACCAAATTCATTTTATGTTCATATAAATCATAAGCTTCGATTTTTCCTTTATTATTCATCAACATTGCCAAATGAGAGGTCTTGCTACCAGGGGCACTACACATATCTAAAACATAATCATTCTCTTTTGGATTTAAAAGACGTGCTACTAATTGACTTGATTCATCCTGAATCGTGACATATCCATGTACAAATTCATCCGTTGAGGCGATATGATGCCCTGTATAATAAAGTCCATCCGGCGATAATTGGGCTGCTGTCCATTGAGGATTTTTGAGAATATCTTCTTTTGTAGATAAAAGCGTATTCACTCTTGCACAATGAGAGGGAACTTCATGAAAGGCATAACAAATCTGAGATGTTTCTTCAAATCCATACTGCTTGCTTAACATCTTTACTAGCCATAAGGGATGACTCGTTTCAATAGATAGTTTTTCTTCTTTGGATAAACCATCAAAAGAATATGAAGATTGAAAAACATTCTGCAATACAGCATGAATAAAATTAGCCGTCTTTTTTCCTTTTTTTCTCTTGGCGAGTTCCACAGCCTCATTAATAATAGCATAATCTGGAATAGCATCCATTTTTTCATGCTGATAAAGGCTCATCAACAAAAGCATTTTTTCATAAGTCTTTACACGACCTTGTATATGTGGTTTTAAAATATATTCTAAAAGCAATAAATTTTGTACTGTCCCATAGACAACTCTTGTGATGAAATCTTTTTGTTGTCTTGTTAAATCATAACGTTGAAAATAAGTGTTAAGGGTTAAATTTAAATAACTTTGATTTTGTTTATATTTTAATAAAATTTCTAATGCAAGTTCTCTTTCCATAATTATATCTGTGAGTACGGATTAAAATCACAAACGACTCTTACCTTTCCTTTTTGTTGTTTATTATAATAATCATTCATAACATTCAATGCATCATATATATCTTGAGAATGCAAAAATTTCACCAGTATGCGTTCACGATAAATATCTTGCATTTTATAGATTGTACTTTTAGCAGGACCTAAAACAATTGTTTGCTGACTATGAGATAACAAATAATTTTTCACATCCAAAGCAACCTGATGAATCAAATTCTCATGTGGTGATTGAATCAAGATACTGACCATATGACAATATGGTGGATATTTTGCCTTTTGACGATATTTCATTTCCTGATAAAAAAAAGTCTTATAGTCATGATGAGCTGCACATGTAATAGCATAATGATCAGGATTATAGGTTTGAATAATGACATGTCCTTGTTTATGTCCCCTGCCACTTCGCCCTGAAACCTGACATAATAACTGAAATGTTCGTTCACTAGCACGAAAGTCAGGAATATTCAAACTTAAATCAGCATTTAGAACACCTACAAAAGTCACATCTTCAAAATCCAATCCCTTTGCAATCATTTGTGTTCCTAGCAATATATTGCCTTCTTTTTTTCTAAATTTTTCTAGTAGCTTTAAATGTCCATTTTTCTGACGTGTTGTGTCCACATCATAACGAATCACTTTTGCTCCCACAAAAGTCTTTTCTATTTCTTCTTCAATTTTCTGTGTCCCATATCCAATACTCTTTAAATGTGTTGAACCACAATGAGGACAAACTCGAGGATAATCTATCATATATTCACAATAATGACATTTTAATTTATGTTCACTACGATGATCTGTTAAAGTGACATCACAATGAGGACATTTTAAAACCTCTCCACAATCCTGGCATTGCACATAAGTGGCATAACCTCGCTTATTCAACAAAAGTATGATTTGTTCTCCTTTATCTAAGGTTGTCTGAATGCTTTTTCTCATTTGACGAGAAAATAAAGAATAATTACGATGCCTCGTTTCTTGAATCATATCAACAATTTCTACTTTGGGTAATGGTTTTTGATTAATGCGATGTGGCAATTCATATAAATCATATACTCCTTTCATCGCACGTGCATAGCTTTCAAGAGAAGGTGTTGCACTTCCTAAAACCACACTGGCATGATGTGTCTTGCCTCTCATTTTGGCAATTTGTGAGGTCAGATAACGAGGCTTTGATTCCTGTTTATAACTGGCATCATGCTCTTCATCAAGAATAATCAGACCAATATTCTCTAAAGGTGCAAAAACGGCTGATCTCGCCCCTACAACAACTTTCACTTCCTGACGTTTAATACGTCGATATTCATCATATTTTTCTCCCTGTGATAAACGTGAATGTAAAATAGCAACCTGATTGCCAAAACGCTGTCTAAACACTTCAACCATCATGGGCGTTAAAGAAATTTCTGGCACCAGCATCATCACTGATTGATTGTGATGAATATAATGTGCTGCCAAAGTCAGATAAACCTCTGTTTTCCCAGAACCAGTCACACCATGCAATAAGGCAACTCTTCCTTGATGTGCCAATATACCATCCACAACCTTTTTTTGATCATCCGTGAGTTGCACAGGTTGATATTCATGCTGAAGAGAAAAAGGCTGACGATAAACTTCTTTTTCATAAATTTGAATTAAGCCTTGTTTTTCAAGATTGTTTAATAATCCTCGACTATATGGTATATCTTTCAATAAGATATCAGGATGTTGATCTAAATATTCTAAACATTCCTGCTGTTTTGTTGTTTTTGCCTGATGATGAGGTATGACTTGTACAGCCAATTGTTTTTTGATACCTACCGCTTGATGAGTGCCAGGTTTAAGTTGTGTTGGCAGCATCGCCTGCAAACACGAAATACGTGGAGATAAAGTCATTTTGGATAACTGATGAGCCAAATTCTGAAGTTCCTCATTTAATAAAGGCTCTTCATCAATGACTTTCAAAATATATTGATATTGAAATCCAGCTTTTTTTTCAAGTTCTTCTTGTGATAGAGAAGTTTCCTCTATTGCTTCTACATAACCTATAATTTTCTGATATCCAAAACGAATCCAAACACGAATACCTACCATTAATTTCTTATGACTTAAATAATCAAATGTAGTATCCAGTGAATGAACAGGATGTTCTACAAGCACTTTGACAATGTACATATCTTCACCACCTATTGCTTTATTTTATCATAAATCAAAACTTTTTAAAACAACTCATTCATTCTTATGGAAATGAAAAACAGTCAATAATGACTGCTCATATATATTTCTATTATTTTGTCTGATAACGTTCTTCACCCCACCATGAAGGAATCAGCTCTTTTAATGTGATTGTTTCTCGTGTATCAAAATTAACCATAATTTCCATGTCTTCATTTTTCTTATTCAACTGCATAAAAAATTCACGACAGGCACCACAAGGCATTCCACTTCCTCCACCATATGGAGGTTGAGCTCGAAATGCAATCATTCTTTTGACAACTGTCTGCCCACTTTTCATATACATATGAAGGGCTGCAACTCTTTCAGCACATAAATCCATAACACCACTACAGCTTTCTATACAGAAGCCTGTATAAATATCACCATTTTCTGCTTCTAACGCACAAACAACATGATGTGCATAGATAAAAGGTGATACCTCCTGAGGATGATATTCTTCTTTAGCTTTCAAATATAATTTTTCCCAAATATCCATAACCTACATTTTCTCCAATTTCTCCAGATCCTGATCTCTCACATATGATTCCATATAACCACATTTTTTACAAATATATTGTTCAACCTTAAGTTTACGATAATCTGTAATCACATCATGGTAAGCATTACGTTTCAAAACACCATTCGATGAAACAAAAAGAATATCTTGACTTTGACATTTTGGACAACATTGATTTTTCTTCATCAAAACACCCTCCTTATACCATTTATTATGGCATACGCATCAAGGGAAGTCTATATCTTTTCATCAACAAAAAAACACCATATGGTGCTTTATAAATTTTCTTTAATAATTTCTGCGATTCTTTCTTTTGCTGCAACAACATCATCATTTTCTACAACATATTTATATTCATCTTTTGTTGCAATTTCTTTTCTCGCCTTAGCAAGTCTTTCCTGAACAATACTTTCCTCTTCTGTACGACGACCACGAATACGACGTTCTAGTTCTTCAAGTGATGGAGGTACTAAAAATATTGTTAATGCATGAGGACATTTGGCCATAACCTGTAAAGCGCCCTGTACTTCAATTTCTAAAACAACATTTTTCCCTTCATTCAATAATTCTTCCACATGAAACTGAGGAGTACCATAGTAATTTCCTACAAATTTGGCATATTCCAATAATTCTCCATTTTCAATCTTTTCTTTAAATGTCTCTTCACTCACAAAAAAGTAATCTACACCATCTTTTTCATTAGGACGAGGCTTACGTGTTGTCATTGATATTGAATAAGCTAGATTCAAACTTTCATCTTTAAACAACTCCTGACGAACCGTTCCTTTCCCAACACCACTTGGCCCACTCAAAATAATCAAAAGCCCTTTTTTCAATCTCTCCACCATCCTTTGAAACAATGTTACATGAATGTAACTTTAATGTCAATTCTTTTTGAAATATGTTATACTATTTATCGGTGATAAAATATGGCTTATGATGGAATGATATTATCTCGTGTTGTTGAACAACTTCAAAATCAAATCACACGAGGAAGAATTAATAAAATATATCAAATTTCACAATATGAACTTTTATTTCATATTCGTTCTCAAAGAGAAAATGTCAAACTATTGATTTCTATACATCCAGTTTATGCAAGAATTCAATTGACACATCTCAATTATCCAACTCCAGCAACTCCTAATGCATTGACCATGCTTTTAAGGAAACATCTGGAAGGTGCTTATATTGAACGTATTTCACAAGTTGGATTAGATCGTATTGTAGATATTGAATTCATTGGTGTTAATGAACTTAAGGATACAGTGAAATATCATGTTTATATTGAAATCATGGGTAAACATTCAAACACTATTATAACTCATGATAACAATAAAATTATTGATTGTTTAAAACGTGTTTCTCCTTCTATGAGTTCACGTATTTTACAACCTGGTGCAATTTATCAAAAACCACCACTTATCCCTAAGAAAAATCCATTTATTGATGGATGGATAGAAACCGATAATCTGACAAAAACATATCAGGGATTCTCTCCTGAATTATCTAGAGAAGTCTTATATCGTTTAGAACATCAAGAAAAATTTGAAGATATTATGCTTCAAATTCAAAACTCGCACAATTTATACATTCATCAATATCAGGACAAAGAATATTTCCATGTGATTCCATTGACACATCTACAATGTGACTATCAGGTTTATTCTTTATTTGATGGATTAGATGAACATTATCATTTAATTGATGAAAAAGATCGCATTAAACAACAGACTTCTGATTTAGGAAAATTTATTCACAATGAATATCAAAGAAATGTCAGTAAATTAAATAAATTGAAACAAACATACTTTGAATCACAAAATAGTGATGATTTACGTATTAAGGGAGATTTATTATTCGCTAATTTGAATCTCATCACAAAAGGTCAAAAAGAAGTAACAGTTGAAAATTATTATGATGGGACAATGATCACTATTGAACTTGATGAAAGATATGATGGTAAAACCAATGCCAATAAATATTATGCAAAATACCAAAAAGCAAAAAAAGCGTTATCACATCTCCAAGAACAAATGAAAATCACTGAAGATGAAATTCATTATTTTGATACGCTTATGACTATGATGGAAAACGCTTCTTACTATGATGCTTTAGAAATTAAAGAAGAACTAGAAAATTTAGGTTATCTTAAAAAGAAAAAAGCAAAACAAGTTCATCGTCCTAAAAAACTACATATAGAAACTTATCTGACAAAAGATAACATTAAAATATATGTAGGCAAGAATAATCTGCAAAACGATTATCTTACCTTTAAAATGGCTTCAAAAAACGATATGTGGTTTCATGTTAAAGATATGCCTGGAAGCCATGTTGTTGTGCATAGTGAAAATTTAGATGAATATACTATTCGTCTAGCCAGCAAAATTGCTGCATATTTTTCTAAAGGTAAACACAGTTCTTCAGTTCCTGTGAATTACACTCTTGTCAGAAATTTGAAAAAAATGCAAGGTGGTAAGCCTGGCCAAGTCATACTTTCACATTATTCAACGATTTATATTGATCCTGATGAAACCATTTTTAACGACATGAACAAGATGACTTCATAGATGAAGCATTCATAAAAGTTTGTTCATATACAGGATAAAATACTGGATAATACATACAATGGTTGACACGACGGCATTCAATTGGACAAATGACCGGTTGCTCAACTGGTGTAACTTGGTTTGTTATGCAAACTCTTCTAGGAGCTACCAATGGCTGTGGTCTAGGACAACCATTGACATTTCCAAAATTCATTGAATTTCCATAGGCCATTTGACCCTGGCATGAATTCATATTTTGGCAACCGCAAGATTGTTGAAACATAATATCCCTCCTTCACTATATTGTATGTGAAACAAAGAAAAGAGGTAGGGCAAATGAAAGGAGTTTAATCATGAAATTAATTGAGTGGAATTGTTTTGATGAAATTTCAGCATATACCACATGTGCTTATGACGAAAAACATCGTCTGATGAATATGAGTTATAACGGTATCGATGACAAGCAAGTTTTAGTCAATCGTCAACAACTTGCTCAAACATTAAATACCGACTTATCACATATGGTTGCAACACTACAGCAACACACAACAAACTTTATTAAAGTCAGCTTGCAAGATGGCGGTAGAGGTATGCTGAGCAAAGATGATGCCTTTCAAGGTTATGATGCCATGTATACACGTGATAAGCATTTGTGGCTTTGGACTTTTCATGCTGACTGTTGTCCCGTTTTATTATATTGTCGTGACCAAAAAATTGTGGCTGCCATCCATTCTGGATGGAAAGGAACAGTTGGCGAAATTGTTGGAAAAGTTGCCCATCATCTTATTTCACATGAGCAATGTCAACCTGAACAAATGTATGCCTATATAGGTCCTTCCATTGAACAGAGAAATTTTGAAGCCAGAGATGATATTATTGATTTGGTTAAAAACATGTCTTTTGATACGCACTCTTTTTATACCAAAAAAGAAGATGGTGCTTATCTATTAAATCATAAAGAACTGATTCAACAACAACTTCTTCAGCTTCGTGTTCCTAAACAGAACATAACTATTTCTCCATATTGTACAATAGAAAATGAGGACCTTTTCTTCTCCTATCGTCGAGATAAAAGTCCTCATCGTCAAATCACATTAATTTCTCTTAAGTAACCTTTGCTGGTTACTTTTTATTATCTCATGCATAGCTGTTGGAATATAGTCAATCAGTTTTGAAGGAATCACTGTATAAGCAGTTTCAGCTAGATGATCTCCAGCATAACCATGGATGAAAACACCTAACATGGCAGCCTGTAAAGCACTATATCCCTGTCCTACAAAACTTGTAATCATCCCCGCCAAAACGTCTCCCATACCTCCTGTTGCCATTGCTTTATTTCCCGAAAAAATACGATAGGACTCATAACCATTGGTCACAATTGTATAAGGCCCTTTTAAAACAAGGACAACGTGATATTTCAAAGCAAAATCTCTAGCAACAACCAGCATATCATCATCGTCTTTAAAATCACATAAGCGTCTGAACTCACCCAAATGTGGTGTTAAGATGATATCACGCTTTTGTGTTTTCAATAAATCAATATGAGCCGATAAAATCGTTAAAGCATCTGCGTCTATCACCAGAGGCTGACTAGTTTTTTCTAACACATCTATAACATAGCGATAGCTTTCTAAACTCTGTCCTAACCCACAGCCAATAAGAAGTGCATCATATTTAGCCAAGTCTTCTTTTAATAAAATAGGTGCTCTTATAACAGCAGTCGCTTCAGGACAGAAATGTGTTAAAGATTGGATGACCTCAGGTACACTCATCACAGTTGTAATGCCACTTCCACTGTAGACACAGCTTTTAGCACTTAATAGCGCGGCTCCTTTATACTCTGGACTCCCTGTAATTAGGCATGTATGTCCATAAGTTCCCTTATAGCCATCAAATATCCTATCTTTTAAAATGAAAGAGACATATTCTTCATCGGCTAGTTGATACAGTCCTGCTTCTTCACTGACATCTTCTAAATCGAGTTTTTCTACTATCACTTCACCTGTAAAATATTGACTATCAGGATTCAAAAAACCATTCTTTAATGCACTTAAAGTAATTGTCTTCGTTGCACTGACAACACTTTGATATGGCTTTCCACTATTACAGTCAAGTCCTGTTGGAATATCAACCGCAATAACTTCTTTATCATAAAACTGATTAATTCCCTCAATAACACCCTGATAGAGCCCTCTTGGAGAGCTATTTAATCCAAAACCAAACATGGCATCCACAATGGTGTCAGACGTTTTCATATGTTCTAATGTCTGATCTAGATTTTCTGCTTGAAAATGATAAACTTCTATAGATAAATCATAACATTTCTGTAGATAATAAGCGTTGGCTTGAGAAAGATGTTCATGATCTTCAAATATAAAGACTTTCACATGTTGCCCTTGCTGATACAATTTTATAGCTAAAGATAAACCATCAGCACCATTATTTCCTGGACCACATACAATGCTTAATGATTTGCCATCTATATGTTTTAATAAGCAATCACTTGCTTTATCAACCAACTCTTCTATTGTATATCCATGTTTCAATAAACATTCATCAAATTTTTTCATTAATTGTTGACTACCAATATACATATCCATGTCGAGTAGAACTCGACTCCCTCCCTTCATTTCATTTTATAAGCAAGGGTTTCGATTTCCCTCACAGAAC
>CALUZM010000080.1 GCA_944325245.1 uncultured Massilimicrobiota sp. | reverse complement strand
ATTCCTTGTCCATCATGTGTATAATCTACACATTTGGCTTCAATATATTCATTTTTTTGCATAGACGCCTCCTATAAAAAAACGAGCAAAGCTCGTTTTATTCTTCATCCGTTAATGTTTCTTGTGCCTGTTTGGCAGTTTCTTCATCTTTTACTGAAGCTAATGTGTATGAGAAATCATCACTTTGAACATTTTTTGTTCCATAAATTGGAAAGTCTTCACTATCAGTAGAAGTCATAAAAACATTAACTTCATATTGTGTGACTCCATCAATAGTTCCAAATAAGCCACTATATTTCTCATCATCGGCTTTTTCTAATCCTACCATCCCATCCAAAGTCTGTACAGTTTCTTCAGCAATTTTTTCTGCATCTTCTGTATCCATACCTGCTTTAAACACAATATCCAGCTTTAATTGACGACATTCAGTCGAAAGTGTCATTGATTCAATTTCATCGTATTTTTCTTCCATTGTAGAAACAGTAGAATCTCTCTGATCTTTAGAAATGGTCTGCATTCCTTTGCAACGATCACCATAAACAGGACCATTATTAAAAGAAAGAATCAAAATATAAATACCAAATGCCACAATTAATGCTCCAAATAAAATTAATAAATAATGCCACCACTTCATGACAAACTTTTTCTTCTTTTTTTTCATTGGCAAATCTTCCTCATCATACTCTTCTTCATCTATAGATGTTAAAGTTTGATTTTCTTTTTTTATTTCTAAATCTTCAAGATATGATGAAGGTTGATAATCATCCTGAATATCATCTTCATCATCAAAATGAAATTTTTTTACCATGATTTTTTCACCTACTTTTCTCTATTGTAACAAAATTCATGAGTAATGTATAGAATATTATTGTTTTCTTTTTTCTAATTCCTTCATCAACAATTGATTTGTCTTTTGTGGATTCGCTTGTCCATTTGTTTTTTGCATAACCTGTCCTACTAAAAAACCGACAATTTTTGTCTTTCCCTGACTATATTCTTTAATTAAATCAGGTTGATAATCAAGAATTTCATCAATAACTTTCATCAATATATGGTCATCATTAATTTGTTGAAAATGATATTCTTCTATCACTGAAACAGGATCTTTGTGTTTTGTCATCATAAGTTCTAAAACCTGTTTAGCTTGTTTTGTTGAGAGTGTCTTATCTGCTACAAAATGCATCAGTTTTGCGAAATCCTCTACATGCAAAATAGCATGTATGGATTGATGGCTTTTATTTAAATAAGATAAGACATCTCCAATAAGCCAATGACAAACCAATTGATAATGAGGACAAATTTGTACAGTCTGATTATAAAAATCAGATAACTCTTTATGATCAATTAAAATACGCGCATCATTATAAGAAAGTTGATATTGATTGATATATATATCTTTTCTTTGTTTTGGTAACAATGGTAATTTATCTTTGATTTGTTGAATCCATTTGGAGTCAAGCTTTATCGGTAAAATATTAGGTTCAGGATAATAACGATAATCAGCTGTTGTTTCTTTATTACGCATAGCAACCGTTGTTTGTGTTTTTTCATCAAAACGTCGTGTTTGTTGTAATATAGGTTTTCCATCCAACAATAATGCAGTTTGGCGTTGAATTTCATAATCAATAGCTTTTTGAACATTAGATAATGAATTCAAATTTTTAATTTCAACTTTCACACCATATTGTTGGCTTGTTTCAGGTTTTAAAGAAATATTGATATCACATCGCATAGATCCTTGCGCCATAACAGCATCTGAAACATCCGTATATATAAAAAGATATCTCAACGCTTCTAAATAGGCACAAGCCTGTAAACTATTTTTTATTTGAGGTTTCGACACAATTTCAATAAGTGGTATACCAGCACGATTGTAATCTATTAAAGATTCATCAGAAAGATGCGTTAGTTTTGCAGTATCCTCTTCAAGATGTAGACGTTCAATATCGATGCGCATATTCTCTTGATTGACATCAATTTCAATATAACCATGACTTCCAATTGGATGATAGTGTTGAGTTATCTGATAACCTTTAGGTAAATCAGCATAAAAATAATTTTTGCGATCAAAAGATAACAAATCTTGAATATCCATATGTAAGGCGTGACAGACTCTTATTGCCATTTCCACGGCTTTTTGATTCACTGATGGCAAAGTTCCTGGCATTGCCAAATCAATAGCATGAACTTGTGTATTGGGCTTTTTGCCAAAACTAACTGGTGCTGAAGAGAACATTTTAGATTTTGTTTTCAACTCACAATGAACCTCAATACCAATGACTGTTTCAAATTTCAAAATGATCACCTCGCACATACTGATTTTTAAATGGCAAAACATTTTCCAAAGCATAAGCACAGTTCAGTACAGTCTGTTCTTCAAATAATCGTCCAGTCAAATTGATAGCAACTGGCATATCATCAACAAAACCACAAGGCAAAGTCAAACTAGGCAATCCCGCTAGATTAGCGAGAAGCAGCTGTGCATCAACAAGTGATGAAGATTTTTTCATAGCATCTTGGATATGTGGCGCAATGCTATCACTATTTAATGATATGATTAAATCATAGTGTTGAAAAATATGATTCAGTTCTTCTACAATCAATCTTCTCACTTTTTGAGATTTCCTAAACATTTTTTCTTGATTTTCTTCTTTTAAAACAAGCATTCCTAAAATAAAACGTTGTTGTGTACTTTTGGTAAATCCACGACTGCGTGATTGAATCACTATATCTTCAATACTCTTTTCATCTTCTCGCATTCCATACTTAATTCCATCAAGACAAGCATGATTGCTTGTAGATTCACCATTGGCAATAATATTATAGACAGGAACTAATGATTTTAAATATCTTTCAGGAAAATCAATTTCATCAACTTTAGCTCCCTGCTGTTTTAACAAGACAACCATATCATCAAAAATCTTTTTCATTTGTAAATCTGTTAATGAATCATAGATATTTTTGAAAAAAGCGATTTTTAAATGTGAAATATCCAAAGAAAGATGATGAAAATATCGTGGTACAGATTGAAAAGAAGATGTCATATCGCGATGATCATGTCCTGAAATATTTTTCATCACTATTGCCATATCTCGTACATTACGTGTTAAGGCTCCTATTGTATCTAAGCTAGAAGCATAAGGAATGAGTCCATAACGTGAAACTCTTCCCCAAGTAGGTTTCATGCCAACAACACCACAATATCCAGCAGGTCGGCGAATAGAATCCCCTGTATCACTTCCCAAAGCAAAAGGAATCAGGCCACTTGCAACAAGCGCAGCTGACCCTCCAGAAGATCCACCAGCAATTCTAGATACATCCCATGGATTGTAGACTGGTCCAGTAAGAGCAGTCATATTTGTAAAACCCATACCTAATTCATCCATGGAAGACTTCCCAATCAGACAGCATCCTTGTCTTTCCAATAAATCCACCACATGGGCATTATATGTTGGAATATAATCTTCTAGCATTCGACTAGATGCGGTTGTATATATATTTTGAGTACATAAATTATCTTTAAGAACATAAGGTATTCCACTTAAAATATTTTGAAAATCAGCATTTTTTAAATCTTTTTCAGCTTTCCCAAATGTCGTATAAGCAAATGCATTTAAACGTTTTTGCTGAAATTGAGCTTCTTTATAAATTTGTTGATAATAATCTTTAGGTTCAACTTTTCCTGATTGAAAAGCATCATGTAATGATTCAATACTATAAACTTTCATGAATTCACCACCTTAGGAACTTTCACCTGTTGCTCTTGAACTTCTTTTGCATTTTTTAAAACATCATCAACTTCCATAATATCTTCTACATCATCTAATCTTAAATAATAATTTTGACTCTCAAAAGGAAAAACCAAAGGCTCAACACCTTCAGTTTCAATATCCTCTAAAATTTGAATTTGATCCATAAAATCTTTATATGCATCTATCAAAGATGGCATATCTTCATCACTTATAGATAATCTGGCATCATAAGCCAACTGTTTTAAAAATTCAATATCTTTCATATTGTCATCCTCTAATATAAATAGTAACTCTTCACATCTTGACCACTATCTTTGATGATAACTGCATTTAAGTCATCTTGAGAATAAACCAAAACTTTAATATCAAAATCTGCTGAAAAACGAGTATTGACTCCATCAGCAATAATAGAAGACAAATACATTAACTCAGTTGCAGTCTTCACATTAAGATTTGCCTCTATAACCATTGACTGAATATTACCATTTTGATATCTGGCTGTTCCAACTAGTCCTGCTGCTTCAGTCGCTGCATCTTTTAAATTCGTTTTAATAATATTAAATTCATTAGCAGTTGTTGCATCTATTTCCTGAGCACGATCACTTTCAAAAAGAACAGTTTCAAAATTGACTTCTTCACTTTGTCCATAAGAACCATTACAATATGTTTTTAAAACATAATGACCATTAACCGTACTTGTCGTTAAATCCGTTGCCTGATAAATAGCAATCAAAACAGGTAAACCTTTCAGATTTTCAAAATCTTCATGAGATTGAATAATTTCATATAATTTTTGACTACATTCACGTCCATAATTCAAAATAGATTGATCATCCATCTGTGTATCTAAACGATTATTGTCTGCATCACGAGGATCAATCACTATCGCAAAAGAAGCACCTCTTAATGTATATTTATCACCTGATTTTTCCCAGAAATCCTGTTCTTGAATATTTTGAACCATAACAGGATCTTTCACATCATTAATTGTTGTTCCAGAAGCTGGTTGCAATGAATTATCATTATTACGTTTAACCATTTCTTGTTTTAAAGATAACTTCAAATATTGACCTTCACTCATATAATAATCAGAAGTTGAAAAATATTGTGATGATAAAATTTGTAAATCTCTACCAATTGTTGTAAAGTCCGATGTTGAACCATAATCCAAATAAAAATCTTCTCTTAATTCACTATCTTCAAATTTCACAATATTATAGTATGTATCATCAAAAGAATCCATAGAGGCAGTATTATTGCTTGTTTCTTCTTGGACAGTTTCCTGTGAAGATTGACATCCTACCAGTAACAAAGCGACCATCAATATACATATGAACTTTTTCATAGATCTACCTCCTCTTTAAACTCAGCTTCACTTAAGACTGTGACCCCAAGTTCTCTTGCTTTTTCTAATTTACTTCCGGCATCTTTACCACAAATGAGGTAATCTGTTTTCTTTGATACACTTCCTGTTACATTTGCACCTAAACGAGCTAAATATTCTTTAATTTCTTTTCGCGTCATTAATTCTAAAGTTCCTGTAACACATACTGTTTTTCCATTAAAAATACTTTCTTGTAATAAAGATGTTTCTTTTAAATAATTCATATTCAAACCAATTGTCTTTAAATGTTCCAATAATTCTAAAGATTCTGGTTGACTACGGAAACGATTAATGGACTGAACAATTGTCTCACCAACATCACGAATAGACAAAAGCTTTGCAGTTGAGGCATTTAAAAGTGCATCCATACTTTTAAATTCTTTAGAAAGATTATCCGCCATTTTTGCACCAATACCTTTAATTCCTAAACCAAATAACAATTTTTCCATTGAATTCTTTTTACTTTTTTCTATAGATTCTAATAAATTATCCATCGACTTTTTCCCAAAGCCCTCAATTTCAATAATTTCTTGTTCATGTTCTGCCAAGCTATATATATCTTCAATAGAACGCACAAATCCTAAATTATAAAACTGTTCAATTATTTTTTCTCCCAAGCCTTCGATATTCATAGCATCACGAGAAGCAAAATGAATAATACGTTCTATTTTTTTAGAATCACAATGATCATTCATACAATAATAAGCTGCTTCATTATCTTTTCTAACAAGTGGTGAACCACAATATGGACATTCGTGAATCATTTGAAATTCTTTTTCTGTGCCATTACGTCTTTCTTTTAAAGAACGCACAACCTCTGGAATGACATCACCCGCTTTGCGAATCACAACATAATCTCCAACACGAATATCTTTATGAACCACATTATCTTCATTATGTAAAGTTGCTCGTTGGACTGTACTTCCTGCAACACGTACAGGCTCCAAAACAGCATTTGGTGTAATTTGACCAGTTCTTCCAATTGTAAAAATAATATCCTTAAGTTTTGTGACCACTTCTTCAGCTGGGAACTTATAAGCAATCGCCCACTTTGGAACTTTGGCCGTATATCCTAATCTTTCCTGCCAGGCTAGATTATTGACTTTAATGACAATACCATCAATTTCATAAGGCAATGATTGACGTTTCTCTGTCATTTCTGTAATGAAGCTCCAGACTTCTTCAATATTGGCACAGACACGTGTCATTGGATTCACTTTAAAACCAAGTTTAGCAATATAATCCAATGCTTCCTTATGCGTCTGACAACCCACTTCTGAAGCTGTAGGAACCATATACAAAAACGCATCTAATCCTCTCTTTGCAGCAATACTTGAATCCAATTGTCGAACACTTCCAGCTGCTGCATTACGTGGATTTGCAAATAAAGCTTCTCCAGCATCCTTTCTTTGTTTATTCAACTGTTCAAAAGATTTTTTTGGCATATATATTTCTCCACGCACTTCAAAATCTCCTTTATAATCAATAGACAAAGGGATAGATTTAATTGTTTTTACATTATGCGTAATGTCTTCTCCAACAGTACCATCACCGCGAGTAGCACCATAACTTAAATGGCCATTTTCATAAACCAGTGAAACAGCCAGTCCGTCTATTTTTAATTCACAAACATATTCAACCTGTGGGAAAACATCTCGAATACGATCATCAAACTCTCTCAGTTCATCTTCATTAAAAATATTTCCTAATGATAACATCATTCTTTGATGTGTAACTTTCTGAAATCCATCTAAGACTTCTCCCCCTACTCTCTGGCTAGGCGAATCTGGCGTAATCCATTCAGGATGTTTAGCTTCAATACTCTGCAATTCCTGCATTAATCGATCATACTCTTGATCTGAAACTGTTGGATTATCCAAAACATAGTATTGATAATTATATTCATTTAATAATTGTTTAATTTCATTCAATCTTTCCAATGTCATTTTACACACTCCATTCACCAGCTCATTATATCAAAAAATAGTCATGAATAAAATAAAAACATCAAAAATCATCACCCAAAATATACCCATTTTTCACATCATTTCAAAACAAAAAAACAATCAGAAAATTTCTGATTGTTATGATGATAAACGTTTTAAAGATTTGTGTTGCGCCATTAAAGTTTTGATACCATAAGGCATTGAAAATGCAATATCCAAAGTTTGTCCCTGAACTTTCACTATCACACCTTTACCAAAAACATCATGTTCAACAAGGTCCCCCTGTTTCCAATCATGAATTTCATTATCACCAATCATTTCATCCACTGATGGACCCATACGTACAAATTTTTTAGTTTTAAAAGGTGATGGTTTCCCTATATGTTCGACATGATCTGTCCCAATTTCATCAATAAATTGTGATGACATTTTAGGAGAATTCGTCATATAGTTAAATCCCTGACTATCTGTTAGATATAAACGTTTCTTTGCTCGGGTAAAAGCAACATATGCTAATCTGCGTTCTTCCTCCATGCCATCTTCTCCTTCTTCTGAAACACTTCTAAAACTTGGAAAAACATCTTGAGAAAGCCCAACAACAAAAACATAGTTAAATTCCAGACCTTTGGCCATATGAATACTCATTAATGAGACATATTCATCATGTGTCATATCATCCTGAGAAGTATATAAAGCAATATCTTGCAGATAACTTTCAAATGTTGCAGTATCTGGATGCGTATTCATATATCCAGCAATGGAATTCTTTAATTCCATAATATTTTGAATACGATTTTCATCTTCATCATGTCTTAACATTTGAAAATATCCAACATCTTTCATAAGACTTTCAAAAACATCAGCTAAAGCTTGACGAGATTGTCTGGCCTTTTCTATAGATGATACAAATTCAGCAATAGCCTTCTTCACTTTTCCTTTTAATCCAATCTCCTCACTATATAAACATACGGCTTCATAACAGCTGATACCATATTCAATAGCTTTTAATTGAATTTTCTCTAATGTTTTTTGTCCAATACCACGACTTGGTACATTAATAATACGCTCAAAAGATAAATCATCCATATTGACCATTAAACGTAAATAACTTAAAGCATCTTTGATTTCCTTACGATTAAAGAATTTTAATCCACCAAAGATTTTATAATCAATCTGATGCTGAATCAACTTTTGTTCAAAAGGTCTAGAAAGATAGTTTGCTCGATAAAGAATCGCAAAATCATGATAATTAACTCCATCAACATGATGAATAATATCTTCTATTGTCTGACAAACATATTCTGCTTCTGATTCTTCATCAGCAGCCGAATAATGGACAACTTTATCTCCTTCTTCTAATTGTGTAAATAAATCTTTTTCTAAACGATTTTTATTTTTTCTAATTAAATTATTTGAAATATCTAGAATCGTTTTGGTTGAACGATAATTTTGATCCAAAATGACAGTTTTGACATGAGGATAATCCTTATCAAAATTCATGATATAATTGACATCTGATCCTCTAAAAGAATAAATTGTTTGATCTGGATCACCAACCACACATAAAAGAGACTGTTGTGATAAAAGATGAATAAGTTTATAATCAATACTTCCTACATCCTGAAATTCATCAACATGAATATATTGGAATTTCTGTTGCCATATCTGTAAAATATCAGGATATTTTTCAAACAGTTCTACTGTCTTCAACAAAAGATCATCAAAATCCAGCATAAAATGTTCTTCTTTATATTTTTCATATTCACCATAAGCTAATGCTTTTTTTTCTTCACCAACAAAGCCATCAGCCATTTGATATGCTTTTTGTGGTGAAACTTCAGCCATCTTACAAGCTGAAATATAATGAATACAACTTTTAACACTAACAGCTTTACTATCGATATTTTTTTCTTTAAAAATCTTTTTCAATAAAGATTTTTGATCTTCTTCATCCATAATAACAAAATGATGAGGATAATGAAGAGCATGAATATGCTGCCTTAATATCCTTACACATAGAGAATGGATTGTGCACAGTAACGCTCCTGAAGCATACTCACCTAATAAATCCACAACTCTTTCTCGCATTTCATTAGCGGCTTTATTTGTAAAAGTAATGGCTAAAATATGACGTGGTTCAATCCCGACTTCCTCAATCAGATAGGCAATACGATATGTTAAAACACGTGTTTTCCCACTTCCAGCTCCTGCAATAATACGCAAATGAGATTGAAGATAAGTTGCTGCTTCTTTTTGTTTGGGATTTAATAATTT
>CALUZM010000079.1 GCA_944325245.1 uncultured Massilimicrobiota sp. | reverse complement strand
ACTTACTGTTGGCTAGACTTTGTAAGGTTAGGAATTTCACCTAACTAGATAATTTGCACCGAACTGGCGCACCACCTTTTATTATTATAACATATCAAAAAGAAAAGCTGTAATGAAATTATTCATTACAGCTTATTCATTAATATCTAACACCACAAGTGAATCCACTTAAGCTTGTATAACTTACAACAGCTCCACTGTGAGGAGAATGAATAACTCTTCCTCCACCAACATAGATTCCTACATGGCCTGGTCTCCATACAATATCACCTGGTTTAACATTAGATAGAGAAATAACTTTTCCTCCACTCTTTTGTCCACTAGATGTACGTGGGATACTCTTTCCGTTCTTTTTATATACCCATTGGGTAAATCCAGAACAGTCAAATGAACTTGGTCCAGTTGCACCCCATTTGTAAGGACAACCTAATCGTGATTTAGCAGTAGCTACCATTCCTTGATTTGGAGCAATATCATCTGGATTGACAACAGTGACTTTTAAAGATTTTGAACTTGAGTTACCAGCTTCATCAGTAACACTATAAGTCACAGTATATTTACCAGCTTTATCTGTGTTTACTGAACTGTTAACTTTGACTTTAGAAGTAATATTTCCATCTTTATTGTCAGTTGCACTTTCCAAATAACTCTTGGCATTAAAGCTCTTACCTTTTGTGATCTGCACAGAAGATTTAGATAAACTAATCTTTGGTGCACTTAAGTCTTCTACTTTAACTTTTAAAGATTTCTGTGACTGATTACCAGATGAATCTGTTGCAGTAATCTTTAATGTTGTTTCACCGACTTTTTTCGTATCCACTGTTCCATCTACATCAATAGATGTCACTTTCTTATCAAAGTTATCAGTAACTTTGATATAGTCTGAATAGCTAAATTGAGAACCATAGTCTACTGTAACTGTAGATCCCTTCTTGTAACTAATAGTAGGTGCAGTCGTATCTGATACATAGAATTCATATGTTTGTTGAGTTTGATTTCCAGCGTTATCTGAAACACTCAATTCAATCATTTGAGATCCTAATTTTGAAGTATCGAGTTTCTTGTCTGTTTCAATAAATGGTGTAACATCTCCATCAACATTATCAGATGCATTGACATATTGAGCGATATCTTGACTACCATTTGCTTCAACATCAATAACATAACCTTGACTATCTCCTACCGGATTCAATTCAGGAGCAGTTTTATCAACAACTTCTACTTGAACAACCTTAGTACTTGAATTTGTGAACATATCGGTTGCAGTTACTTCGACGTTATATATACCTAATTGATATGCATCATATGATGTATCATCAATTTTTACATCCATAGCGTCTAGGGAATCACGATTATCAGAAATAGCGAACATCGTTTTATCCAGCTTTGTTCCATAAAGAACTTCAATCTTATTTGCTTCGATTGTAGGATCTTCTTTATCAACAGCTGCATAACCAACCAATCCGAATGTTGAAATACATAGCATTGGAATGAACATAGCTTTACGCTTAAGAACATGTTCTTGCATCATTTCTAATAAATTCGTCTTAATATTACTATCCATTCGTTGCCTCCTTTCAATAATATACCCACTTAGAATTATAAAACAACGTTCACAAAAAGTCCACATTTTTCTTAAGAAATTCTTAAGAAATTAAAATTATGTTGATTTTATCAATACTTTTTTAATTATATTTTTTTGTATTTTTATATAAAAAGACTATTTTACACATGAATTATTGACATAAAATGAAAAAAATAGACATATTCATTATTCATTTTCATAAATT
Organism: uncultured Massilimicrobiota sp.; assembly: GCA_944325245.1. GTDB lineage: Bacteria > Bacillota_I > Bacilli_A > Erysipelotrichales > Coprobacillaceae > Allocoprobacillus. Next base: position 9,183 of record CALUZM010000079.1, on the reverse strand, counting down.
ATATCAAAAGGAGAATGTTATGATCATTGTTTATTTTTCAATCTACTGCTTTTTAGGTTATTGGCTAGAATCATGTTATATTTCCCTCTTTCAAAGAAAATGGGTATCTTCTGGTTTATTAAAAGGTCCGTTCATTCCTTTATATGGTTTTGGTGCATGTCTGTTAATGATATGTCTTCCATATATACAAGCATTACATCCCTTCTTTAACTTTTTCCTCAGTGGTATTCTTTTGACCTTATTAGAATTATTAGCAAGTTATTATATTGAAAAATTCTTTCATACACGTTGCTGGGATTACTCTCATCATTTTCTTCATTTTCAAGGACGCATATGCCTCATCTATTTTCTTATATGGTGCGTTATGGGAAGTCTTTTTATTTATGTGATTCATCCATTGATGATATCTTTACACCTCGTTAACGATGCAACATGTCTAATCAGTCTTATTTATCTTTCTTTGATTATAAAAGCTTATGGAGATCGTCTTTTACACAATCGACATAATGGTATCAAAATACATTAGCTGCTCTCATAAAATGCTGTATGTTTCATATCAATCTGCATGAAACATACAGTCAAAATATGGGATATACATAACAAAAAAACGACCCTTTATGATATAAGGTCGTTTGCTTAATGCAACGCATGAATTATTAAATATTGTAAGATTCATACATCAAATTTTCATTTCTTATTTTTGAATTTCCTTATCCTAAATAAGCTTCACGTACTTTTGGATTATCAGCAACTTCTTTTGCCGGACCAGAAATTGTAATATTTCCTGTTTCCAAAACATAGGCACGATCAGCAATAGAAAGAGCTTTATTCGCATTTTGTTCTACAAGAAGTACTGTCACACCATCTTTATTAATGTTTTTGATAATATCAAAAATTTCATTAACCAAAATAGGTGATAATCCCATTGAAGGTTCATCCAATAACAACAACTTTGGATTAGCCATCAATGCACGTCCCATCGCAAGCATCTGTTGTTCACCACCGGATAAAGTTCCAGCCAACTGATTTTTACGTTCCTCTAAGCGTGAAAAACGTTTAAAAACTCTTTCTAAATCTTTTTGAATGTTTTCCTTATCTTTTCTCAAATAAGCTCCCATTTCCAAATTTTCCATAACTGTCATTTCTGTAAAAACATGACGACCTTCTGGAACCTGAATCAATCCCAATCCAGGAATTTTATGTGGTGCCATTTTAGAAATCTCTTGACCATCAAATTGAATTGAACCTCCACGTGAATGAATCAATCCACTAATCGTATGCATAATAGAAGTTTTTCCTGCTCCATTCGCTCCAATTAAAGCAACAATTTCACCTTGATTGACTTCAAAAGAAACATTTTTGATAGCATGGATAACACCATAATATACATTCATATCTTTGACTTCTAATAACATGTTATCCCCCCTATTCTTCATCACTACCTAAATATGCGGCAATAACTTCTGGATTATTCCTAATTTCATCAGGTGTTCCTGTTGCTAAAACCTGACCAAAGTTTAAAACTGTAATTCTTTCGCATATACCCATAACAAATTTCATATCATGTTCTATCAATAAAATGGCTAATGAAAATTTTTCTCTGACTGTTTTTATAGTTTCCATTAATTCTGCTGTTTCTGCCGGATTCATTCCTGCAGCAGGTTCATCTAACAACAGTAATTTTGGATTCGTTCCTAAAGCACGTGCTATTTCTAGCTTTCTTTGTTTTCCATAAGGCAAATTACTTGCTTTAACATCAGCAAATTGCTCAAGATCAAACAATCTTAATAAACTCATTGCTTTTTCCCTGACTGCTTTTTCTTCATTACGATATTTTGGCAATTTCAAAATACTATCTAAAAGATTATAGCGTACAGAATGATGCATTCCAACTTTGACATTATCTAAAACTGTCAAATCTTTAAATAAACGAATATTTTGAAAAGTTCTCGCAATACCTAATTGATTGACTGAAACAATAGATTCTTTTGTTATATCTTTTCCATTCAAATAAATACTTCCGTGAGTAGGTTCATAAACTTTTGTAAGTAAGTTAAAAATAGTTGTTTTTCCTGCTCCATTTGGCCCAATCAAACCATAAATCTGATTAGCTTTCATTTCGATATCAAAATCTTTAACAGCAGTCAGTCCACCAAACTCAATACCAAGATTTTCTGTTTTTAATATCAATCTCCCGTTAGTCATTGTTTAGCTCCCCTTCCGCTTTTTTTCGTCTAAAAATTTTCTTTATAAATTGATTGATTGTTGGATTATTTGTCACAATCATAATCACAATTAAGACAATAGCATAAATTAACATACGATAATCAGCCAAGAATCTTAATAATTCTGGAAGTAATACCAAGATAAATGTAGAAATAATTGTTCCAAACATATTTCCTAAACCACCTAAAACTACATAAACCAGAATCAAAATAGATTGGTTAAAATCAAATCTGGCAGGAACTAATGTTGAGAAATTCAACCCATATAAAACACCTGCCGCTCCAGCAATACCAGCTGATAAAACGAAAGCTATTGTTTTTGTCTTGACAACATTAATTCCCACAGATTGTGCAGCAATTCTATCGTCTCTCGTTGCCATTACACTACGCCCATATTTACTATTAATAAAATGAAAAATAATCAGAATTGTAATAATTAATAAAATAACACCAACAGTAAAAGTAGAAATACGATCAGTTGCGGTCGCTCCTATCGGTCCATTGATCAGCATTTTACCACCTGTTCCTAATGTCACAGTATTTGTAATAAAACTAAAATGAAAACCATTAGAATCAAAACCTAAGAAAGTATTATTAATTAAACTTTTTATGATTTGTCCAAAAGCTAATGTTACAATAGCTAAATAGTCACCTTGTAATTTCAAAACCGGAATACTAATCAAAAAACCAAAGAATGCAGCAACAATAGCACCAACAATAATAGAAATAACTAATCTTAAAATATCATTTGAAATCATTGTTGCCATCACATTAGAGACAATAACTCCCGTAAAAGCTCCAATACTCATAAATCCAGCATGACCTAAACTCAATTCACCTGAGATACCAACAACTAGATTTAAAGCCAAGGCTACTATAATATAGCTTGTAACAGGAACTAACAAATTAATAAATAAACTTTTAAGTGATCCTGTATACATCAATACTTCAATAACAATATATGCAATAATAACTAATCCTAAACATAAATGACAATTTCTATTTTTACCAAGAAAGGCAGTTTTTAATTTAGCCATCTGAATCACCTACACTTTCTCACTGATTTTCTTACCTAATAAACCTGTTGGTTTAATAAGTAGAACAATAATCAATACTAAAAAAACAATTGCATCAGACATTTGTGAAGAAATATATGCTTTCGCAAGTGTTTCTAAAACACCAAGCAACAATCCTCCAATAAATGCCCCAGGAATTGAGCCAATTCCCCCAAAAACAGCCGCTGTAAATGCTTTAATACCAGGCATTGATCCAAGTGTTGGATTAACAGCTGGATATGTTGAACATAGCAAAACAGAGGCAATAGCAGCTAATCCTGACCCAATCGCAAATGTAATAGAAATTGTTGTATCAACATTAATTCCCATTAACTGCGCTGTTGCTTTATCTTCAGAACAGGCACGCATTGCTTTTCCAGTTTTTGTTTTATTAATAAATAAGGTTAAAACAACCATAATTACAATACAAACAAGTATTGTTATAAGTGTCAACAAAGAAATTTGTAACTGCCCATTAAATAAACTAATATTACCAAAATCAAACATTGTTGGGAAAATCTTTGTATCGCTTCCCCAAAGAATCTGTGCAGCATTTTGTAAGAAATAACTGACACCGATTGCGGTAATCAACACAGATAATGTTGAAGCATCTCTTAAAGGTTTATATGCCAATCTTTCAATCAACACACCTAATAAAGTACATACCAACACTGAAAATAGCACAGCAACTAATGATGGCATATTAAATTTTCCTACAGCAAAAAAAGCTACATATGCACCAATCATAATAACATCACCATGTGCAAAGTTAAGCATTTTTGCAATACCATAAACCATGGTATATCCTAACGCAATGATTGCATAAACACTTCCTAATCCTAAGCCTGTAATCAGAAACGATAGAAAGTCCATTATTCTTTCCCCCTTTTATATAACCATCAACATTTATTGTTAATCATTTTTTATAAAAAAGAGGTTAACAACCTGTGATTGCTAACCTCTTATATTTGAATATAGATTAGTCCTCTACACCTACATATGCGCCATCTTTAATAACAACAGCTTTTGGAGACTTGCTTACTTCTCCACTTTCAGACCAAGTCACATCACTACCAGTAATACCATCAAAAGTCATTGATGTAAACTGTTTAATCAAAAGATCTGCAAGATCAGAATTACTCATATCTGGAGTAGCCTTTCCTGCTTCTAACGCATCATAAATTGCATAAATGCAATCATATGCATCTGCGGCAAACTGGTTAGGAGTTTCACCATATCTTTCTTTATAATTCTTAACAAAATTAGCAGTTAATTCATCTTTAGCATCAGCTGAGAATGGTGTTAACAAATATACACCTTCAGCTAATTCTGTATTAAATCCATCCAATGTCAAGATACCATCCATTCCATCAACACCAAAGAATGTTGGAGCATATCCCATTTGATTTGCTTGAGTTAAAATCAATGAAGCTGGTTGATAATAGATTGGTAAATATACTATATCAGCACCTTTAGATTGAGCATCTTTTAATTGAACATTAAAATCTGTTGCACTTGAATTGTCAAAAGATGTTTCAGACACAACATCTAATCCAACTTTTTTAGCTTCATCCATGAATTTTTGATAAATACCTGTTGAGTAATTATCATCACTCTTGTAAATAACAGCAACTTTAGATCCTAAATCAGTATGATTTTTAAGATAATCTGCAGATGCGACACCTTGGTTAGGATCTGTAAAACACATCTGATAAACATATTTATATGACTGTGTATTGTCTGCATCACTATAAATAACTGTTGTTGAAGATGCAGAAGGTGTAATTGCAAATGTTGTATCATCAGCATAGTTTTGAGAAACAGCTGCTCCAGCACCAGATGTAACTGTTGCTAAACCAATTTGCATACCCCAATCCTTTAAAGTTCCATATGCTGTTGGAGATTTTTCAGGATCAGCCTGATCATCTTCAATTTTGAATTCTAATTGAATTCCTCCTTTAGCATTCACTTCTTCTACTGCAAGTTCGGCTGCATTTTTAACTGCATTACCATAAACAGCATTGTCCCCAGTCAGAGGTCCAGAAACTCCAATTTTAAAAGTAGAATTTCCACTCGAAGTATCATTACCGCCACAAGCAACTAGCATACTTGCAACAGCAAGAGTAGAAAAAATTTTTTTCAAATTCATATATCTCTCCCCTTTTTCGTTTTGAATATATTTAACATTATACTTAACATTTTATACAAGTCAACAAAAAAACACTTTATTTTTTCAAATATTCTAAAAATCATAAAGAAATTTATTCTTTTAATAAAAAATAGACTTTCTATATAAAAAAGAGTGACTTCATATCACTCTTTCATTCAATACTTTTTAATGATTCTACCATATTAACTTTATTTAAAACATGACGCATACTGAAATTAATCAGGTACGTAAATCCTAAAGTCATAATAATAGCATAAATATAACTCATAATATCAATTTGTCTAACAAACATCGTCATATCTAATTCAACTGTAATAATAATAAATTTATGCAGGAAGTATCCTAAAATAATTCCAAACATTGAGCCAATAACAGAAAGTAATATATTTTCTCTAAAAATATAATCATAAACTTCCTTACGTCTAAAGCCAAGAACTTTAATTGTTGCAATTTCACTTTTTCTTTCTTGGATATTAATATTTGTTAAATTATATAAAACGATAAAATTTAAAGCTCCTGCACAAACAATAAGAATGATTACAACCAGATTGACGCTTTGTACTTGTTTATCAAATTCTTCACCAACAGATGACATATCTGAAAGATTACCATAGCCCTTATCTTTCATATAATCTTCTAAAGTCTTTATATTTGAGGTCTGATCATCTTTCACAATCAAGAAAGCATTATTCACTTTTAAATCCTGTTCAGTTAATGTCTCATATAATGTTTGAGACATATAAACATAGTTCATAAAATAATTTTCTGTTATTCCTGATATTTTCACATTATATTTTGTTTCATCTAATTCAATATCAATCGTATCATCTTTTTCAACACCCAAAAGTTCTGCAGCTTTAGCAGTCAAAATAATGCCTTCATCATCGAGAGTCAATTCTTTATGTGTTTGATAATCATTGAAATTGACAAAATTTTTCATATTATCCATAGATTGATATACAATCAAAGAACCATATAAGTCTTCTTTATTCTTTAATAAATTCACACTTTTATTGTAAACATATTCAATATTGCTGACTTCACTTCGATTTAAGAGATCCTCTTGATAATCCTGAGCAGTATTTGTTGAAACACTGTTTTCCATACGAACAAGGTAATCATAAGTGAAGACATCTTTATATTGTTTATCAACAACCTGGGATACTGATGTTTTAATACCAAATCCTGTAATAATTAAAGCTGTACACCCAGCAATACCAATTACAGACATGAAGAAACGTTTTTTATATCTAAAAATATTACGCATAGTCACTTTTTGATTAAAAGATAAGCGTCTCCACAGCCAAGTTATTCTTTCTAAGAAGATGCGTTTTCCAATTTTTGGAGCCTTTGGTCGCATTAAAACAGCAGGCATTAAATTCAATTCACTGATACATACAAATAAAGTCACAGCCAAAATAACAAACACTGAGATAAATACAGTTTCAAACGCATCAATCCAACTAAAATAGATGACTGTAGGTGCATCTACCTGAAACAGCATTAAATTATATAAATAATAAATAATACGTGGGAAGAATTGTGTCCCTACAACGATTCCTAACACACAGGCAAAGAAGGTCGCAAAGACAACATAAACAATATATTGCTTCATAACATCCCATTTTGAATATCCCAAAGCACGTAAAGTTCCACTTTGACCTCTTTGTTCTTCTACCATCCTTGTCATTGTTGTTAATGACACTAGCGCAGAAACGAGGAAAAACATTAAAGGAAAAATATTAGCAATAGACGAAATAGATTCTGTATTGGAATCAAAATTCACTAATCCAGAGTTCTCATGACGTGTTAAGGTATAAAGTCTTCCCTTAGGAATTTGATTAACCTGTTCCTTTGCTGCATCCAATTGTGTTTTGGCTGTATCTAATTCTTCTTGAACTTTTTGTAGTTCATTGTTTGTTTGAAGTTCTTCTAAAGTTAACTTGTTTTCCTGTTGTTCAATTTCAAGCTTTGCCTTTTCAATCGCAATAGAAGCATCGTTAAGTTGCGATAAACCATCTAATGACGAAGATGCTGAATTTAATGTTTCTCCCATTTTTTCTAGACTTTGGATAGAACTTTGAATGTCTGGAGAAACATTTTCAATTGGACTATTTTGATAATTCTCTAACTTGCTTTGTAAAGATTCTAAATTCGTTTGCAATTCCTGGCTTGTACTTTCCAATGTTTCTATCATTTCCTTAATTTGTGTAGATGCCGTTTCTTGCGCCTGTAAATATTCACTTTCTTTTTCAGCCAAAGTGATTTTCGCATTTGTTAATTGAATTTTCGCTTCTAGTATTTTTTCATCAAAGAGATTCTTAGATTCACTATAAGTCTGATATCCTTCATCATATTCTTTTTGTGCCTGATCCAGTTCTTTTTGAGCATCACTCGTTAAATCTTCATAAAGACGACTCATTTTTAAAGATAGGGTGCTTTTAATCTTCGTATTGACATCTTCAATATAATTATCATATTCCTCACTAAATACATTATATGCCTTAGCACCTTCAACACAGACAGAAATCTGATTATATAAGACATCTTCATCACGCAAATCATACAAATCTTCTGGCATAGCCAAAAAGGCATTGTTCTCATTAAGAATTTCTATATATCCAGAATTTGTTCCATCACCTAAAGTATTTGTACCTCGATCCGTAACAGCAATGTATCTGACATCATTCACAACACCCACAATTTTAAAAGTTTTCTCACCTTGATCATTATGAATCTGAATCTCATCCCCTATAGCATAACCTTCAGACAATAATTCTTCATCTATGACACATTCATTATCTTTTGTAGGGAATTGACCATCAACCAGATATGGATAATTAATCATATCTTTATGATAACTCTCATTAGCATAGACAGTAACCCCAGAAAGTGAATCATTGTGAGTAATTAAGGCATCAAATTGATATCCATATTCAATACTCTCAATCCCTGATATATTTCTGATTTCATCAATATCATCTTCGGAAAATCCTAATGAAGCCATATATGTCAAATCGGAGTAATGATATTTATCTAAAAAAGCATCCATTGATTTCATCATAGTTCCAGGCGTATTTCTTAACCCAGCAAAAAAAGCAGCACCTAAAAATACAATCGCAAAAATAGAAAGAAATCTCGCTTTAGAAGAAAAAATAGATTTTCTTAGATTTTTCCAATATGCTTTTTTCTTTACCATTCTATTTCCTCTATTGGTTTTGGATTTTCATTTAATTCTACGCCATTCACTTTTCCATTTTTGAGATGAATCACACGATCTGCCATCGGTGCCAAAGCAGAATTATGAGTAATGACAATAACTGTCATCTGATATGTCATACACATTTCTCTTAACAGTGATAATATAGATTTTCCTGTCTGATAATCTAAAGCTCCTGTTGGTTCATCACATAACAGTAATTTAGGATTTTTAGCAATAGCTCTTGCAATTGCTACACGTTGTTGCTCTCCACCTGATAATTGTGCAGGGAAGTTCATCATACGTTGTGATAATCCTACTCTCTCTAAAACATTTCTTGCATCCAATGGATTTTTAGATATCTGAGAAGCCAATTCTACATTTTCTAAAGCTGTTAAATTCTGAACAAGGTTATAAAATTGAAAGACAAAGCCAATATCATTACGACGATATTCAGTTAATTTCTTTTCATCATATAAAGCAATATTTTCACCATCGACAAGAATTGACCCACTTGTAGGCGAATCCATTCCT
>CALUZM010000078.1 GCA_944325245.1 uncultured Massilimicrobiota sp. | reverse complement strand
TTAGTGATGATATTAAACAAAAGATTTATTACGTTCTTGGCAACATCAATCAAGTTCATGGTCAAGATCAAGAGGCATTACTAAATTATCAAAAGGCAGGTGAAATTAAAGGAAATAATGATCAAAGAATCGATATTCTTTTAAACCAATTAGAAATTTATGTGAACCAGAATGATTTTATTGAAGCAGAAATTACTGCAAGATCATTGAAAATGATTGCTCCAGATGTCTACAATCATTATCATTTGTTATTTCAAATTTTGTTGCAATTAAACAAGATGGTTGATGCTTTAGAAATTTTAAATGAAGCTAAGGTTTTATTTAAGGAACATAAAGACATTATCGAAATTACTTTTGATGAGATTTTATTCAATGTTCATCAGGTAAGTTTAACGCACCAAGATAAATATTACTATCAAGCAATTGAGCTATTAGATAGTATTAAACCTTTAGATAATGAAAAAGATATATCTTATGAAAAAATGATTACTAAAGCAGAAATTTTACTGAGACTAAAGAAAATCGATGAAGCAATTGAAGTATTAGAAACTATCGCCGATCTTGAAGATGAAGTGTTTGTAAATTATATTGAACGAGCACGACTTGACTTGATGAATGCCTATATTGAAGTAAAAAAATACAAAGGAGCTATCATTTATGCTATACAGCTGAAACGAAGTGATGATCTCAATATTCGGCACATTGCACATTACTATGAAGCCTATGCAACATTGGAAATTTCAAAAAAAGAGACTAGTTTTAAAAAAGATGTCGATAAGTTATATCGACAAGTAATCGCTTACTTTAGAAATGCATCAGCATCTGATCCTAATGATTTGGTTGCTTTGGTATATCGTGCTAAGGCATATTGTGATGTGGGACAATTTGAAAAAGCTGAAAAGTTAGGACATATTTTACCTGAAGAAGCTCAACGGTTAGTTGATGAATATATCTTAGAAAATGGAGGTATTGTTTCATGAATATCTTAAATACAGATATTCTTTTAGATGAGGAGGCTTTTGAAACAGCATCTCAAAATTTTAAGAAACTTGCTGATGATATGGAAACACTTCGAAAAAATGTAAATCAGGGTTTAAAAGATCTAGAAACAGGTTTTCAAACACCTGCGGGCAAAAAGTATGTACAGACTTTTCAAAGCAAACTTTTAGATCCAGTAAAAAATCAGGTAATAGTTATTGAGCATGTTGCAGAAAATCTTATTCAAGCAAAAACTCAATACGAATCAGTTTTTGATGAATACAAACAATTAAATAACAGTATTAAATAGGAGGAATAAATTATGGCTGATACAAAAAATACAATTTTGACAGATGAAAATATTACTAATGCCTCAAGTGCAATTCAAACATATATCGATACATGTTTAGGAGAAATACAGAAAATTACAACAGAGATTGATAGCTTAAGAGCTGCAGGATTTGTTGGTGATGCATCTGATGGGTATAACACTTTTATTACTCAGACAATGACAGATTTAAAAAACAATTTTTATGAAAATGAAGGGCTGATGCCATCGTTAAAAACATGGTTAGATTCTTATTTAGAAAAGTTATTATCAGATGTTGATCCAAACTTAAAATCTCAAAATGAAAGTTTGAATACAGTAAATCAATAAGGAGGAAATGAAAAATGGCAAATAAAATCGTGTTTAATTATACAGATATTACTAATTCAGTTAATGCTATTAAAACAGGTGCTGAAGCAATAAGAGAAGCCGGAAATACATTGATTACTAATGTTGATGCGGCTATTGAAGGTGCTGATGGAGCTTCAATGAACAAATTCAAGACATTGATGGATGGCTCTGTCAGTAAATATGTAAAAACTAATATTCCAGATACGATTGATTCTATTGCTGAGGTTTTACAAAAAAATGCTGAGGCAATGCAGGAGTCTGATGAAGAAATTGCTAAAGGAATTCCGGATTCTATTTAATATAAAAGGAGGCATGTGAGTGTGAAAAAAACATATGAAAGAGAAGAAACATTAGTATTGTTGTTGTATAACCAACAAGAGTTTTCTAAACGTGTTGAAGAGTCATGCCCACATGATTTTCAAAACTATGAAAATATAAATCAGAAGATGTCTTTAGATGAGCTTTCCTTATCTAAGGACTCTTTTGGAATAGTAATGAACGGTAACAATGTTTCTTCTTTAAAACCATTATTAGAAAATATTGAGATAAATCCTTTGTCGTTGGATAGATCAAAAAATAATGTGTATATTAGAGGGCATACAAAAGAGGTTCAATTGAAGAAAAATGTCTTACAGAGAGTAAATTTTTCAATCTATCCACTTCAATATAAATATCCTATTGTTATGACAATATCTAAAATAGATAGATATAATTTTTGTCAAGATGAGAGGAATATTAATATTGCACAAAATGCATTTAGTTTAGAAAAGATTGATGTCAGTGAAAAAGATATTGTTTATAATCATATGCTTTCGTATGTATATTTACATGATGATATTAATATACAAACACCAATAATTAATGTTTCCCCAGGATCCATCACTGTGCGACAAAAGATTTCAAATGATATCATCATTAATAATAAGTATGATAAGAATATTTATCAACCACTACATTTAAATGGACAATGTCAAGAAGTGGAAATTGATACTCCTGAAATAGTGATAAAGAAAGTAGATAAACTACATTATGATATTTCTCAAACGCAACCTTCTTTACAACAGCCATTAATAAATATTTCTCTTGCTCCATTTTATCAACCGTTTTTTGAAGCGATTGATGAAAGAAATGTAGCATTTGATCAATTACAATTTGATATTAAAGGTTATTATCAGGGATCAGAGCCAAATCTTCCAAAAGCTTATCAAAGTAATTTTATGAAAAGTTATTCAAATAGCTATTTAAAAAGAGGGTTATTATTGACCTTAAAGGAGTATGATTTAAAAAAATATAGACAGTATCTAATATCTTTATCTAAAGTAGAAAAGCCTTTTGAGTTTATTGAACATGACTTTCAAATATCATTGAATCATATAAAAGTAACTACTAAAAGTATTGAAACTAAACAACTTCCAAAGTTTCAGATGTATTGTATTTCAGATGTTATTTATTCAGGTATTGACCTACAAAAACAATATAAAATACCGCAGATAGATACTTATCCTGAAGTCAAAGAATTTGTTGAAGCACTATATCAAAGCATTGAAATAATGAAAACAGACTCAGTAACTTATAGCTGTCCCCAAATAAATATAGATGAATCAAAGAAAATCATAGAAGAATTATTTAAAATTTAAAGAGGTGAATGAAAATGGCGGAAAACAAAAAAATTTTATCAATTCATGAAGAAAATACTATCTTTGTCACTGCGCACTTTATTGGAAGTGGTAAACAGCGTGGTACAGAAACAACGATAGAAGAAGAAAACTTCTATGATCTGGACTTGATTGTAAATAATGATATTACATGCAATCAGTTGATGGATGCTATTCGGATTGGGTTAGAAAAGAAGTTTGAGGACAGTTCTAAACTGTCTTCAAGATCTTTCATAGAATACATCTTTGATTATTATCAGCCACATAATGATAAAGTCATTAATGACTTATTTAAGGATTCTAAAGATAATACAGAAGAAGATATCTATGCTTTATGTTTACAAATTTATTTACTTTGTTATAACGAGTTCTATAGTTGTTATGTCCCTGAAGATACTATTGAAAATTATAAATATACGGTAACTAGAGGTTTTGTAAATTTAGATGCTAGTGATTTATCTTCAAAGTTCTATTTATCAAAAAAGATTCATGGTGAAAAAACTTTAAAAGAATTAGGCTTTGTTAGCTCATCACATATAAATTTTGGATGGTCGAGAATCAAAAATCCGGGATTAATATTTGACGAAGATATTAGTGTAATAATCAAAGCTTTTCGTGAAAGAAAACCTAACTACAATATTAGTGATACGCCACTTTATAAATTAGATGTTGAGCCAGTAAAGATTATTCCGGATACACCAGCGCCACAAAAAAGCAAGACTAATGTTGTGGTTGGAATTTTATCAAGTGTATTAATGGTAGCTACAATGCTGGTGGCTCGTGGTTTTAGTAATTCTAGCTCATTTATGTCTTATCTTCCTATGATGATTGCAATGCTAGTGGCAACCATACTTACAGCCTTGATCAACAAATATTACACAAATAGGACTTATCGAGAAGATTTAAAGAAATGGAAGAAAGAATATCAGGATTATATTGTAAAAACAATTAAAAGTATTGTTTCTAAACAGAAGTGGGATGTGGAGCAACTTAATTTAATGTATCCACCGGTTCTACCTAATATTAAAGAGTTAAAGCCTTATAAAGATCAAAAATTTGAAAATGAGAGTTGTTTGATTAATAAAATTAGAGCGATTGATGGAGAAATTTATTCAAGAAATAGAGAACATCCAGATTTTATGAAAGTAAGATTAGGTGTTTCTGCACCAAAAAGTCAGCTTGTTAAATCTGTTTTTGAAATTAAAGGTGAAAAACAAGATGTTATCTTTTCATCTGCACGATATAACCAAATCAGTGATATGAATCAACCATTTAAGATCTCTATCGATGAAGGAAATGACTCTTGGCCATATTTGATTGATTTACCTTCAAATGTTGCTTCACAGTATGCCTATTTACATGATGCTCCAGTATTATTAGATTTGTTAGATTGTGGGACCTTAGGACTTGTTTTCGATGAGAGTATTAACTTTCAACCTTTTTTAGAAAATATGATTCTTAATCTTTGTTTCTATCATTCACCGGAAGATATCCAGTTTGTTTACTTTGCTGAAACTTATGAAGATTATTGCGATAAACATCCAGATATTAGTATTTCAAAATGGGATTATGAGCAAAGAAAAATTCAAAGATTCAAGCACTTACCACATTTTAGAGAACTATTAATGGATACTAATCAAAATAGAGATCTCTCAAGTTTTGCTTTCCATAAGGATGGTGCATTTAAGATTTTAAATAAAATTTTAGATATTTTATCAAACAGGCAAGAACATAAGCCACATATTATTATGATTTTTGAAAATGAATATGATTTTAAAAGACATCCTGTTTCAGAATATTTAAGAGAATATAAAAAAGATGAAAAATATGTTGATCATGGTATTAGCTTTATTTTTTGTAAAAGACACCTAGAATTGTTACCTAAATATTGTGGTCAAATTGTAAGAGCTACTGATAAAGGACAATGGTTTTTATTACCACATTCACAGCTATTATTAAGAAATAGTCAAAATGATAGTCATCATATTAATATGAATAACTATGAATTTATTTGTGATCGATTTGATCAAAATGATCTTGATTTTTCAGTTTTACATAAAAGATTTGAATATGCATTTAAAATCCTAAGTGCACTACATTATGATCGTATTGAACAGGCAGGGGATGTTCCATCATCGATACAGCTATTTGATATCATTAATAAACTAATTCCTAAAGGGCAGGATCATCTAGAATGTCACACCTCTGAAGATTTAGATAAATTAAGACAAAAAGTTAAAATGTTATTAAAACGAGAATGGGGTATAAATCTTAAAGGCACTAGAAATATAATAGATTCATTGGCTGTTCCTATTGGTGTTAGATCAGAGCTTGATTCTGAAAACAGTCTTGTAATTTTAGATCTTCATGAAAAAGCTGATGGATCACATATGATTGTAGCAGGAACGACGGGTTCTGGAAAAACAGAAACCATCTTAACGTATTTGATTATGTTGTGTCTATTATATACACCGCAACAGGTGAATTTATTGTTAATGGATATGAAAGGAGCTGGTTTTGTTAAAAGAATTGGCAGTTTACCACATGTTGTAGGTAAAGTAACTGATATTGATGGTGATGAAAATGGAACAAGTATGGAGTACATGCTTAGACGATTCCAAAAATCTATGGATGCCGAAGTCAAAAGACGTAAAATGATGTTCTCTAAAATGGGTGTTGACAGTATCAATACTTATATCACAGCTAAAAAGTATTTAGATACTCATATTAAAGAAACGTTAAAGCTCGATCCAGAAAATGCAAAAGATGAATATGAGCGTGCTGAGATTGAAAGACAAATTGAGGAAATCAAAAATCTTGAAGATATTCCACATCTATTCCTTGTAATTGATGAATTTTCCGAATTAATGAGATATTCAGGAGAGAATAATGGAGTTAATTTCAAGGAAGAAATTACATCATTAGCACGTATTGGCCGTTCTTTAGGTTTTCATATTATCTTAATTTCACAAAATATTGAAGGTGCGATTACAAAAGATATTAGTGTAAATACAAATGCACGTTTATGTTTAAAAGTTGCCACAAATGAAGCTTCTAAAGAAATGATTGGACGTGATCTTGCGGCTTCACCTTTAATGCCTGGAAATGGGAGAGCATATTTGTTGATTGGTACAGGTAGTCGCTTTGAATATTTCCAAAGTGCTTATTCAGGTGCTGGATGTGTAAAAAATAACCATAAACATGTGATTGTTACAGAAGTAAAGAAAAACGGAGAAAATAAATTATTTTACGATTCAAATAAATCCTATAGTGATGCTATTCAGTATGATTATATTTATAAAACAAATAAAAATTACGGTCAGTTATATCTGGATGTTTCTAAAAAAGAAACATTAAAAAATGAAATAAAAATGGATCAAACACAGCTTATGGTCTTAGCTGAAGAAATCACTAAATTAGGTCGCGATATTCATGTTCATACAGTATTTCAAAATCCATTACCTGAACAATGTTATTATGATTTTGATACGGGTGAGGTTATTGTTTTAAAGAGAAAGTGAGGGAATAAAGTTGAAAAGTTTAAACCTAGCAATAGGATTATATGATGATCCAGATAATCAAATTCAGGATATTTATTCATTTGATTTATATACTTCTAATCTAGCTATTTTTGGACATACAATGAGTGGTAAAACAACATTGCTCAAAACACTTCTTATAAGAATGCATCAAAAAATCATAGGAGATGAAGAAGAAATCTATATCTTAGATTTTTCTAATAACTTAGAAAGTTATAAATCATTACCTTATGTTAGAGCTTATTTTGATTCCTATAATGAAGAAAATATTCGAAGAATCTTTAAACTTATCTTTGATAAATTAACCTATAATATTAAAGAATTACCAGGAAAAAATTTTATTGAAAAATCTGCTCATTCTAAAGCAAAACATATTACATTAATTATTGATGGAGTGCATGCTCTTTTTGCAGATGATTGTTATGCAAGATATCAAAATGAATTAAAGAAACTTTCTACAGATGGTCTTTCTAAAGGAATATCAATCATTATAACAGCAAATGAGCCTTCTGTTGGATTAAAAAAATTACTATCATCTTATAATCATGTTATTGCTTTTGATTTAGATCAAGACCAATATAGTGAACTTTTTACTGATTTTACATCGAAACCAGTTACCTTGAAAGGAAGAGGAATTGCTTTATTAGAAGATCATAGTTATGAGTTTCAGGCTTTCTTACCTTATAATAGCGATATTAAAAATAACAGTGAAGAACAAATGATCAATCAAATAATTGAATGTTTGATTCAAAATGGTGTTGATGTCAAGCAACTACAATCTGTACAATTAAAAAGTTTAACAGGCGATCTTACAGAAAAAAATTGGAAGATGTATACGCAAAAGCCACTCCATATTGAACAACATCTTGTAGCGGGTATTGATTATTATCAATATTTGCCAGCCACTATTGATTTAATGACGGCAAAAACAATTGCTATTTATGGGAAAAGGCAATATGGAAAGACAAATTTGCTAAAATTAATTCTTAAAGGTTTGTCACTTAAGGAGCAAATGAGGGTTATCTGTTTTGATGATGTGAGAAGAGAATTAGATCAGGTCGAGGATGATCTTGTAGAGTTTGGTCAAAAGATTGAGATCGATTCATGTAGCCAATTGTTAAATTATTTATATCAACTTGATCATCATATTGAAGTCAATGAGATAGACTCTCTTGTATCAGCAGATTTTGTGGACTTGAATCGAAATATTTATGATGATAATTATTTTGGTATAGATGGACCTGATGTTTTAAACGAGCCAGTTAAAGAAAAATCTATAACAGAGAGCAGTTTTCATCCGCTTATGAATATTTTCATTATTCAAAGTCGTCTTTTTTATTCCAAGAGTGAGCATGTAATTAATCAGTTGTCCGACTATATTGAAAGACATGAAAATACTTTAGTTATCTTCTCTGATGTTCAAAGAATTACAGATTTAAATAGTAGACAGATATTTAATAACTGTATTCATCATGCATTTTTATTAGATGATATCTTAAAATTTATTAAATCTAGAGGTGCAACAAGTAAGTTTTCTGAATATGATGAATATGAGTTAAAAGAAAATTTTGGGAAAAGTAGTTTAGGTGATGGCTTTTATTATAATGTTGATTATGATGAAATACAAAAATTGAAAATGGTAAAGGTAGATGATGATTATGGCAGAATATAAATTATTGGATACAAGTAAGTTTGATATATTTATTGAACAGTCAAATGAGTGGATTGAAGAATATGCAAGAATTCAAAAAGAATATGATCGTATTGTTAATACATTAGAAAATAACTGGAAAGGCAAAGGAGCAAAAGCATTCTTATTGGATGCAAAAGAAGTGAAAACTAATATTACAGGTATTGGTGATATCTTGAAAACAATGTGCGATATTTTGTACGACTGTAAAGATGTTTTTACTCAATCGGATACATCACTTGGGAATAATAACAGAAATCTATTATCTCAATAATGACTTAGACCACATAAAGTGGTCTTTATTTATATCAATAACCGGGAAAAAATGGATGCAGTTATATTAAGAGTAAAAGGAGTGTGAGATTTATGTTAGTAAAAGTAGTTGATTTTTTAGAAGAATATGCAATTTGTAATTATACAGATGAAGATGGTTACAATGCATATGGCTATTTGCATACATTAGAGATTGATGATATGAAATTACCTGTTCAAGAAAAGGTCAAGATTGGTGATGAAATAGATGCAGAAATAATGTATGTTTGTCGTGGTGATACAATGCTGACAGTAAATTCTTGTAACGAAAAAACCTTTGAGGAGCGTCTTAACGGTTTAAACAAATTTGATTCTGTTGTATGTTGCATTGTTAAAGAAACAAAAAATGGAGGAATTGCAAATATTAATGGAGTACCAGGATACGTATCAGGAAATTTGAATATCGGAACACAGATTCTTGCTAGTATCAGTAAAATACTAACGGATAAACATATGTTGCTACTAAATTTAGAATCAGTATTTTATTAAAAAAGAAAAGCAAGAAAACAATAATGGATTATTATAAAAATAATTAGCTTTAAAAAGTACAAAGCTCAAGTTAGAAATTAATGATTCTATTAAAAATGGAAGAGTAATGTTTGAATTATATTCTTCCATTTTAATAATTTCAATGTAGTTATAGTGATAGATGATATTAGATTAAAGAATATATTGACTGCAAATGGGTTTTAAAATTTTATAAGATAGTTTTATTAAGATTATTCATTTTCTAGTAATACTTAAATTCTATATCTACTTTTTATTGTTGTAGTGGATGAGTATAGTCTATCAGATTTGTATGTTTTACGCAGCTTGATGTTAGATATTGAACAGACTATTAGAAACAAAAATATGACTATTTTAAATTATAATATGAAAGGAGAAAATTATGAGGAATATTGTAATTATATATACTTTTATCTCAAAATATTATCTGGAGAAAGCAAAACTTCTCTTGAAGAATCAAAATTATGATGAACTCTGGAACTTGTATAATTGTTATGATATTAATTTTAGGAAATTAGATTACGAAGAATTCTTTTCTATATTTGACTCTATTTTAAATTGTTTGTTTATTGTAAAACATATGTGTATTAAAATTTATCAGTATCTATTAAGAAGATTTTATAAATCGTATCCAGAAATACTAAAGAAATTCTGTAATGATAGTGAAGGATTAATAGAAATCAACGTATTATCTAAAAAAACAAAAATCAAACAATATAAATTTGAATCTCAGAAATTAAAAAAAGATTTATTTTCCAATCTATTTTGTCAGTTAATTCATTATTTTCAATCACATACAAGATTTTATAAGAAAACTGATAGATGTAATCAAAAAATTTATAAACTGAAAGATGCAGATGATTTTTTACCTCTAAAGAAAATTAGAGTCTCATTCATGAAATTAAGGTGGGTGTCTTATAAATGAAGGGGATATTGGACGATGAAATGGTTAAGGTTTATATTCAATATCTAACGTCATTTATACCAAGTCAAAAACAACTTCAATATATAGAAGATCATAAACAGATCATAAACAATAATTCATATTGTCTTGCTATAGTTAGGCTTGCACTCCAGCAACAAAATGCATGTGAAAATTTTTATCGTGAAGCTGAAAAAAATAAAATTATTATAAAAGAAGCTTGTCATAACTTAGGATGGTTTAGAATTGTTAATCATCGAATATATACTCAAAGCAAGCTGTTTTATATATCTAATTATGATGTTGTTATATTAAGTGATGAAAGTAATTATGATCAAGATAGATTGTTTCTTATCTATAATAGAAAAGAAAATGACCTATATCTTTATAGTAACCAAAAAAAAGATTACTATTTATTGGTCAAAGAATATTATGTTGCTCCAATATATAGAGAGTATAAGAAATCCGATGCAATATATTTTTATTGTTTTGATAAACAGAAACTTCCTTTTAATGAGAAAATAGAAATCGTTTTTCAAGAGTTTCATGTCGATTAGTAAATTATATTAGATATTTCTCAGATTAAATACGTTATTAAAGAGTTTTTTCTTTGAAATTTCAAGATTACATGTAGTTTCTAATTTTAAATTTCTAGTCATTGATAAAATTAGATTAATTGAAAATTGAATATTATTTTACAGATATCGATACAAATATTAGTCGATGTTGACATATTCCATGATTTGATCACTTTTATTATCTTTTAATTGTAGCTGATTTTATTTATTTTGTATCGGCTAACTATATAGGTGATACAAAATGATTTCATATAGCTTATATTATGAAGTTTAAATATATAAATGCTGAAAATATCGATTTAGCAAGATATCCAAAAGATACTTTCTTATGGTTTGTTAAAACTGTATCATAGTTAAAAAAGTTATATTGAGGATAAGAAAAGTAAAAATTTAATAAAACTTAAATAAGTCGTCAATAATATCTTAAAGTATCACACATAAAATATTTATATAACTTTAGTAAGTAAAGAAAAATTTTTATTTGTGAAAAGAAAGGGATATTATGAATTCAAAAGAAAAGAAACTGGTGAAAATCAGCTATATAATTTATTATTTGTTATTAATAACAGCAATGATTTATTGTTATTTAAATCATAATAATAATGGAATGATGATGGGATTAATGGCCAGCTTTACTTGTTTTTTAGTACCTTTGATTTTAAAAATATTAGGATTTAAATCAGTTTTTGGAATATATATCATTAATATTATTTTTGCAGCTATTGCAAGTATTTTAGGAAGC
>CALUZM010000077.1 GCA_944325245.1 uncultured Massilimicrobiota sp. | reverse complement strand
GCAATATCTTTATATTTTTCACCAGTATATGGAGCATTATATTCCATAACTGTTGGTAAAATAATCGCATTAGCAACACCATGAGGTGTATCATATAAAGCTCCTAATGGGTGAGCCATTGAGTGAACCAATCCTAAACCAACGTTAGAGAATCCCATTCCAGCAACATATTGACCTAAAGCCATTCCTTCTCTACCTTCTGGTGTATTTTTAACTGCTCCTCTTAAATTCTTAGAAATGATTTCAATTGCTTTTAAATGGAACATATCACTTAATTCCCAAGCACCTTTTGTAATATATCCTTCAATTGCATGAGTCAATGCATCCATACCAGTAGCAGCAGTTAAGCTTGCTGGCATTGTTGACATCATATCTGGATCAACAAAAGCAACAACTGGAATATCATGAACATCTACACATACCATTTTACGATCTTTTTGTGCATCTGTAATGACATAATTAATTGTAACTTCAGCAGCAGTTCCTGCAGTTGTTGGTACTGCAAAGATTGGTGTACATGGATTTTTAGTATCAGCAACACCTTCAAGACTTCTTACATCAGCAAATTCTGGGTTACGATCAATGATACCAACTGCTTTTGCTGTATCCATTGATGATCCTCCACCAATTGCAATAATATAATCAGCTTGTGCATCATGTAACGCTTTAACACCATGTTGAACATTTTCAATTGTTGGATTTGGTTTAATATCTGAATAAATTTCATAAGCCAATCCTGCTTCATCTAATAAATCTGTAACTTTTTTAGTCACACCAAATTGAAGTAAATCAGGATCAGAACAAACTAATGCTTTTTGAAATCCACGTGCTTTGGCTTCATTAGGAATTTCCTGAATTGCTCCTTTTCCATGATAACTTGTTTCATTTAATACAAATCTGTTTGCCATCTTTATCTATCTCCTTTTCTAACTGTCTTTTATTTTATCATTCATGTGAAAATAAAAACAAGTGACAAATAAAAGCGTTTGTCACATTTTGATTCCTTGTCAACCATTGATTGAAATCATAACCTTTTCAACAAAAAAAGTAGTCTTTCAACTACTGTTATCATCATATTAACTTATTTGATAATTCTAAGACAAATCAGAAAGTAATCTTTCTAATTTTAAAGGCAAAGCTTCAATTAATAAATCAGCAATTTCTTCAGGTGTCTTCTGCATACCAGAAACAGCCCATTCTACTGTCATAGTAATAGAGCCATGACAATACATTTCTAATAAAAACATAATATCGGGTGGGATTTCTCCAATTTTTTTATGAATGATATTCTGATAAAACTCTAAAATACACTGATAATCATAATTTTCGACATTATTATAATCTTTAGATTGAAAAGCCTGCATAAAAAAGATTTTATCATTCAACAAAAAAGTAAATTTTTTGATTAGCCCTTCTCTCAGGGTTGAAGAATTACCAATCTGTCGAAATGATTTATCAGCCAGCTTTTCAAAATACCAATTAACTAAATCATATTTATCTTTAAAATAACGATAAAAAGTCTGTCTGGTCATACCACTATGCTTTACAATATCTGTAACGGTTATTTTATCTAAAGACTGTGTCATCATTAAATCTTTAATACTTTGTGCAAATATATAACGAGTTGAATCGTGTTCATTCATGATTACTCACCTCATTACCATTATAAAAGAAACATTGTGTATAAACAAGCCCAAACATTCACACAATCTTCTTATTGTCATCCGTCATGAAATTTGTTAGAATAGTGGCATTAGGAGGCTTAAAACATGAATTTTATAAAGAAGTTTGCAAAAGAAATTAGTGTCTTTGGTTTGGTTCTTGTCATCTTCTTAGGATTATTTATATATCGTCAGGCAACATTCAAAGATTATAAAACTGTTTCTCAAAATGAATTAACACAAATGGTCAAAGATAAGAAAGATTTTGTTGTGGTATTAGGAGATTCTACAGATTCAACAGTTGCCAGCTATCAAGATATTATGACAACTTATACAACCAAAAATCGTTCTACACCTTTTTATTACTTAGATACTTCAGAAATCGATGATATTGATAGTTATGTAGAAGAAACCTTTGATACAAACGTTACATATCCTGTCACTTTTATTATCAAAGATGGCAAAGTGACTGCCAAAAAAGAAGGATATAACCAATATTATTCTTTATATGATTTTATTCATGAAAATTTTGAATAAAAAAATCCCAAAACGGGATTTTTTATTTTACATAAATTCTTTCAACACGTTCACTGACAAGACAAACAATTTCATAAGGAATTGTTGACAATTCCTTTGCCATCTGAGCCAATGAAATATGTTCACCAAAAATTTCCACTAAATCATGCAAGTGAACATCTTCATCTACCTTCACCATCATTTGGTCCATACAGACTCTTCCAACAATAGGATAATATTTTCCTTGAATATAAACTTTTCTTCCTTGATTAGCCCTAATAATACCATCAGCATAACCAATTGGTAAAGTCGCAATATATTCATCTTCCAAAGCTGTATACGTGAGTCCATAACCAATACGTTCTCCTTTTTTCACTTTCTTGATCATGACAACACGTGTATATAAAGACATCGCTTGTTTCAGTGCATCACATTCCTCGCCGGCAGGATCAACTCCATACATAGCAATACCAATACGTGCCAAATTTGAACGTGTATCATGATGATACATCATAGCAGCTGAATTTTGACAATGAATATATTTAAAAGTATGATCTCCTATTATTTCATAAAACATGTTTATTTGTTTTTCATAAGCATCCTTCTGATTTTCATCATCAGCTGTCGCAAAATGAGTAAAAACACCATCAACCTGAAAAATAGAGCTCTTACATGCTTGTAAGATATCTTCAAACTCTTCTTTTGATTTCAAACCAATACGATTCATTCCTGTATCAATTTTGATGTGCACTTTGACTGGTCGATCATGATGATATAATTTGATAATTTCTTCCATATATTCTCTTGAAAAAAGAGATAAAGTGATATCATAGCGAATAACCAGATCCAAATCTTCAATAGGGATTCCCCCTAACACCAGAATATCCTGTTCAATGCCAATATTTCTTAAATCAATGGCTTCCTTTAAAGTTGCGACACCAAACATTGAAATATGCGGATTATCTTTAAGCATATTGGCAACTTCCTGGTAACCATGACCATAAGCATTCGCTTTAATGATGGCCATCAATGGTTTACGTACTTTTTGATATAGTGTTTCAACATTATCTTTTAAATAATCTAAATGTATACAGGCATAAGTATCACGATAATGTGTCACATTTCCACCCCTTTTCAATGTTTTAGTATAATCTATCATATCTCTTTTTTCAAGAAAAAATAGGGTTTTCCCCTATTTCACCTGAGATGACTGCATACTTGATAAAACAGCCAGTTTTTCCTGCTGTGTTAAATCATTAGAATATAATGAACAAACAACACCAGAAGAAATATATGTCATCTGCTGATCCTTTTCAAATGCCACACCACCTATCATATCAATCATTTGAGCATCGATGTTTTCAATTTCTAAATCTTCATTTTCTTTAGATGTTTTTTCAACAATTGTAAATGACTTATCTCCCGTAAATTTTAAAATATGATTAATTTCATCATCGATTTCTGATACTTTTTCATTTTCTAATACAGAACCCATAAGTGATACAGGATATAATGGTAAGGATGCAGAAACACTATCCGTATAAGCACTCTTTGTTGCTTCAGCGATATTTTTTTGTGAGAAATCATCTTTTTTCATGGATGCATTCAATTCAAAAGATGTCACTTCCACTTTAATCACTTCGGTACCATCCTGATCAAAGACACTCACATAAACGGGTTTTAAATCCTTATCAAACTTGACTTCCTGACTCTTGACACGTTCATCATTTTCATAAGTCATTTCTCCTTGAACCAAATATCCATCTTTCGTTTTTTCTGGTTTGTTTTCACTTAAAAAAGTAATTAAAGATTGATAGATGTATGGTTTTGGTGAATTGTTAGGCCAATCACTTTGAAATTGGAAAGCTTGATTTAGTGATGGAGTCAATACAAAAACACCTTCGTCATTTCTCACTATGACCTGTGATTGATTTAAAGATTTATCATAAAGTTCAACTTTATAAAAATCCTGATCATCTATACGTGCAAATGTAGATGTCACCTGATATGATTTTAATTCATCATTTTCCAGCATTTCCATATTGCTGACTAATTGATAGCTTTGACATTGGCTGGCTTCTTCAATCAAATCGTCTAACGATGATGAATTCAACATCCATATACTCACACCAAAAACAATGACAACAATAACTGCAGCAATGGCAATAATTTTTTTATTCATGATGTTTCCTCCTCATCACATCTTATGATTTGTCATTTTTTTTATGAATAAAGAAAAAGACTTTGGTTATAATATCATTAGGAGGAGACAAATAATGAATATGATACAGAAAATTGCTTTAGTTTTTACCATTATTGGTGCAATCAACTGGGGACTCATTGGCCTCTTTAATTTCAATCTCGTAGAAGCCATTTTTGGCGATGCCCTCTTAAGCGCAATCATTTATATGATTGTAGGAATTGCCGGTGTTATCAATATCATGTTACTTTTTACTGATTTAGACACATAAAATAAAAGCCACACATTGTGGCTTTTATTCATGAAAATCACTGATTTCTCCTGTTTTTAAAGCGATTCTCTTTCGATTTTTAACGAGAGATAACATAGGTAAATCCGAAACTGAATCTGAATAAGCAACAGAGTGATCAAAATCAATTTCTATATTCTGTGATTTTAAATACGCTAAAATACGTGGAACTTTTTCCTGACCTTTGCAATTTTTACCAACAATCACACTACTAGGGTGATTGTTTTTGTCTGCTGTTTTCGTTCCTAGCAAACAATTAATCGGTAAATCATGAAATTGCATATAAGCCTCACAAGAAGCAGTACAAACAATAATGATATAGCCTTCTTCTCGTTCTTTTTCCATTTGTTTAATCATATGTGGATAGTAAGAAGGGACGACTTCCTGTTGATAAAACTCTTTCAGCTGTCCATAATCCATACTATCCAAAGGAAATAATAATGCTGATTTTGCTTTTTCAAAACTTCCCAGATGTAAAAGATATAAGCCATAATAAAAGGTAACCTTAAAAAAATATAAAAAATGTCCAGGATGTTTTTTTAAATCATGTTTTAATAATCTGACAATTGTATCACCCGTAGCAATAGTATTGTCAAAATCATAAAGAGCAACTTTTTTTAACATTACGCAATCTCCAATGCGATTTCCATCATAGCTGTAAATGTCTGTTCTCTTTCTTGAGCTGTCGTTTCTTCCTGAGTCACTAAAGAATCAGAAACAGTCAATAATGTCAAAGCTTTCTTTCCCAAATATGCTGCTGTTGCAAATAAAGCATATGATTCCATCTCGACTCCAAGGCATCCCATAGAAGCCCATTTCTTTCCAGAATCCTGATCAGCATGATAAAAAATATCAGAAGCAACGACATTCCCTACATGATAGCGAACATTTTTCATTTTGGCCTGTTCAACAGCTTTTTCTAACAAATCATAAGAACTGATTGCAGAATATGTACCAGGCAATTCATATTGATGCGCAAAATTGCTATCAGTACATGAACCTTGAACAATAATAATATCTCTTAAATGTACATTTTCCTGTAATGCACCACAAGATCCAATACGAATAATCGCTTCGACTCCATATTCATTAAAGAGTTCATGGGAATATATTCCAATAGAAGGCTGTCCCATTCCTGAACCCATAATAGAAACTTTCTTTCCGTGATATAATCCAGTATATCCAAACATATTTCTCACTGTATTAAATTGATGAACATCTTCTAAATAATGTTCAGCCAAAAATTTTGCACGCAATGGATCTCCTGGCATTAAAACTGTTTTTGCAATTTCTCCTTTTTGAGCTTGATTATGTGGTGTTGACATAACTTACATCATCCTCCTTCGTGAAATGTCTGACCATCTTTAAAAAAGTATATTTCTTGATTATCAACTGATAATTCTTCACCAGCTATCGCCTGATGAATCATTTCCAGCATTTGCTGATCTTCACCCATCTGATAACCAACCAATGCAAAATAACCATCTAAAACAATAAAAGGCACACTTCCAGACTGATCATTGACTTCATAACCTTCTAATAGACTACAAGTTTTGGCATAGGCCTCTATTGAACTTTCTTCATCTATATCCAGTGTTGTGATTTTCATCTGTGAGCCATATTGTTCTTCCAATTCAGGAATCACAACTTGTATAAATGAACGACAATGCGGACATGTTTGAGCATAATAAACATATAGATAATACTGTGGTTTTGTTTGACAACCACTTAATAATAAAAGAAAAACTAAAAATAATTTTTTCATTTTATTGTTCCTGATACTCAAAACGCAGTCCACTTAATTCATCACTCAACGCTTCATTGTTGACAGCTTTTTCAATATCTTGCACCAAATATTCTTCATCACCTGAGGTATATCCCACTTTCGCAAAATATCCCTCTAGGGCATACATAGGCCCCATGCCATATAAGGACTGATCAAATGCTTCCAAATCATCAATCACATCTTCATAGACAGATTGTGTCTTTTCATCATCCAAGTCATATTGAACGATTGTTAAATCATCTCCAAATGTTTCCTGGAGATAAGGAATGGCATGTTCCTGAAAAGATTGGCATTCTGAACAAGTTTCAATATAAAAGTAAAGAAGCTTGACTGGCTGACTCAAAGAAATTTTTTGAATCTTTTCTGTCGGCTGACAGGCTGATAACAATATCATTGATAAAATAAGTAATATTTTCTTTTTCATTCTTTTCTCCTTTTATTAGTATTATAAACTATCTTGATTTGATTGTATACCAACTCATTTAAATTCTTTTTTAATTTTATTGCAAAAAAATAATATAAATAATATAATGGTATTAAGGAGGAGGATATAAATGAGCTTTGAATGGTCAACAAATGATATAGCCACAATGACTGTTACAATTTACGAAGCCAATTTAACATTAAATAAAGCAGCCTGTGTTCATTTTGAAGACGTGAATTATGTTCTTTTAGGGATTGATAGAGAAAATAAACAAATTGGAATCAAACCTGTTACAAAGCAGGAAATTGATGAAAATATTTATCCAAAAAGTCAATTACATCGTATTTCACTTGGAAAAAGCTATGGAAGAATTTCCAATAAATCATTTGTCCAAGACCTCACTGCAGAATTTGGTTTAGATTTTTCAAAACAGCAATGTTATAAATACAAAGCCGTATATGATATTGTACACTCCATAATGATTGTTCAACTATAAGGGAGGAGGAATTTTGATGTCAATAACTCTTGTATGGACTCTTGTTCTTGTGATTTCAGTTATTGTAGAAGCTATAACAATTGATTTAGTAAGTATCTGGTTTGCAGTTGGTGCGCTTATTGCATTAATTGGAGAATTTCTTGGACTCAGTCAAACTTTGCAAATTATTGTTTTTGTCATTGTTTCCCTTGTATGTATTTTTATTTCAAGACCCCTGGCCAAAAAATATTTAAGAGGAAATATAGTCAAAACAAATCTTGATCGTATTATTGGTAAACATTGCTTAGTCACAGAAACAATTACAGCTGATCATAAAGGTGAAGTCAAAGTTATGGGGAATCTATGGGCTGCTACCAGTCTTAATAATGAAAAAATTCAGATTGGTGAATATGCTGAAGTTGTTTCCATTGAAGGTTCTCATGTCATTGTTAAAAAATTAGATAAAGGAGATGATATTTCATGTTAGATGGAATTATTAATTATTTTTGGATTATTATTCTCGTTGTACTTATTATTGTGATTGTCGCAAAAACAATTCGTATTATTCCTCAATCATATGCTTATGTTGTCGAAAGAATCGGAGCTTATAACCGAACTTGTACAGTTGGATTGCATATCATGATTCCTTTGTTGGATAGAATTGCTAATAAAGTATCTTTAAAAGAACAAGTTTTGGATTTTGCACCACAACCTGTTATTACAAAAGATAATGTTACTATGCAAATTGATACTGTCGTTTATTTTCAAATTACTGACCCAAAATTATTTACTTATGGGGTTGTCAGACCACTTAATGCAATTGAAACATTAACAGCTACAACATTGCGTAATATCATTGGTGATTTGGAGTTAGATGAAACATTAACATCAAGAGATATCATTAATTCTCGTATGCGTTCTATTCTTGATGAAGCGACAGATCCTTGGGGAATCAAAATTCATCGTGTAGAAGTGAAAAATATCATCCCACCTCGTGATATTCAAGAAGCTATGGAAAAACAAATGCGTGCCGAACGTGAAAGACGTGAAGCAATCTTACAGGCTGAAGGTAAAAAGACAGCTGCTATCTTAACTGCTGAAGGCAAAAAAGAATCTATGATTCTTGAAGCAACTGCTGAAAAAGAAGCACAGATTGCAAGAGCTGAGGGTGAAGCTGAAGCCTTAAGATTAGTTTATGAAGCACAAGCCAAAGGTATCGAATATATTAATAATTCTCAACCACAACAACAATACATGACTTTGGAAGGATTCAAAGCTTTAGAAAGTCTAGGCAAAGGAGAAGCAACAAAGATCATTATTCCTTCAGATCTACAAGGCATTGCCAGTGCTGTAACTTCTATTGCTGAAATCGTTAAAGATCCAAAAAAACAATAAAAATAATAAAGCATATCTGAATAAATGATATGCTTTATTTTTTCTTTTGAAAGATAAAACTAACACCTATATCATGATTCTTCGCAGTCACAGAATATTGAAACATAGAAGCAATCTTACTCACAATGGATAATCCCAAACCAAACTGTCCTTTGACACCTTTAACATATGGATCAAATAAATAAGGTAAAGTGGCTTCATCAATATTTTCACCATCATTATATATTTCCAGATATCCATCTTTCAAAGTAATTTGAATCAGTCCTTTTGCATAACGAGAAGCATTTTCAATAATATTTTCTATAGCCACGCGCCAATGCTCTTCATCACCATCAAATTGAACATCTTCTAACTCTGTTTTTAAATGTATATCAGGCTTCATTAAATCCATCTGTAAAACAATTTTTTCAATGAGCTCCTTAATAGCAAAAGACCCTATTTCATTACCTTCACCCTGTAAATAATCCAAACGATTTAAATATAAAAATGATTTGACTTTATGTTCTAAACGATCTGCATTTTCTAAAATAACATCAATTGAGCTATCTTTATCACCATAAGGATACACATCATCTTTAATACTCTGGGCATATGTTTGAATTAAAGCTATTGGTGTTTTCAAATCATGAGAAATATTATGAATCATTTCTTCTTTAATGCTTTCTTGTTTATCTAAGTCTTCTTTCATCTCAACCAATGCCTTAGAAACAATTCCTATTTCATCTTCACGATTAATAATCAAATCACTATCTTTTCTCTCTTTAATATTGTCAATATAATTTTTAATCTTCTTTAAAGGACTGATCAATGTCAAAACCCATAAAATCATAACCAATGCAAAAATAATAAAGAATCCATATTGAATATAAATGATCTGATTTCTTAAAGATGCAATCAATGATGCTGAATAGTCACTATCAACTAACGATATCAGATACTTGGATGTATTATTCATTCTTTTAATAATATAATAATATGTATCCGACTGATATTCACCTTTATTCTTAATAACATCCTGATCAGTTTGAATAATACGATACAAATCATCTCTAAAAAGATAAGAATAAAAATCATAAACAGTTTGTACTTTTCCAATATTGTATTCAGTAAAAGTGTTATTTGAAGTATCATAAATAATATGATAAACTTCTTTTTCCTGTCGATATGGCATTGTATTGTTATAAATAATAGAGTATTGTGAAATCGTTAAGGTTTCATACATCTGTTTGTCAACAATTGAAGTCAAATTATAATCAACAATTGGCATCAAAACAGCCACCAGCAACAATCCAACAAAACACAAGACAACAATTAACTGTTGAACCAATGAAAGTTTTTTAAAAAAAGATAAATAAGACGTTAACTTTCTTATTATTTTTTTCATATTAATCTAATCGATAACCAAATCCGTAAATAGTTTTAATATTTAAATCTGGCATTTTCTTTCTTAAACGACGCAAAGTATCATCAACAACACGATCGCTTCCAAAATAATTTTCATCCCATACTTTTGATAACACCTGATCACGTGAAATTGCTAATCCCTTATTTTTGATAAAATATAACAAGAGTTCATATTCTTTCGTTGTTAATTCAATCTCTTCATTTTGAAATAAGACTTTTCTCTTTTCTTCATCAATCGCATATCCATCAATATTAATAAGCGCAGGATCATCTTTATAGACACGTTTTAAAACATTATGAATCCTTAAAATCAACTCTTTAATATTAAATGGCTTTGTAATATATTCATCACAGCCTTTTTCTAAACCAATAATACGATCAAATTCCTGATCTCTGGCACTCATAAAGACAATAGGCATATCTGGTTTACAAGCTTTAATTTCATTTAAAAGATCAAAACCACTATTTTTATCCAGCATAATATCTACAATCCATAAATGAACATCATCATCTTTATGTAAAAATGCTTCCTCATATGTGTAGAAAGAATAAACAATATATCCTTCTTTTTCTAAGTAAGTTCTGACAAGGTCATTCAAATTTTTTTCATCATCTATAATATTTATACGGTATTTCACTTTCCTCACCTCTTTCATTCATTATATACAAAATATTGCCATATAAAATGGCAATATTTTGTGATACTATGTGAAATTATATTATTTTTCTACAGCATATCCTTTGTCTTTAATAACATTGACAACCTTTAAAACATATTCATGACAGATTTCATCACTTTGAGCTTCAACCATAACTCTCACAACTGGTTCAGTTCCACTTTCACGCACTAAAATTCTTCCTTCATCACCTAGAGCTTCTTTAACTTCTTCGATAGCTTTTTGAACATCAGGATCATTTTGAGCTAAAGTTTTATCAGTAACACGGACATTAATTAATAACTGTGGATAAATTTCTACTTGTTCTGTTAACTGGGCAAGTGTTTTTTTGTTTTCTACCATTGTTTCCATAATTTTTAATGATGTTAAAATTCCATCCCCAGTCGTTGCATGCTTAGAAAAGATAATATGACCAGATTGTTCTCCACCAATACAATGACCATTTTTAACCATGTTTTCATATACATATTTGTCACCTACAGCTGTTTTTTCATATCGAATACCCACTTTATCCAATGATTTATATAAACCAAAGTTACTCATGATTGTTGTGACAATGGTATTATTAAGAAGTTCTCCTTTTTGTTTCATTTCTAATCCACAAAGATATAATATCAAATCTCCATTGACAACGCGTCCAAACTCGTCTACTGCAATACAACGATCAGCATCTCCATCATAAGCAAAACCAACATCCAAACCATTTTCTACAACATATTTCTGTAAAACTTCAATATGTGTAGACCCACAATTGGTATTAATATTAAGACCATCTGGTTGATTGTTGATGACATATGTTTGAGCTCCTAAAGCATCAAAAACACTTTTAGCGATAGCACTTGAAGAACCATTCGCACAGTCAAG
>CALUZM010000076.1 GCA_944325245.1 uncultured Massilimicrobiota sp. | reverse complement strand
GTATTTCACCTGCTTTAGAATCAAAAATTCAGGAAACGGCCAAACAAATTTATCGTATTTTAGGATGTCAAATATTAGCAAGAGTGGATATGTTTTTAACGCCAGATGAACATATTGTTTTTAATGAAGTCAATACCATACCAGGATTTACAGCTCATAGTCGTTATCCCATGATGATGGAAAAAAGTGGTTTATCTTTTCAGGAGTTACTTACACAATTGATTGAAATGGGGATTCATTATGCAAATCAAAACACTTTATAAAAAGGATATCATTCAGGGTTCATTAATCCTTGTCAATCAGCATTATCCATTTCGTCTTTCTCATCCCAATCTTTGTTTCTTTCAAGAAACAACTCATCAAATACAGATAGATGCTTCTAGGCTTTTGAAACAATGTTTACAACATCTTCAAATTCAAGATGAAATCATTGTGAGTAGTGCTTATCGTTCTGCTTTAGAACAAAAACAACTTTACCAGAAATCTTTAAAAAATCATGGACAAGCATACACACAAAAATATGTTGCGAAGGCTCATCATAGTGAACATGAAACAGGTTTAGCCATTGATTTGGCACTTCATGAGGATGATATTGATGAGATTTGTCCAAATTTTCCAAATACTGGTATTTGTCAAAAGTTTCGTGATTTTTGTGGTGACTTTGGTTTTATTGAAAGATATAAAAAGGATAAAGAAACAATCACAGGAATTGGTAGTGAATCATGGCATTTTCGCTATGTTGGATTTCCCCATTCTCTGATTATGAACGATTATCACTTCTGTTTAGAAGAATATCACGACTTTTTGAAATGCTATTCACTTTATCATCCTTTTGTCTATGCTATCGGACAAAGAGTCTTTGAAATCTTTTATGTCCCAATGATCAAAGAACAGGTAACGATTGCTTTACGAAATGATGATATTTATCAGATATCAGGTAATAACATGGATGGTTTTATTGTGACAGTATGGAGGAGAAGCTTATGAAAAAAGGTTATCCTTATATTGATATCATGAGAATCATTGCCTCTGTTTTTGTGATAGCCATTCATATTTATCCTTTTATACAAATCAATCCAACTATGGATTTGATTGTCACACGTACCATTGGTAGATTGGCTGTTCCATTTTTCTTTATGGTGACATCGTTCTTTCTTTTTCAAAATGGCTATCCTACAGGAGAACATATCAAAAAGACGTTGTTGTCATTATTGAAATGGTATGTGCTTGCGATTGTTATTTATATACCATTAATGATTTATAATCATTATTTGTCTCAGGAACATCTTGTATTTACCATCATCAAAGATATATGTATTGATGGACCATTTTATCATTTATGGTATTTTCCAGCGACTATTATTGGATTGATGATCGTTTTGTTTTTAATTCGATATTGTCATCGTTATACATGGCTGATAGTCATTGGTTTATATATGATAGGATTATTGGGTGATAGTTATTTTGGTATGGTCAGTCAGATTGATATTTTTCATCGCTTTTATACTTGTCTGTTTCAATATATGGATTATACACGCAATGGCATTTTCTTTGCGCCACTCTTTCTTATGTTAGGAATACAGATAGCAAGAGAGAAGCATCATTTCAAGTATCATATTCATATGATTTTACTGTTGTTAAGTTTATGTGTGATGATAGGAGAATCTTTGATTTTACATACTTCCTATACATTAAGACATGATGCCATGTATTTTAGTTTACCAATTGTTTCCTATTTATTATTTTCATTTTTAGTTGCATATCAGGGGCATAGATATATCAGTCTTAAAAATATATCTTTGTGGGTTTATATCATTCATCCATGGATGATTGTTGTTGTCAGAGTGATGGGTAAATGGAGCGGACAGATGGCTCTCGCTGAAAATAATGTGATTCAATTTCTTGTGGTTGTTTTGTTTTCATTTTGCTTTGGATTTATCATGAATATTTTTATGAAAAGAAGGGGGGAATATTAATGAGAAACAGCATGCTTGATTGTCAAAGAAGCTGGATTGAAATAGATTTATCAGCTCTAAGACATAATGTGAAAGCAATATGTACGATGCTTTCTGGTCGAGAACAATTGATGGCTGTTGTCAAAGCAGATGCTTATGGCCATGGAGCCATTCGTATTTCTCACGAACTTAATCAAATGGGTATACATTATTTTGCGGTTGCAACTTTAGCTGAAGCTATTGAATTAAGAGACAATCATATTCAGGGAGATATCTTGATTTTAGGATATACTGATCCTTGCCATGCCAAAGAATTACAAGATTATGATCTGACTCAGACAGTTACTCATGGTGATTATGCTAAGCTTCTAGAAAAGCAGAAAAGAAATGTGAAAGTTCATATTGCTATTGATACAGGCATGCATCGTCTAGGAGAAAGTGATTTGAAAAAAGTAGAAGCTATTTATCAATCTCATTATTTACACGTGACAGGTCTTTTTTCACATCTTTGTGTCTGTGATGAAATGACAAAGGAAAGTCAAGAATATACATATCAACAAATTGAAACATTGATGGCATTCATTCAAAAACTGAAAAAACAACATTATTCAATAGGGAAAGTTCATTTGTTAAGCAGTTATGGTTTCATCAATTATCCACAATATACCTTTGATTATGTTCGTATGGGAATCTTGTTGTATGGTGTTGATTCTGCATTGCCAAAGCAAAATAAATTAACTTTAAAACCTGTTTTATCATTAAAATCAAAAATTATATTGATTAGAGATATTCAACCAGGTGATTCTGTTGGCTATGGAAGAACATTTATAGCATCAAAGCCTATGAAAATTGCCACTGTTTCTATTGGTTATGCTGATGGCTTACCTAGAGCATTATCCAATCGTGGAAAAGTCATTGTTCGTGGACAATTGGTAGCTATCGTTGGCCGTATTTGTATGGATCAGATGATGATTGATGTAACAGATGTTTATGATGTTCAAGAAGATGATGTTGTCACTATTATTGGCCGTGATCAAGTTTGTCAGAATGTAGAAACAATCGCGATGCAGACAAATACAATTTCAAATGAAATTTTAAGTCGTATAGGATCTCGTTTGCCTAAGATATATGTTTTATGATATGAAACAAAGTTTCATAGAACATTGTATTTTTGTAATAATTATGAAACTATTTTATAAAGTCATGAAAAGATATTTACTCGTATGTCAATATCTTTTAAAATGAAGTTATAAGAGAAAAAGGAGGACTTTATAAGTGGAAAAGAAAATGCCAAAAGATTTTTATTGGGGTGGTTCTGTATCATCATTCCAAACTGAAGGAGCAAGAAATGAAGGAGGAAAAGGTGTTTGTATTTATGATGTTAGACCAATGAATCCTGAATTTTCAGATTGGAATGTTGCGATTGATGAATATCATCGTTATGATGAAGATATTGCATTAATGAAAGAAATGGGATTTAATTTCTATCGTTTTTCTATTTGCTGGTCAAGAATTATTCCTAATGGAACTTTAGATGAACCTGTTAATGAAGAAGGAGTGAAGTTCTATAGTGATTTAATTGATAAATTATTGGCAGCAGGTATTGAACCAATGATTACATTAGTTCATTTTGATATGCCTTATCATCTTGTAAAAAATTATAATGGTTTTGCATCTCGTTATGTTGTAGATTGCTTTGAAAGATATGCGAGAGTATGTATTGAAAGATTTGGAGATCGTGTGAAACATTGGATGAGTTTCAATGAACAAAATTTACATGGTCAAATGTTAAGAGTTTCTAATGCTGAAGAAATTCCTGAAGGTGTCAGTGAACCTAAACATTTATATCAAGTCAACCATAATGTCTTTATTGCCCATTGTAAAGCTGTTAAAGCATTAAGAGAATTACAACCAGATGCTAAATTCTGTGGTATGGCTGCTGTTACAAATATTTATCCATATACAAATACACCTCAAAATAACTTATTTGCATGGCAAGCTTATCAATATATGAATGGTTTCCATGTTGATGTTTTTGCAAAAGGAAAATATCCAGATTATATGGTTGCTTATCTTGAAAATAGAGGATGGATGCCTCATTTTGAAGAAGGTGATGAAGAATTATTAAAATACACTGTTGATTATATTGCATTCAGTTATTATCGTTCTAATACAGTGACTGAAGGTAAATTTGACTTAGAAAGACCATATCATGAAGTTGTTGGTGAACATATCATTAAAAATCCTCATTGTGAAGCGAATGAATGGGGATGGGAAATTGACCCAATTGGATTTAGATGGACATTAAATGATTTACATACACGTTCTGATTTACCAGTATTCGTTCTTGAAAATGGTATTGGATGGCGTGAAGATATGACTCAAGAAGAAGTTGATGCAATGCTTGCAGCAGGTAAAACAATCGAAGATGATTATCGTATCAATTATCATAGAGATCATATTAAAGAAATGGAAAATGCGATGTTTGAAGATGGTGTTCCTTGTTTAGGATATATTACTTGGGGACCAATTGATATTTTAGCAAGTATGTGTAATATGGATAAACGTTATGGATTTGTTTATGTTAACAGAACGAACAAAGATATCAGAGATTTAAAACGTATTCCTAAAAAATCATTCTATTGGGTTTCTAAAGTCTTTAAATCTAATGGTGAAGATTTAGATTAATAAAAAGCAAAGAATGGCAAGTGAACTTGACCATTCTTTTTTTTAGAAACGATTGTGTTTCAAAAAGAATATCTCATAACATCATATCTCAATAAAGTATAAAAAAAGAAAAATTAGCACAACTGGGTTGACAGTGCTAAAGGATAGGTGTAAGATACTATTAGCACAAAGGTGTTTGGAGTGCTAATGTAAGGAGATGATAAAAATGGCAGAAAAAAAACAATTTAAAGCTGAATCACAAAGATTGTTAGATTTAATGATTAATTCTATTTATACACATAAGGAAATCTTCTTAAGAGAATTGATTTCAAATGCCAGTGATGCTTCAGATAAATTATATTATAAAGCATTGACTGAAAATATAAATGGTATTTCAAGAGAAGATTTATCTATACAGATTGTGATCGATAAGGATCATCGTATGTTATCTATTATTGATCAAGGTATTGGTATGAATGCAGATGAATTAGAAGAACATTTAGGAACAATTGCTAATAGTGGTTCTTTTGAATTTAAACAGGCATTAGAAAAAGGACAAGATGATGTGGATATTATTGGACAATTTGGTGTTGGATTTTATTCGGCATTTATGGTTGCTCATAAGGTAGAAGTGATTTCTAAAAAATATGGAGAAGATCAGGCTTATATTTGGGAATCTGATACAAGTGATGGATATACAATCAATGAAACAGATTATCCAAATCATGGAACAAGAATCAATCTTTATTTGAAAGACAATACTGATGATGAAAACTATGATCAATATTTAGATGAATATGAAATTCAAAGATTAGTAAAAAAATATTCTGATTATGTGCATTATCCAATTAAGATGGATATGACAACTTCTAAGAAAAAAGAAGATAGTGATGAATATGAACAAGTCATTGAAAATAAGACATTAAATTCAATGGTTCCTTTATGGAAGAGACCTAAAAAGGAAATTACAGAAGAAGATTATAATGAATTCTATAAAGATAAATTTAATGATTTTAGTGATCCGCTATGTGTTATGCATAACAGTGTAGAAGGAACAATTTCTTATGATTCATTGTTATTTATTCCTTCTAAACCACCAATGAACTATTATTCACAAGATTATGAAAAAGGTTTACAACTTTATTCTCGTGGTGTCTTTATTATGGATAAAGCCAGCGAACTTGTTCCAGAACATTTTAGATTTGTGAAAGGTTTAGTAGATTCACAAGATTTATCATTGAATATTTCTCGTGAAATGTTACAACATGATCGTCAATTAAAAGTTATTGCTGACAAAATTGAAAAACGTATTCAAAGTGAACTTGAAAAGATGTTAAAGAATGATCGTGAAAAATATGAGGAATTCTTCAAGAATTTTGGATTGCAGTTAAAATTCGGTATTTATAACAGTTATGGTATGTTAAAAGATAAATTGCAAGATTTATTGTTATACTATAGTGCAAATCAAAAGAAAATGATAACTTTCAATGAATATGTTGAAAATATGAAAGAAGATCAAAAAGAAATCTATTTTGCAAGTGGTGAAAGCTATGAAAAGATTGATCAGTTACCAACAGTAGAAATGGTGAAAGATAAAGGATTTGATATTCTTTATATGATTGATAATGTGGATGAATTCTGTATTCAAATGCTAAGAGATTATAAAGAAAAACCATTTAAAAATATTAATCAAGGTGATTTAGATATTGATAGTGAAGAAGAAAAGAAAGAGTTAGAAAAAGTCAATGAAGATAATAAAGACTTGATTTCAACTCTTAAAGAAGCATTAAAAGATAAAGTTCAAGATGTCAAAGTATCATCACGTTTAAAAACACATCCTGTTTGTTTGGTAAGTAGTGAAGGTGTCTCTTTTGAAATGGAAAAAGTTTTAAATCAAATGCCTGATGGACAAAATATTAAAGCTGGAAGAATTTTAGAAATTAATCCAAATCATGCTATCTTTACTGCTTTACAATCTTTATTTGAAAAAGATAAAGATAAAATTAATGATTATGCATCATTGTTATATGATCAGGCTTTATTGATTGAAGGATTCAGCATTGATGATCCTGTAGAATTTTCTAATAAAGTTTGTCAATTAATGGTGGATGCAAATAAATAAGTCATTGAGGAAACGATTTTGGCTCTGTGTCAAGAGTGGAGGGGAAGTAACTGAATAAGTTACTTCCTTTGCTTATATAATGTCATACTTGAAACCAAGATGCAGAAGTATTCTTTTTCTTAGGTTTTGAAAATATCTATAGCCATAGGCATTACGTTTGACTAGTTTCACCTTATTATTCATGCTTTCAATGAATCCGTTATTGAAGCATGTTTTTATTCTTTTGTTTTTTCTCATGTGGTATGTTGTGTATGTCAATGATCTTAATATTGGCATGAACCAGTTTTTCCTGAAGTTTTTAGCAGTACTCATATATATTGATTTTCTGTCTTGAAAATATGATCAAGCCAATCATTTAATGCTTTCTTATAATCATTGTGTGGCTCATTAAGTATTTTCAGGAAGTCCTGATAAATGTCATAGCTGATTCTTAGCTCTTTACACGATTCAAGTTCAAGAATTGCTTCAACCAACTGTTTGTTTGTCATGTGTTTTTTAAAGTATGGATAATACCACGCTTTCTTTTCATTCAGTCTTTTTTTATATTGGTCAAAAAGATGAAGATTTCTTTTGATAAGTTTTGATAGAGAAGCATCTTTAAGATTTTTACAACAGTTGATTCTTGCCTGTACCATGTTTTCTCTCACAATTCTTGTATAATGAAATTTATCGGCAATGATCTGAGCATGAGGGAAAAGAGAATGCATGATTGAATGGAAAGCACCTGAGAGATCCATGACGATGATTCTGACTTTCTTTCGTTCATCGTAAGGAAATCTCATGAAATAGTTTTTGAGATAGGAAGCACGTCTATCTGCAATAATATCAATGGTTTTACCAGTAATGGGATTAGTTATATGAAAAGCAAAAGTGCCTTCATCAACTGTTGCTCTAAATTCATCAATGGAGATCGTAGAAGGAAGATGATAGAATCTAGGAAGGATGTCTATATGATGATAAAACAATCTATAGACTGTGCTTTTGGAAAGACCATGAGATCTGGCAAGTACAGCCATTGCAGTATTTTCCCTAAAGCCAAAAAGACAGGTTTGAGCAGCGATGGTAGTCAGCTTGGAATGAGGGAATCTAAAGGGGATGGCATCCTTGAAATATTTATGGCAATGCTTGCATTTGTATCTTCTGTAAGAAACCTCGAGTACGGTCTTTAAATGCCCATTAGAAGTATGGGTAAGAAAAATTTTTCTGATGCCATTAGAATCATGACGATCAACACATCCGCAATGAGGACAAGGTTTGCTCGTTGAAGAAGATACGATATTAACATATTTAATAGTGGAACCATCAGGTTTATGTTCATATCTGAAACAGGAATCAGAATCAGGATAAGGAATAGGAAAAAACACACCTTTCATTGAATTTAATTCTAGCGATTTTAAGATATCATTGGTATAATTGAAATTGGACATAGAAAATAACTCCTTTCTTTTTGTTTGTGGTGAACTAATTGTAAAACGAGTTATCGACTATGTCTATTATTATATAAAAAACTGGAAGATGAAGTATTGAAAGATAACTTCCCCTCCAGTTTTAGTATAGAGCCGGAATTATGATAAAAAGGGTATTTCTATAATGATTATAAGTTGTTTGTTGTTATTGATAGCAGGTTGTCAATCTCAAGACAGTCTTCAACAAACAAATCTAACAGAATATCGTTTTGCAGGTTACTATGATTGGTTTTTAGGAAAAGAAGAATATGAAGATTTTATGTCTTATGTTTCTGATGATCAATCTTTAAAGATTGATTCTCAATATGGAGAAAAGATTTATCGTGATGGTGAATATCTTGTGATAGAAGCAACTGATCAACAAAAACAAGCACTGATTGATCAAAATAAGAAACTTATTGAAGAAGCAACAGAAGAATTTATGAAAATGGGAGAAGGTTATCAGATTGATTATCGTGATGATTATTCGGCTATGACTATCTGGATTAATCAGGAACATTTTATTGATGTTTTTGCAAAAGAAGCCTTTCAAGTTGGTGGAAATATGCTTGGAATGATAAGTCTTGTCACAGCAAGTCGTGTACTAACAACGGAAGATTGCAATAGTGCAGTTGATATTCATATTATCAATTTGGATAGTGATTATCAGGTTGCGGAAGCTATTTTCCCATATGAATCCATTCAGATTACTTCACAAGATTGGCTGACAAGCCAACAAAATGATGTCACTGCATCTTCAAACCAAGAAGATTACTCAAGAGTTTTAACGACAGTTATTGAAAAGAATGAAAATCAGATCTTTTTTAAACCTGAAGAAACGTCAACTTATCAAAATGATGAAAAATTATGTCTGTGTTTGGACAGTGTTTATGCAGAAGATGTTTTTATACCATATCAATTATCTGAGGGTGATCAGGTCTATTTAACATTGAATGGAAATTATGCTCTTCATGATGATGGTAATCAGATTCCTGATATTGCGCCATTGGCAATCATCCCCATACAATATATAGATGATGCAATATAAGTTTATTTGCAAAATATATTCTTCAAGATTATAATAAGAATATGAGGTGAAAATATGGAATTTAATGAAGTATTAGAAAAAAGAAAAAGTATCAGAAGAGAATATTTATCAAAAGAAGTTGATGATGATTTGATTCATCAAATTATTGAAGCTGCTATTTTAGCGCCTTCATGGAAAAATTCACAGGTGACGCGTTATTATATTGCTAAATCTAAAGAAACTGTACAGCAGGTTAAGGAAGCTTTGCCTGAATTTAATCAGGAAAATGTTGGTCAAGCTCCTGTTTTGATAGTTTCTACGATTGTTTTAAATCGTTCTGGTTATAATAGAGATGGAACACCAACGAATGAACTAGGCAATGGATGGGGATATTATGATTGTGGTATGCAGAATATGAACCTCTTGTTGAAGGCGACAGAATTAGGATTGTCTACATTGGTTATGGGTATTCGTGACGAACAGAAAATCAGAGATGTCTTTTCAATTCCTGATAATCAAGCTGTTGTCAGTGTTATTGCTTTAGGCTATAGCGATGTCAAAGTTGAAAGACCACAACGTAAAGCATTCGAAGATATAACTGTTATGAAATGAGGGATACTGTGATTATTATATATATTATCGGTGGTTTTGTATTACTCTGTCTTGCTGTTTATTTATTAGATCGTAGAGAAAAATTAACCACTGAAATAAAAGAAATCAATAGACAAAAAGAAGAAATTAATGAATTGAATCAGCAGTTAGATGAGGTACAATTGCAGTTAAATCAATTACATGAACCCATTGTAAAGGTACATGATATTTCATCAAAAATATTATTCTATATGAAAAAGTGACAGTCTTTTAAAAGAAATACGAGGAGAAAAGCCTCGTGTTTTTTATGAGAAAATAATAAATGTTATATGGTTTTATTATTTGATAAGTATCCTATATTTCATCATTATACGACTTTCTGGTAATTGAATAGTTGCGCACGCTACCTTTTTATGGTATGATATTCCATCGTTGAGAGGTGAATCAAATGGAAAATTTTTCCCGTATTGGACAAA
Organism: uncultured Massilimicrobiota sp.; assembly: GCA_944325245.1. GTDB lineage: Bacteria > Bacillota_I > Bacilli_A > Erysipelotrichales > Coprobacillaceae > Allocoprobacillus. Next base: position 1,468 of record CALUZM010000076.1, on the reverse strand, counting down.
ATGTTTCAATATTAGATAGACTTATGAAAATGTATTATGATCATGGACTGGCTGAATATGAGATAGGCTGGGGACAACAATTCTATATTGAATATTTGTATGATCATCCAGGGGCTTCAGCCCAAGAAATGGTTGAATGTATTCGTGTAGATAAGGCGACAGTGACTAAGATTGTCAAAAAATTAACTCAGATTGAATATATAAGAATTATTCCAGATAAAAATGATAAACGCATTAAGCGTTTATATTTAACTGAATTGGCTATTCCGGCAGCTAAACGCATTAAATCTATTCATCAGAGTTTTTATGAGACAATATGTCAGGGACTAACCAATGAAGAAATTGAGTTTACAGAACAGATTTTGATGAAGATGGTTGATAATATCAATCAAAAAGTCTGGCACAGAATGGATAATCATTAGTGTTTTATAAAGGGGAGGAGAAACGAATATGACAAAAAGTGATATCATTTCTGATAAAACAAGGACACTGATTTTTGTAAATATTATTATAAGCTGTATTGCTACATCTTTGCTATCAACAGCTTTAACAACTGCTTTGCCACCTATTACGGTTGATTTCCATATAAGCTCTTCTACGGGGCAGTGGTTAACAAGTGCATATTCTCTTGTTATGGCTATTATGATGCCTTTAACGGCTTTTTTGATTACTCGTATTTCAACTAGAAAATTGTATATTTCCATTTTGTCCATTTTTCTAGTAGGAACAGGGATTTGTATTATAGCTCCTAATTTTTTTGTGTTAATGATTGGACGAATCTTTCAAGCCTGTAGCAATGGTGTGACATCTTCAATTGCTCAAGTTATCCTATTAAGTATTTATCCGATTGAAAAAAGAGGAACAATTATGGGATGGTATGGACTTTCTATTGGAGCAGCACCCATTATTGCACCAACTTTGGCTGGAATTATTGTGGATTCATTTGGCTGGCGAATGATTTTTGTATGTTCATTTGTCATTATGTTGATTTCTGTTATTTATGCTTGTCTAGTCATGAAAGATGTTATAGAAACGACAATCAAAAAATTTGATGTTGTTTCCTTCTTGTTGAGTGCCATGGCATTTGGTGGCTTGACATTGGGTATAGGAAATGCTAGTCAAGGCATTACATCTTATATGTTTATATGTCCGCTTCTTATAGGGGTTGTTGGTGGAATATTCTTTGTTTATCGTCAGTTGCATTTAAGTCATCCTTTTTTAGAGATAAAAGTGTTTAAGAACTTTCAATTTTCTTTAAGTGTTTTCAATAGTATGATTCTTTATTTTATTATGATGGGATCATCAATTCTATTGCCACTATATATTCAAAATATTTTAGGCTATTCAGCAACAATATCTGGTTTGGTTACTCTTCCTGGATCATTGGTGATGGCATTTGTTGGACCAATTGCTGGAAAAATATATGATAAATTAGGAATGAGAAAATTAGCAATAACTGGAGCTATTG